>NZ_JBEYVP010000067.1:0-42209 GCF_040644035.1 Streptomyces sp. NPDC047042 | reverse complement strand
TCCCGACCCGCACTTGTCAGGCACCTGGCACCAGCGCCTGACCGCCGACCGCGCGGAGAAAGCCACCCGTGTCGTGGTCAACTCCGTGGTCTTCCACTCCTCCGGACAGAACCTCACCACCTCTGGCACCTACATCGAGATGGCCTCCCGCCTCCTCGAACCCACTCTGCTCGCGCTCGCCGTCCTCGCTGTCCGCAGCCGCATTAAACGCTGACACTCACGACCTGGCTCACCGGCCCGCACAGCACTACCAGGCTTGGACAAACGGAACGCTGCACCGGCGGCCCCTGCTCTGACACACCCCGAGCCCCGGGCCCCGGTGCCGTTTTCACCAACCGAAAGAGACGCGAAGACTGTGCACGTCCGGCTGTACCTGCCTGTGCACATTCGGGTGCACGCCGACACCTGGGTGACCGCGGACTGCGCCTACGGCCAGGCATAGCGGTTGCGCCGCATGCTGGAGGAGGCCGATGTCGGCTACGTCCTGGCTGTGCCCAAGTCGCAGTTCAGCGTCGGCTGTTCACGGACCGAGGGGCTGTTCGCGCAGGCACCGGACGAGGCGTGGGAGAAATTCTCATGCGGCAGCTGCGCGAAGGGGCCCCGCGTCT
This sequence comes from Streptomyces sp. NPDC047042, assembly GCF_040644035.1. Lineage (NCBI taxonomy): Bacteria > Bacillati > Actinomycetota > Actinomycetes > Kitasatosporales > Streptomycetaceae > Streptomyces > Streptomyces sp. NPDC047042. The sequence goes on along the minus strand of NZ_JBEYVP010000067.1, from coordinate 41,601 downwards.
ACCACTGGGCAGCAGTGCGGCTGCCGGCCGTCGCCGAGTTCGACTATCAGGGCGGGGTCCCCATCGAATCCGATGGGCACTGCCCGGCGCAGCATCAACAGGCCCGACGAGATCGCCTATGCACCGCTTCAAGTCACCGTCCAGGAGCTGGTGCGGGTCGCCGGCACACGTTGGGCGATCCAGGAGTTCTTCCAGGACGCGAAGAACGAATGCGGCCTGGATCAGTACGAAGTCCGCCGCTACATGGGCTGGTATCGGCATCACCTTGGCCATGCTCGCGCACGCCTTCCTGTCCGATACGGCACACCAGCCCTGGGAAAAGGGGGCGGAACAGATGCGACAGTCGGGACCGTCGGGCTCACAGTGGCGGAGGTTCGTCGACTCCTGGCAGCTTGTCGCGCCCGCCCCCCGTAACTGAGCGGACACCGCGGACGACACCACGCGCTGAGCTGGTCGAACTGGCGCCGCCGACGTCAAGCAGTCGCCCGCCGCTGTCACTACCTGCGGCGTTGTCGCACGATCGAGGGGCGGTCTGCGTGAGACCGCCCCCGCACGACCGAAGTCCCGCTACACTCCCGCTACCCGGCGAAAGACCAGGTCAGACAGCAAAATCCAGCTGGAGAGCGGTGGTCAGCGCTGGTGGGCCCGTTCGGCGAGCAGCGACGCGGCGACGTGCTTGCGGCTGACCTTGCCGGTCGTCTCGCTGACGGGCAGGGCGTCGATCGTCACGAAGCTGGTGGGCACCTTGTAGGGCGCCAGTCGTTCCCGGGCGAACGAGGAGAGCTCCGCGTCGTTCACGGTGCCACCGGGCCCGGGGACGATCGCGGCGACGACTTCCTGGCCGTACACCGCGTCGGGAAGTCCGACCACGGCGACGTCGCCGATCCCCGGGTGCTCGCGCAGCACACGTTCGACCTCGGCCGGCGAGATGTTGGTGCCCCCGCGGATGATCAGGTCGGAGAGTCGCCCCACGACGTGGACATAGCCGTCCTCGTCGACCCGGACGAGGTCTTGGGTGCGGTACCAGCCGTCCTCGGTCAGCGCGGCCCTGGTCTGCTCCTCGTCGCGCCAGTAGCCGAGCATCACGCCGGGACCGCTCGACAGTGCCTCCCCGACCTCGCCCGGTGCCACGTCATGGCCGTCGGCGTCGACGACACGCAGCAGGGCGCGCGGCACAAGTTTGCCGGCCGAGCCCGGCAGGGGGACCGGGTCCCGCAGGGGGTCGTAGGTGACCAGCGGGAGACACTCGGAGGCACAGTATGCGTCCAGTACCGCGCAGCCGGTCACGGCGCGCCACCGCTCGAAGACCGTCTCGTTGCGCGGCTCGCCACCCGCTATGCACAGCCGCAGCGTCGGAAACCATATGCGGTCCGTGTCCGAGGCCATGTACTCGACGAGCTTGACGAACATGGTGGTGACGCCCGGGAGGAAGGTGACGCCGTGCGTCATGACGGCCTCGGCGATCAGCTCGGGACGCGCGCGCCGCAGCACGACCACCGTCCCTCCGCGCAGCAGTGTGGACAGGGAGGTACTGACCAGTCCGTACATCCAGGCCATCGGCAGCGCTACGGCCGTCACATCAGCGGGACCGAGGTGCCACACCTCGGCATACGTCTCGGCACAGTTGTGGATGGTGTGCGGCGTGACCATGATCGCCTTGGGGCGGCTTGTCGTCCCTGACGAGAAGCAGATCATCGCCAGTTTGTCGGCGACCGGCGCGGGGGTCGGTTCCGCGTCGCGCCGCACCTGTGTGACGTCGAAGTCGACGATCGACGCCGTCGGGGCGGCCGGACCCTGCTCGTCGAGCACGGACAGGTCGACCCGGCCGTCGGTGAGGATGAGCGCGGGGTCGCCGAGCTCCACCGAGTACTGCAGATCGGACGCTCCCGCCGACGGGTACACCGTCACCAGCACTCCCCCGGCACGCCATACCGCGAGCGCCGACGCCAGGTAGTACGCCGAGTTCTCCGCGACGAGGGCGACCCGGTCGCCGCGTTCCAGACCCGCGCTCCGCAGGCTCTCGGCGCGTTGCTCCACCATGGACCACAGTTCGCCGAACGTCACCGTCAAGTCACCGTCGACGATCGCCGGGCGCTCCGCGTACAGTGCTGCGACTGGCTGGAAGGCCGCCAGGTAATCCGTGTACTCCTGTGTGCGTGTCATCGGGGGTCCTTCCCGGTTGCGGCGTTCGTGCCCGGTGTCGCTTGTGCCCGGTGCCCGGTGCCGTGAGGACGCGGTCGCTGCCGCGTTCGTGGTTCGCTGGTCCGGCCCGGCCGCGCCAGCTCGCGTCGTACTCAGTCTCGTGGAGTGACTTGCCGCAGGATCCGTTCGGCCTGCGCGGCCATCTCCTCGACGATCCGGGCGGCCGGCGTGATCTCGTGTACCAACTGCACGGTCTGGCCGGCCGGCATCATGCCGAACTCCAGGTCGCCGTCCTGGTAGCCCGTCTCGACGCGGGTACCCGCGACGGCGTACTGGCCAGGGAAGCCGGCAGTCTGCTCGCCGGAGGTCTCCCACGCGCTCGTCCAGTCGTTGGCGAAGGCGCGCATCCGCTTGCCACTGTAGGAGTAAGTGATCGTCGTGTCCTGGAACCTGCCGTCGATCACCCGCTGCTTGAAGGCGTCGTGCCCGTACGCTTCCGGGCTCGCGATGAAGCGGGTTCCCACCCACACTCCGGCGGCGCCGAGCGTGAGTGCCGCGGCCAGGCCCCGGCCGTCCGCGATGCCGCCCGCCGCCAGGACGGGCTGCTCGACCTCGTCGATCACGGCGGGTACGAGCGTCAGCGTCGACGTGTACCCGGTGTGGCCGCCCGCTTCGAAGCCCTGCGCGACGATGAAGTCGACCCCGGCGGCGCTCGCCTCCCTGGCCTTGCCCACCGACCCGACCAGGGCGAATACCTTGATGCCCCGCTCCTTGCACTCCCGGATGAACCAGTCCGGCGTCGCGAACGTCAGCACCACCGCGGCCGGCGCGGCGTCCAGGACGATCTCCACCTGATCAGCCACGGCACCCGACGTCAGCAGGGACTCCACTCCCGCGAGCTTCGTGCGCTCCTCGGTACTGAGTGACTGCCACAGATCCCGCACGGGAGCCCACTGCTGCTCGTCCTCGGTCGTCAGCGACCCCGGCAGCAGAAGGTTGACGGCGAAGGGCTTGTCCGTTCCCTTCTTGATCTTCTCGATCTCGGCACGCAGCGCGTCCGGCATGTAGCTCACGCCACCCAGGCAGCCCATGCCGCCGGCGTTGCTCACGGCCACCACCAGATCCGCCTGGGCCACGCGTGCCATCCCAGCAGAGCAGATGGGGTGGGAGATGCCGACGACATCGGTCAATGCGGTTCTGATCACGGATCAAACCCTTCACGTCGTGCGGAGGCACATTCGGCGGGCGGCGGGGCGGGGAAGTCCCGGAGCTCGATATCTCTCACGTCCACGCCCCGCAAGTGCGGTGATTCAGGCGAGGTCAGCTCGGCCTTCGTCCCTGGCTGCGGACTCTAAGCAACTCTTCGCCGCGCCAGTAGTGGAATCCTCACGAGGCGCTGACGCAGCCTTTGGGATATCCACCGCCCTTCCAGAAACCGTACAGCCGGGTCCGACGAACGTCTCCGACGGTGTGACCCCGCACTCGTCCTCGCGATGATGAACGATTCGACCGAGACGGACGGCCTCAGCGGCTGGCGGTTCTTCGTGGTCCCGTCCCCCTGTGCGAATGCTGCGGGCGGGGGGCATGCTGGGATGTGTACGGCGTCATGCCCCGCGCGTACCTGGTGGTGGGACGAGGTGGCGTCCCGGACGGTGAGTCGCCATGAAACCCACGGAACTGCTCCGTTTCGCCATGCCGGCGTCAGGAGACACTTGCGCTGTCGCTGTGGTGGCGGCTTCCGGCGAGCTGGACGCATGGGATCCCGGCAGTCGTGGCCTGCTGGGCTTCGAGCCGGCGGACATCGTGGGGCACCGCATCTGGGACCTGTTCGCCGAGCCCGTCCCCGAGGCACTTGTCCGATGTTGGGAGCAGGGCGCGGATTGGACCGGCGAGGCCGTCCTTCGGCAACGGGACGGCAGCACAGCGCCGGTCCTTTTGCATACGCGCCCCTTGCAGGACCGCTCCGGCCAGTTCGTCTGGATCGCCGTCGTGGAGCCCGAGCCGCGCTGGGACGCGGCAGGCCGGCGAATGGGCGCCCCCACGACCGCCGCCGACCCGGCCGAACGGCAGCGGGCGCGCCGTCGGCTGAGCGTCCTGAACGAGGCGAGCGAGCGGATCGGCACCACGCTCGACCTCACCCGTACCGCCGAGGAACTGGCACAGGTGGTCATCGAGCACTTCGCCGACTTCGTTGTGGTCGAGGTCCTGGACCGCGTGCTCATCGGTGAGGAGGCCCGGCGAAGCCGCGACGGCGAGCTGCTCGTCTTCCGACGGGTCGCCCAGGGCTCGGTGCTGCCGGGCTGTCCCGAATCCGTGGTGAACGTCGGGGCACCGCTCACCTACCACGTTCGGTCACCGACGGGACAAGCACTGGCCGCCGGCCGTCCCTTGATCAGCCACGTGGACGCGGAAAACCTCGAGCAATGGGCGGCCGGCAACCCCGCACGGGCAGCCTCGATACAGAAGTACGGGATCCACTCGATTCTCAGCGTGCCGCTGCGGGCCCGGGGCCTGACCCTCGGTGTGACGAACCTGAGCCGCCACCGCACCCGGGAACCGTTCGACGAGGAGGATCTCCTCCTGGCCGAGGAGCTGGCGAGCCGAGCCGCAGTGTGCTTCGACAACGCCCGCCGCTACGCCCGCGAGCGCGCCACCGCTCTGACCCTGCAACGCACTCTGCTACCGGAGCGCGCCCCCCGCCAGGTCGCGAGCGCCATCGAGGTCGCCTCTCGTTATCTGCCCGCCGAGCCGGACGTCGGCATCGGAGGCGACTGGTTCGACGTGATTCCGCTGTCCGGGATGAGAGTGGCACTCGTGGTGGGCGATGTCGTCGGGCACGGCATCCAGGCCTCGGCGACCATGGGGCGGCTCTGTACCGCCGTGCGCACTCTCGCAGATGTGGACATGCCCCCGGACGAGCTGCTGACCCAACTCGACGATCTCGTGTTGCGCCTGGACCGGGACGCGGCGGAGGGGAAAGCCGCCGCCCCTGAGTCAGGCCTGGCGGAGGTGGGTGCCACCTGCCTGTACGCGGTGTACGACCCGGTGTCGGGCCGCTGCTCGATGGCTCGCGCCGGCCATCCCCTTCCCGTCCTGATGACCCCGGACGGCACGGCGAGCTTTCTGGACGTGCCGGCCGGACCACCACTGGGTCTGGGCGGACTGCCGTTTGAAGTAGCGGAGTTCGAGCTCCCGGAGGGGAGCGTGCTCGCGTTCTACACCGACGGCCTGCTGGAGGGGACGGAGCATGACACCGAAGCCGAGCGCACGGTGTTCCACGAGGTCCTCTCCGCGCCGACGCGCGGCCTGCAGGCCGCTTGCGACATGCTGGTGCGGCGGCTGCTCCCCGAACGCCGCACCGACGACGCCGCCGTGCTACTCGCCCGCACAAAGGCCCTCGGCAGCGACCAAGTGGCCGAGTGGCAACCGGGCCCCGAGCCCGCCACAGTCGCCCAGGCACGCAAATGGGCGATCGGAACACTGAAGGACTGGCATCTGCAGGACCTGGAGTTCGTTGCTGAACTGGTCGTCAGTGAGCTGGTCACCAACGCCCTACGGTACGGTCGCCAGCCGGTGCTCCTCCGGCTGATCCGCGGCACCGAACTCATCTGCGAAGTGAGTGACGCCGGCAGCACCGCCCCTCACCTTCGACGTGCGAGGACCTTCGACGAGGGGGGACGAGGCCTGCTGATCGTCGCGCAGCTCACGCAGCGCTGGGGCAGCCGCCCGACCCCCGCCGGCAAGACCATATGGGCGGAGATCCCGCTGACCGTGTGACCTCGACCGCAGGCCGACGTCTGTCAGGTCTGTGACTCCCCACACCTGGCGTTTGTTAACGACCATTAACTAACGTAGCGGCGGGGTCGGCTCCGGCTCCTTGAGCGGTGCGGGCTGCCCCTGGCCTGGTCCGCGTCGTGTACCGGGCGATCAGGAACGAGGAGAGGGACATGCCAGAAACCGTCGGTGGGGTGCCCGGTGAGCTGCTGGACGACCTGGTCGCGGAGTACGACTCCCTGCGGGCGCTCGTTGTTCCCGGAACCGACCTGCGCGCCGCCACCCCGGCTGAGGGCTGGGACGTCGGCGCCGGCGTCGCGCATCTCGCGGGCTGCGACCGGCTGGCTGCCGATGCCCTGGCCCACCCCAACGAGTTCGAACGCGCGCGCCCGCTCACCGATGAAGGGCTCGCTTCTCTCCTCGATGCCCACATCACAGTGCGCCGCGCGCTGTCCGTGGGCGCCCTGCGAGCGGACTGGGCCGAGCAGTTCACGGGCTTGATCACCGCCTTGCGGCTGTCACAGCGTGGCCAGAAGGTTCCGTGGTTCGGTCCGCCGATGAGCCCCGCGACTCTGACGACCGCACGAGTCATGGAGTACTGGGCACACGGCCAGGACATCGCGGACGGTCTGGACATCACGCCGGAGGCCACCGACCGGGTTCGGCATGTGTGCCATCTCGGGTTCGCCACCTTCGGTTTCAGCTTCGCCCACCGCGGTCTCCCTGTCCCGGATGCGGTGCCGCGACTGGAGCTGCGCCTGCCGAGCGGGGTGGCCTGGTCCCGGGGGGGGGCCGACACCCGAACCGATGCTGCCATCAGCGGAGACGCGCTCGAGTTCGCGCTGGTCGTCACCCAGCGGAGAAACCACCGCGACACCTCGCTGGTGGCGCACGGAGACGTCGCGCGGCAGTGGCTCGAGATCGCGCAGTGCTTCGCGGGTCCGCCGGCGCCCGGACGCCCCGCCACAACGGGATGACGGCTCTCCGGTGAGCCCCGGCCCGCGGCTGGATGCACCCGCTGCGCAGAGACCTTTGTGGATCTCACAGAAATCTTTGATCCGGCTGGCAATCATTCTGGACGGACGGTGACGCCCGCCTCGGTAGCGTTCCTGCGAGTGGCCGTCCTCTGTGTCCGGTCGCTCCACCGCTGGCGTCCACCGCGCCCCGGACAGGAAGGAGGGGCTCCGACGTGACTGTCCCTCTGGAGGTCATTTCAAGGATCAAGGCCGTCGGCATACCCGTGGAGACGTCCTTGCTCCGGCGTGCCGCGTACTCCTACGACGCGTCCAACTACCGCGTGCCGCCGGTTGCCGTCGTGTTCCCAAGCAGCGTCGACGATGTCGTCGCTGTCGTGGAGGCCTGCGCCGTAACCGGTACGCCCGTGGTCAGCCGGGGCGGGGGTACGTCGATGGCCGGCAATGCGATCGGCCCCGGCATAGTCCTGGACTTCTCCCGCCACATGAATCGGATCCACACGATCGACGACGCCGCCGGTGTCGCCGATGTCGATCCCGGCGTCGTACTCTCCGTGCTCAGCCGTGAGGCAGAGCACGTCACGGGCGGGGTGCTGACCTTCGCTCCCGACCCGTCCTCGAAGACCCGGGCCACTGTCGGAGGCGCGGTCGGGAACGACGCGTGCGGAAATCACTCGGTGCGATACGGGCGGACGTCGGATCACGTGGTCGAGCTGGATGTCGTGACGTCCGACGGCGCACGGCTCACGGCCTTCGCCGGCGGAGTGCGCGCCACCGATCCCGGGGACGCACACTCGGTCGCCAGAGCCTCCACCCTCGGCGAAAAGCTCAAGGGGCTCGCCCAGGCCAACCTCGGGCCGTTGCGAACCGAACTGGGCCGGATCCAACGGCAGGTGTCGGGCTACCACCTCTCGCACCTTCTGCCCGAGAAGGGCTTCAACGTCGCCCGCGCCCTCGTCGGCTCCGAGGGGACCTGCGCCGTCGTGGTGCGGGCGCGGATGAAGCTCGTCCCGAAGGCCTCGAACCCGCTTCTCGTGTGCCTGGGCTATGCCGATGTAGTCGACGCCGCGCGGGACATCCCCACCATCCTCGAGTTCGGACCTGCCGCCGTCGAAGGCATCGACCAGGCCATCGTGGACACGATGCGGCTGCGCCGCGGCGCGGACTCCGTGCTCGGCCTGCCGGAAGGCAAGGCGTTCCTCTACGTCGACCTGGACGGGGAGCAGCCCGAAGAGGTCAGCGCTGATGCAGCCAGGCTGCTGGAGCGATTGAAGGCCGACGGGCGCCTCGTGGACGGCCGCGCTGTTCCCCACCCCGCCGAGCGGGCGACCCTGTGGCGTGTCCGCGAGGACGGCGCCGGACTGTCCTCGCGGCCGGCGAGCGGTGGGGAGTCCTGGCCGGGATGGGAGGACTCCGCCGTACCCCCCGGCAGCCTCGCCGACTACCTGGCCGACTTCCGGGTGCTGCTGGACGAGCACGGACTGACGGGCATCATGTACGGGCACTTCGGGGCCGGATGCATGCACATCCGCATCACCTACGACCTCCGAACCGAAGCAGGCAGGAAGGTGTACCGGGAGTTCACCGCGGCGGCCGCCGCACTGGTCGTCCGGCACGGAGGCTCGCTCTCCGGAGAACACGGCGACGGGCGGGCCAGGTCCGAGTTCCTCCCGGTCATGTACACCCCTCCGGTGATCGCCGCCTTCGAGGCCTACCGCCGGTACTGGGACGGATCAGGGCTGCTCAATCCAGGGTCGATCACGGAACCGGACCCGATCGACGCGAACCTGGCACTCGCCGGAATCCCCGACCGCGAGTGGCGCACCCACTTCGCCCTCAGCCCCGTCGAGGCACACGACGCGAGGACGGATCCGTGGGTCCACGCCGTGCAGGCGTGCATCGGCGTCGGACGGTGCCGTTCCGACTCCGGTGGCGTGATGTGCCCGAGCTTCAGAGCGACAGGCGACGAGAAGGACTCCACCCGCGGCCGGTCCCGGGTGCTCCAGGACATGGTCCGGGGGTCGCGGAGCATCGACGAGGGGTGGCAGTCGGAGGACGTCCGCGCGGCTCTCGACCTCTGCCTGGCATGCAAGGCCTGCTCACACGACTGCCCCGCGGGCGTTGACATGGCGACCTACAAGGCCGAGTTCTTCTCGCACTATTACGAGGCGCGCAGACGGCCCATGTCGCACTTCTCGCTGGGCTGGCTGCCGCGATGGCTCAAGCTCACGGCGTACATCAGCCCGCTGGTCAACGCGGTCCTCGCCACCCCACTGAGCAAAGCCGTCGCCAGGCTCGGGGGCTTGACGACGGAACGGGCCCTGCCTCGCTTCGCGTCACGCCGGATGCTCCGCGAGCAGCTCGCGCCCTTGAACGGTTCGGGACCTGCCGACGTGGTCCTGTTCGTGGACTCCTTCACGAAGGGCTTCCGGCCCGAGGTGGCTGGTGCCGCCGCGCGGGTCGCCGCCGACACGGGCCGACAGGTGACATGTGAGACCGACGCATGTTGCGGGCTGACCTGGATCTCGACGGGCCAGCTCGACACCGCCAGGAAGACTCTTTCGCGTACCGTCACGAAACTCGACGACGGCACGGACACTCCTATCGTCGTCATCGAACCGAGCTGCGCGGCAGCGCTCAAGAAGGAAGCACCCGAGCTCCTGGGCACAGAGGCCGCCCAGCGGGTGTCCTCTCGGATCCGCAGTTTCGCGGAAGCGGTCAAGGAATGGGCCGACGGCGGGTGGGATCCACCGGCGGTGCCCTCCTCGGTGACCGTGCAGACGCACTGCCACGAATACTCGACCTTCGGCGCCGCCGTCCAGCGCAAGGCACTCGCGGCACTCGGGGTGGACGACGTCGTCGAGGCCACAGGATGCTGCGGCGTCGCCGGGAACTTCGGTTTCGAGGCCGAGCACTACGACATCTCGATGAAGGTCGCACAGCAGGCCCTGGCACCCGCCCTCGCGAGCACCGGTCCGGGCGTCCCCGTCCTCGCGGACGGCTTCAGCTGCACCATACAGGTGAAGCAACTCGCCCCCGGCAGACGGGGTCTGCACATCGCCGAACTCATCGATCCGGCAGCGGAGCGAGACGTTCGGGGCGCGAATGACTGACGGGTCCGTCGCCGGCCGGCGTTCACTTGTCGGTGGGCGGGTTCTCCACGTCTCAGCTGTCCGATGGTCCTGCCCTCGGCGCCTTCGGCCCCTGCGCCGGGAATTCTCACAGCGGGAGGCCCTGGCTCTCGTGATGCTCCTACTGGCTCCTCGGACAGCAAGCCGCCTAGCGTGGCTCCAACAGAAGGGTCGACAGACGGCATCCGCCTGAGCCGCCGCCATCGAGCCCGGCGACGGGATGACCAACGTCCAGCAGGTAAGCGCTCCCTGTCCGACGAGCGCGAGGTCTTGCCCAGCCGAACCCTTCGCCGCCCTGCCCACGCGTTCCTGACGGTCGACCAGCCCCCAGAACGCCCAACGAACGGGCGGCCCACCAAACGGTGGCGTCCATGCCGATAAAACTGAGGAGTCCTTGACCATGTCGACACTCAAGGTGGCCACGACGCAGTTCCAACTGCGGGCCGAGCGCAGCCTCGAAGGATTCCTCACACACGTCGAGGACAGCGTCCGGCAGGCTGCCGAGCAGGGGGCCGAACTCATTCTCTTCCCCGAACTCGCCAGCACCGGCCTCCTGGCCGGCATCGACGGCCATGTCGTGACGACAGCGACGATCAGCTCCGACTACTGGAACGAGCTTCCGCCTCTGCTGGAACCCCTGATCGAGGGCTTGCGACAGCTGGCGTCCCGGTACGACATCGTGCTCGTGGGCGGCAGCCACAACCGTCTCGCCGAGGACGGAACCCTCCGCAACACCGCGTACGTCGTGCACCCGGACGGACGCGTCGAGACTCAGGACAAGCTGCACCTCACTCCGCAGGAGCACGACCTCGGCGCCCGTGGCGGTGACGGGCTGCTCGTCACCCGGGTCGGTCCCTTCACGGTCGGCGTGCTCGTCTGCGCCGACATCCAGTTCCCCGAACTAAGCCGTTATCTGGCGCACCAGGGCGTCGACATGATCCTTTGCCCGTCGCTGACCTGGAACCGGCGGGGTGTCCACCGGGTGCGCACCGGCTGTGAGGCCCGGGCGATCGAGAATCAGCTGTACGTGGTCCACTCCCCTCTCGTCGGCAACAACGGCCTGCCGACGGACGCGCCCATGTATGCCGTTGGTCAGGCTCTTGTCACCGGCCCCGTCGACAAGACGGTGGGACGCAACGACGGAATCATGGGCATCACGCGCTCGACCGAGGGCGACGAGATGCTCGTCGTAGAGCTGGACCACGACCTGCTGATGGCCTCGCGCGCCAACCCCGAAGCGCCGGGCCTCAAGTTCCAGCGCCCCGACCTCTACGCCAAGTTGGCGGCGGAGATGCGAGCCTGACGACGAGGAGCTGCGCGCGCGGCGACGTGCGTACTGATACGGCCCGTAGAGTTCGGCGACGGCGTACAGGTCTGCGTCCATCTCGCGGCGCGGTGCGTCCATTCGTGACCCCCTTCCCGGCGGACGGCTTCGCCACCCGTGACCCCGCCGTTGTCGCGGATAAACGATGCGGACAACTGCGAGGCGCAGAAACGTAGTTCGTCCACGGTCCGGCCGCCGGGTGCGGGTGCGCCTCGCTCAACGGACCCCTTCCCACAGGCTCCGCTCGGGGCCGTCGGCCCGCCGCGTGGTCCGCCACTCCGGGCCGACGTACTGAACGGTCGGGCTCCCCGGCGTGTAGCAGAGCCAGCGGGGGTAGCCGTCGCGCCCGAACGAGACCCACGCGGCCTGCGCGTCCTGGGCGAGCGCGCGAACCGCCTCGTCCTCCTCACAGACGCCGAACGCGCCGTAGTCGCCGCGGCCTACGGCGTCGAACACGAAGGGCAGCTCCAGCCCGTGGCAGGCGCCGAGGCAGCCGTCCGCGACGGGCGAGCGCCAGGTGAACTCGTACCGCCAGGTGCGGCCGCCGGACACCGCGGCGTGCGCGGCGACGTGCAGTGGGGACGGCGAACCTAGTCGGTGCCGATCGCCGAGAGCAGTTCGCCGGGGCCGGCGCCGCGCCCGGCCTCCCGGTACGCGGCGACGAGCCGCTCCGGGTCGGGGTGCAGCGCCGCCACCGTGGCGCGCCAGGGCGTCATCGGTCACCGGCGCGGCAGGCATCATCACCAGGTACAGGTTCATCTCGTCGCTGTTGCTGCCGACCAGGAGGTCGACACCGGCCGCCGCACCCGCGGCGACGGCGTCCACCGGCTGGGCGCGCAGCAGGTCGCCGTCGACGACGGGGCCGACCTTGCTCATGCCCATCATCGGATCGCGCAGCCCGTCGACCGCCAGGTCCCGGGGGGCGGCCGCCAACCCTGCCAGGGCGGCGACGAGCTTCTCGTCTGGGATTCCGGCGAGGCCCGCCGCGGTGCCGGGCACGCCGAGTCGGTCGGCGAGTGCGGCGGTGACGAGCCGCGCCTGACTCCGGCTCAACGCGTGCGAGGCGCCGCCGCTCTGGCTGACCGCCCGGCGGAGCAGCTCCGCGGGCGCGGCAGCCAGCAGCGCGCCCACGCTCAGTGCCGGCGGACTCGCCGAACACCGTGACGTTGTCCGGGTCGCCACCGAAGGCCGTGACGTGCCCCCGTAAACGACAGCGAGCCAGTTGATCGCGCGGGCAGCAGTTGTCGGGGGCGTCGGGCAGGTGCAGGAAACCGGGGGCCGCGCCGGTCCCGCCGGTGAAGGAGCCGCCGCGGACGAAGACCATGACCTGCAGGCCGGCGGCGCCGGGGTCGGGCGTCCAGACCTTGAGGTTCAGGTAGTCGTCGCCAGGCAGCCAGCAGGGGCCGCGGACGGCCGTCAGGTCGGGCGCGTCGGGCAGGTGCGACAGGTCTGGCACACGTCACCGGTGACTGGGTCTTCGACGCGGTGCGCGGTGTCCGTCCCCCAGCACACGCGTGTTGCGCGGGGCGGGATCAGACAGCGGCCGGGTCGGACCAGCAGTCTGCTATGTCCGAAAGAGGCGCGAACCAGACCTCGTCCCGTCCGGCGACGTTTTCGAGGAACTTCTCGAGCATCATGAAATGGTGCGCCCGCGCGATCGTCTGGGGATGCACGGTCAGGGCGAAGACGCCGCCGGGGCAGCGCTCGTAGGCGAAGGTGAACTGGTCGGTCCACCGCTGGAGCACCACGTCCGTCGACTGCATGCCGACGCTACGCGGGAGATTCTCCAGCGGAGGGAAGTCGTCGAGGTACCAGGAAACGGGGATCTCCAGCAGGCGGCTGGGCGGGCCGAAGGTGTTGCCGTTCTCGTGGTCGAGCGTGGTGACCACGCGTGGGTGGTAGGGCTCGAAGTCGCGGCCCATCAGTGACGAGTCCCAGTCGAAGCCGTACTCCTCCAGGAGGTCGAGCGTCTGGTCGGTGATGTCCCAGGCCGGGGAACGGTAGCCGCGTGGCCTGGCGCCGAGGAGCTGTTCGTGCTGCTTGACCTGCAGTTCCAGCAGACGGCGTTCCTCGGCCGGCTCCAGCCGGGTGATCTGTTCGTGGTAGACGCCGTGGGCGGCGATCTCGTGGCCGTGCTCGAGGATCAGGTCGCACTGGGCACGGAACGTCTGGATGGTGTGCGTGGGCGTGCACCAAGTAGTGCGGATGCCGTGAGCGGCGAAGAGGTCAAGGAGCCGGGGAACGCCGACGAGAGCGCCGAACTCGCCGCGCGAGAGGTGGCTCTGCGAGGCCGACTTGAAGGTGCCCATCCAAACGCTGTGTGCGTCGAAGTCGGCACCGATCGACACGGCCAGGCGTTTTCCGGGAGGCAGGGTCAATGGCACGGGAACTCCCCCAAGAGGTTGTGTCGGATCCGGACGGTGCGCCCGGGCGCGCCGGACGCGGACATGCAGCCCGGGACCGTCGTGTTCGCGTCACTCCGGTCCGCACCGGTCGAGGTTCTGCTCCGGGCCGGTGCGACAGGCCTTCGGCCACGCTTCAGCCAAGGGGAGCCGACGTGGCGGCCCGTCGCGTCAAGAGCCCGCACACCCTCCATGTCGGCCTCCCTTCCGCGCCACAAGGTGGTGCCGGTCGTATGACGTTCCAGCCGCACCTTCACGTTAGTCGGCGCCTGGTCGGCGAGCCCATGGGAGCCATGCCGAAGATCACCCACGTCCTTGCGTCCTCTCACGAATCGGCTGAGGCCACGTCGCGGGAGAGGACGTCGGCGATCGCCGCTGGGAGGGGCCGTGCCGCCGCCTGTGCGGCATCGACGTTCACGTAAGCAATGAGGATTTTCGCCAGCTGTGTGCCGTCCCTCATGACGGTGTGCTCGAGCGCGAAGCTGGTTCGGCCGACCCGCGGGCATGTCACATGGAAGTCGAGGACATCGTCGAAGAACGCCGGCGCCTGGAACGAGAGCTGAACGCTCACCACCGACGGATCCACGCCCTTGGCGTTGAGGTCGCCGTAACTGAAGCCCAGATGGCGGAAGAACTCCGTCATGGCGACGTCGGCGATCTCCAGGTAGCGGCTGTTGAAGAGGTACGACTGGGCGTCCGTCTCGTGGTAACGGACGCGGTGTGTGTGGACGAAGGTCACGACGCGCTCCCCACGGCGCGCGGCTTCCCGGCCAGGCACTGGCGGTGGCCCTCGCCTGTCGTCGGCGTGTCGGTCACTGCTGCCTCTGGAACATGACGACCCACTGTCCGTCCTGGCACACCTCGTCCCGCTGGTTGACCACCTGCACATCGAAGATGACCACACCGCGGTCCGGCTTGGACGAAGACGGCCGCAGCTCGGCGACCTGCTGGTGGACCCTGATAGTGTCGCCGATCCGCACCGGCGCCCTGAGGTTCCAGTTCATACCGAGGAACGCGATCGCGGTGCCGTCCTTGATGCCCAGACGGGATTCCAGGCCGGTCGCCACGGCGAACACTCCGGGGCCCTGGAAGATGCGCCCACCGAACTGGGTCTTCTTCGAGAACTCCTCATCGGTGTGCAGCGGGTTGAAGTCGCCGGAGATCCCGGAGAACGCCACCAGGTCCGCCTCGGTGATCGTGCGGGCCGGCGTCACCCAGGTCTGGCCCAGGGAGAAGTCGTCAAAGTAAAGCCCCGTCGCGCCGGCTGTCGCTTTCAACAGGCTCATCGCCACCAGCTTTCGTTCGTGGTCCATCGCCGCCAACGGCGTTCCCGAGCGAGTCTGGCCGCCACCGACAGACAGGACCATCGGCCCGATTACCAAAGTTCCTTGAGCCTGACTGAACATTTCCGAAGGGTCCGGCGGAGGAGGACCACCGGCACGCACGACGGCGGCCGACATCTGAGGCAGGGGCCGGGCAGCACCCGCGCGCGAGTCAGCCAACCTCCGGTCGACGACGGGGCGGAGGGCGTCGGCCGCACTGTTGAGATCGATCCCGGCTCGCAGGGCCCTGACGACTTCGGCCTTCTAGCCAGGCGTGCGGGTGCGCTCCTCCCCCGCCACTCCGACCCTCGACGTGGGTTGGGTACGTAAAATGATACGTTCGTACCTAATAACGGACCCGTCCTCTGTAGCGTTTCGTCGACCATGTTCGGCACGGGTCCAGCCCCCGAGAGTGAAGCCGCAGGTCGTCCGGATGTCGACCACACCCCTGAAAGGTGAAGGCAATGATCAGAGCACTGATGGTGGGAGCCTTCGACGATCACGCCGCCATCACCGTGGCCGAGCGCATGATCCCAGCTCCCTCACCAAGTCGCCCAGTCCTCGTGGACGTGACGGCGGCCGCCCTCGGTTTCCCTGACGCTCTCGTCGCACGAGGGCTGTACCAGCTCAAGCCCCACCTTCCGTTCGTCCCCGGTATGGAGGTGTACGGCACGGTGCGATCGGCACCGGACGACTCGTCGTGGTCCGAAGGTCAGGCAGTCGTCGCCCTGACGGGCGCGTACGGCGGGTGTGCGGAAGTGGTGGCGGTGCCTGAAGCGTGGGTCTACCCCGCACCGGCGGGTCTGGAGCCCACCGCCGCGGCAGCGAGCATCGTCAACTTCCATACCGCCTACTTCGCCCTTGTCCGCAGAGCGCGATTGCAACGTGGTGAACGGGTGATCGTGCACGGCGCCTGCGGCGGACTGGGAAACGCCGCAGCACAACTGGCCCTGGCGCTGGGGGCCGAAGTGGTCTCCGTCGGCCGGGGAGACGGCCCGCCCGCCAACTGGCCCCCGACCGGCGGACGCCACACATGGATCAGCCGCGCGGACGACTGGCCCGAACGCGTACGCGCAGCCGTCGGTCGAACCGGCGGCGATGTGATCATCGACCCTGTCGGCGGTGCACAGACCAGGGAGAACCTTCGGCTGCTCGCACCAGAGGGACGACTCATCTCGGTCGGATTCGCCTCGGGCGAGATCCCGGAGGTGGCGTTCAACCGTCTCCTCCTTCGCAACATCACGGTCGCAGGAGCCGCGTGGCGTGAGTTCGTCACCGAGAACGATCCGTCCTACGGCCTCGAGATCGCTCACCGGCTGGATCCCCTCTTCCAGGACGGCAGCCTGCGGTCCCTACCGTCCGCCACCTGCACCCTCGCCCAGGCTCCCGACGCTCTACGTGACCTGATCGAGGGGACCCGGCGCGGTCGGGTCGTCGTAATGTGCGGAGCCGCCTGATGGGCTACTACCTGGAAGACTTCCAGGTCGGTGACGTCTTTCGCACCCAAGGACGCACGATCACCGAGTCCGACATCATCTCCTTCGCCAACCTGACCTGGGACACCAACCCAGCGCACACCGACAAGGAGTTCGCGAAGCAGAGCCGGTTCGGCACGACGATCGCCCACGGGATGCTCGGCATCTCGGCAGCGATGGGCCTCGCGTCGACACTCAGTGTCTTCGAAGGCACCTCGATCGCGCTCCTGGCCGTCGAGGACTGGAAGTTCCAGGCGCCCGTATTCGCCGGCGACAGCATCACATGTGACATCGAGATCGTATCGACGCGCAGAACGAGCAGCGGCACGGCTGGCGTGCTCGGGCGCCGATTCCGCATCTCGAACCAGAAGGGAACCGTCGTCCAGACGGGGTGCATCAGTCCGCTGATCGCGGCGCGCCCGTGAGCCTGCGGCTTTCCCGCCGAGCGTTCCCCGGCCCAATTCCTTGGCCTGCGAGCGCAGTTGGGCCCTCGGCAAAACATGACCATCTCGGCGTTTAGCGCGACGGCGAGTACGGCGGCAGAAAGTGCAGCTCAATCCGGTTCGGGTGATCTGTCGGCCGTGCAGCAGGGCAGGCGCGCCCGCGAGGAGGACTGACGCCTGGGCCTGCCCACTTCCCACTGTCCCCTGCTGACCACCCCTTGTCCGTCTCGTACGAACCGAAATACCCATCCTCGGGAAATAGTGGCCGGTGAGGCCCGCACAGCCGGTCCGTCGGCGCCGCTCAGCACCAGGAGTGCCCACATGCGCGGCGCCGATGCGGCCGGCCACAGCATCCATGAAGGGAAAACGGAATGAGCGTCAGGAAGCGATCGGCGAGGCCGTTCTTGAGCTGGAGAAGTCCTTCAACGAGAGGTGGAGCGTCGGCGCCAACCGGGGGTACCTCGACAACTACGCCGAGGAGATCAGTTGCTTCGATCGTGTTCTGAAGGAACTGATCGTGGGTCGTGACACGGTCATCGCTCACATCGAGTCGCTCTACTCGAACCCGCACATCGTGCGGAACGAGTACCGCAACCCCGTGGTGAACGTCAACGACAGTGGTGATTTCGCGGTCCTGGCCTACAACCTCGACACGTACGTGCTCGACGACAACGGCAAAGAGCGGCAGCTCCGTGCATGGAACGCCACAGAGGCCTACCGGCTGATCGACGGTGAGTGGCGCATCCTGCACTCCCACTGGGCGTTTACTCAGACCGCGACAGAGGCGGTCGCGTCCTGACCTGAGGGAGCGCCTGCGCGACAGGTGTGCGGAAGGGGTCGGGCTCCGGCCGGATGACAGGACCATAGGTGCCGTGGCATGAGGGCCGGTACTGGAGGTCCGGCTAACGCAAGGATGGTCGCCATCCCCTCAGCCCCGGCCGGGGGACGGCCGCAGCACTCTCCTGAGCGGGGCGACCCCACCGGCCTTCTCACCTCACCGGCACCGCGCCGACAGGCCGCCATCGACTGGGAGGCAGACGCCGTTGACATAGGCCGCCGCGTCGCTGGCCAGGAACACAGCCGCATGCGCGACATCCCAGGGGCTGCCCATGCGTCCGGTCGGACTGGCAGCGTGACGGGCCTCAAGAGCTTCTGGATCGTCAGTGATCTGCTGGGTGACCAAAGGGGTGTCAATAAGGCCGGGCAATACGGCATTCGCGCGGATGCCGCGGGCGGCGTAGGTGAGAGCCAACGACACGGTCAGTTGATTCACCGCGGCCTTCGCCCCGCTGTAGACCGGGTAGACGTAGCCGGTGTCCCGAATGCTCGCGACGGACGAGACGTTGGTGATGACACCCCTCCCGGCGTCGAGCATCGATGGCAGCACATGACGTGTCGTGAGGTAGGCGCTGGTCAGATTGACGCGCAAGCCCGCCTCCCAGCCGTCCAGCCCGAGCTCGAGCACGGAACCGGTGCGCGCGACGCCCACGTTGTTGTGGAGAACATGCGGCACACCGAGTTCCGCCACCACTGTGCGCACCGCGGCCGCGACCTGGTCCTCGTCGGTGACATCGGCGGTGACGGCGAGGGCGGTGCCGCCGGTAGCGGTGATCTTCTTGGCAACCCGATCGGCCTCATCGGCGACCAGATCCACCACGGCGACGAGTGCTCCGGCCGCAGCGTACGCCCGGGCGGCTGCCTCGCCGTTGCTGAGTCCGGCACCCGATGACCCCGCTCCGAATACCACGGCCACGCGGCCGCTGAGTTCGTGCACCGTGCTCACCGCACCCCACCCGCCTCGATGCGGTCCGCCTCAGGGAACAGCACCTCGAAGTCAAGCGATGTGTATGTCCAACCAACGATGCTCATCAGACCTCTCTCCGAACGGGATCTCGATGTCGGTGACCGCAACGCCAAGCGGGAGCCAGGCGAGGGAACCATGCGGTGGTGCCGCCTCACGGAGTGGTCTCCAGGAACTGGAGCAGCCGCTCGTTGAAAAGGTCGGGCTCGTTCATGTGCGGCTCGTGACCGCTGTTCTCGAACATCGAGTAGCTCCCGCGCTGGACCTGCTGGGCGAACCACTCCATTCCCTCAGCGTGGTAGTACGGGTTGAGTCGGCCAGTGACGACCCAGGTGGGAATGTCGATCCGCGGCAGCACGTCCCGCCAGTCCGCGACGAAGTGGTCCAGCAGCAGCTGGGTGACCTGCTCGTGCGGGTAGTTGTCATGATGGTGCGTCAACTTGGCGAGTTCACGTGCGGCCGCCTCCGGCATGTCCGGCTCACGGTCCAGCTCGCCCCACGGGTGACGCATGTTGGCCTGCTCCCACGCATGAGGCCATTCGACGCCGAGCACTCCCCACTTCCACGTCTCGTCGTTGACGATTTTCGGCGACTGGTCGACAGCGACGAAGCGGCTCACATCGCGCGTGCCGAAAAGGCTGAACAGGGCCAGCGACACCGATACACCCATCGAGTGACCGACCAGGTTGACGTCGGTCAGCTGCAGACCGTCCATCAGCTCTCGCAGGTCCAAGCCGTGTCGAGACATCCGCTGACCGAATGCGGCCCGGTCCGAGTCGCCGTGGTTTCGTTGATCGATGTTGATCACGCGGTAGCCGGCGTCGAGCAGCGCGCGCCGCTGGAAGGGCCAGTATTCGCGGCTGGCGGAGTAGCCATGGACGAGCAGTACCGGTGCACCGGATCCCTCGTCGTCGTAGCAAATTCGCACGCCGTCGGAGGCGGTGAACATCAGTCCGGTTCCGCTCATGGTGGGTTGTCCTGCCTTTGCTATGGGCGGCGGGCGCGCCGCCAGGGTGCCAGGAGTCCGGTCGAATGCGCCGCCGGGTGACGCGGCGCCGATCTGGAGGCCCTGGGGAGAAACGGATGGAACGGTCAGGCACCTCGTGAAGCGGGGTGGTCCTCGATCACGAGTACTTCGGAAGCGATGACAGCGGGGCCGCCCGAAGGGCCGAGGACACGCCCCCGGGCTGCACCTCGTCCGCCGTTCGGGGGCGGAACCGCCTGCGGAGGGTCAGCAGCACGATCGCTGAGGCGGAGATTATTGTGCCGGTCAGGTCCGGGAGCCAGCCGGTGATGTAGGGAGCGGCGAATCGTGTCCAGCCATTCGCGTTCGTCGGGAGTGAGCCATTGGGCTTGGCGGGGTCGGTCGGTGAGGTAGAACCACGCGGCGATTCCGAGTGCCACCGTGGGCAAGCCTTCGATGGTGGGCGACCGCAAGAAACGGGATCAGTCGGAGGGGGACCTTACGGACGATGCGTGCCTGGACTGCGTCGGAGGGTTTCTTCGGATTTTCCTGATGCACTGGGCTGGCTCCCTTGCGGGCTCAATTGAGGGGGGACTGAGCGGGAGGCGTTATCCGAGCGCTGCGCCGCCGCACACGCGCAGCACCTGCCCGGTGACGTACGCGGCCGCGGGCGAGGCGAGGTAGGCCACGGCCGCGCCGATCTCCTCGGGCTTGCCCATACGCGGGAGGATCTGTTGGCTGAAGTCGTATGCCACGTTTTCGGTGAGCGTCGTGGCGATGGGACCAGGTGCCACCGAGTTGACGGTGATTCCCAGGGCGCCCACCTCTTTGGCGAGCCATTTGGTGAGGGCGATGACGCCGCCCTTGGAGGCCGCGTACGCGGGCCCGGAGCGTACCTGGTCCTCACTGCCCGAGGAGGCACCGCCCATGATGCCGCTGATCGAGCTGATGTTGATGATCGCGCCGGCGCGCTGCTCGCTCATCCAGGGGCTGATGGCGGCGCGGCAGAACAGGAAGGTGCCGCGGAGGTTGGTGTCGATGTCGCGGAACCATTCGTCGTCGGTGATCCCCGTCAGACTTGCCCGGGTGGCTGTCCCGGCGTTGTTGACGAGGATGTCCAGGCGCCCGAAATGTTCGACGGTGCCGGCTACTACGTTCTCGACCTGCTCGCGTGCGCGTACGTCGACCGCCTTGCCTTCATGGGTCCCGGCGGGGAAGCCGGTACGTAGTAGGTCCACGGTCTCGCTCGGGTCGCGCATGTCGGCGACCACGACATGGGCGCCTCGCCGGGCCAGTTCCACGGCTATCGACCGGCCGATTCCACGGGCGGCTCCGGTGACCAACGCGACTCGCCCTGTGAGGTCGAACGGGTCGGTTCCGGCTCGCGTCGCCTCGGTGGTAGGGCGAACGGTGTTCATGTCACATCCCTGAATGGCTGAGTGGTCGGTCCGGAGCAGGATGCGCCTCTACGGGCGTGGGCCACTACAGCGGGACGTTGGAATGCGAACGCCGATTTTCCTCTTACTGTCGAACCCCGGCCGGCATGAGGTCCATCATCGTGAGGCCAATGTGGAGCACGAGCCGGGTGCGGCCGTCTGCCAGGTCGAGGCCGGTGAGCTCGCTGATGCGGCCGAGACGGTAGTAGAGGGTGGTGCGATGGATGTTCAGCACGTGCGAGGTCGCGGGACCTGAGCACGCGTTGTCCAGGTAGGCGCGCAGGGTCTCGGTGAGCTGGCTGCCGCGGTCGATGTCGAGGAGGCGGCGGAGCTCGACCGGCAGCGCACTCCCGGTGAGTTCGTCGGAGGGGATGCGCAGCAGTGGGCCGTAGGGTCCGACGTCGGCCCAGACTGCGACTTCCGTGCCCAGTACCGAGGAGGCGGCGCGGCGGGCCAGTCGGGCCTGGTCCGCTGTCTCCACGGCGCGGTCGAGGCCCTCAGCTGCGGATCCGACACCGGCCACCGGTGTGAAGCGGCCGGCGGCCATGTCCTGCACACGCTCGACGATCCGTTGCGCGTGGCCGCGGCTGACGTTGTCGGCGAGGGGGTTGGGGCCGCCGAGGAGCAGCAACGCACCGTCGGTGGTGACCGCGTGCAGTTCGGCCGTCGATCCCGGCGGGCGGCTGAAGGTCACGGCGTCGCGCAGTGCCATCTCGACATGGGAGGCGCTCACTGTCTCCGCGACAGGTACCACCCCCACGTCGATGGCTGTGACGTGCGTGAACCGGTTTGGCTCGCCGCCCGGGCCGAGGTCGGCCAGTGCGCGGCGGCGCACGGTGGGTTCCTTGCTGACCAGGTCCCAGACGGTTCGTTCGCGGGTGGCCGCGCTTTCGTCACCCAGGCGTTGGCCCGCCAGCATCGGTGCGACGATCCGTGCCGTTTCGTTGATCGTCGCGAACTCGGAGCTGGTGAGGGACCCTTCGGCGTCCATCACCAGCAGCAGGCCGAGCAGATCGCCGCGCCATCGGATGGGTACCGCGACGCGGGCCTTCATCCCGATCTCCTCGTAGGGAGGGATGACACCGGCGGTGGTCCAGGTCGACACCCCCTGGGCGAGGACGTGACCAATGGCTTTGGGACCGGCGTCGCGGTGCAGGATCGCCTGGACACGGACCTGGTCCTCATCGTCGAAGTGGGCGCTGCTGTAGAGCATGCGTACGGCCGGATCGTTGATCACGACGGACCGCTGCAGCCTCTGGGCGAGCTGGTCGACGATGGGCTGGATCTCGTTGTCGGACACACGATTATTCTACAGAGAGAGGAAAAGCCATCTTGTTTCCTCGTCCCGTGGCGGTGCCCAGCGCCCCGTCCGCGCGGCATGGTGGGCCGACCGGGGCGTCTCGGGCGATGCCCCGCCGACTTCAAAGATGAAGGTTCTCGATGACCAAGCCACCGCAGTTGATCGGATGGGCCCATACCGCGTTCGGCCGCCATCCGGACCATGACATCGAACGCTTGATCGCCGCGGTCAGTGGCGCGGCTGTCGAGGACGCCGGGCTGGAACCCGGCGACATCGACGCCATCTTTGTCGGAGTGTTCAACAACGGCTTTTCGAAGCAGGGTTTCGAGGCCGCGCTGGTCGGTGCCGGCGCGCCCGCTCTGGCGTCCGTGCCTGCGGCCCGGGTGGAGAACGCGTGTGCCACCGGGTCGGCGGCCCTGTTCGCGGCCCTGGACCGGATCGAGGCCGGCCGTGCGCGTGCCGTGCTCGTGGTGGGCGCCGAGAAGATGACGTCGATACCGGGATCAGAGATCAACGACATCCTGCTGAGTGGTTCGCACCGGCGTACCGAGGAGGCGGCGGGCAGTTTCGCGGGAGTCTTCTCTGGACTGGCCGACCGTTACGCCGAGCGGTACGGCGACCCGCACGACGCCATGGCGCGGATTGCGGCGAAGAATCACCGCAATGGTGTGGCCAACCCCTTGGCGCACATGCGCAAGGATCTGGGATTCGACTTCTGTGCCACTGAGTCGGACCGGAACCCGCGCGTAGTGGGACGGCTGTTGCGCACGGACTGCTCGATGGTGTCCGACGGCGCGGCCGCCCTGATCGTCGCCGACGCCGACCTCGCGCGCACGGCGGCCCGTGCGGTCACGGTGCGTGGCCGTGGGCAAGCCAACGACCACCTGGCGGTCGCCGCGAGGCCCGATCCCCTCGCCCTGGTCGGCGCTGCCGCGGCGTTCCACGGTGCGCTGGACGAGGCCGGAACCCGGCTGACGGAGCTTGATCTGCTCGAAACCCATGACTGCTTCACGATTGCCGAACTGCTGCAGTACGAGGCGTTCGGTATCGCCGCGCCCGGTAAGGCCGCCGAGGTACTGGCAAGCGGTGCCACCGAGCGTGACGGGACGTTGCCCGTCAATGTGTCCGGCGGCCTGAAGGCGAAGGGACATCCGCTGGGCGCCACCGGCGTGTCCCAACACGTCATGGCTGCCATGCAGCTCGTCGGCGAAGCCGGAGAGCTGCAGCTGTCGACCGTCGACCGTGCGGCTGTGTTCAACATGGGCGGTGCCGCCGTCGCCAACTACGCCACCGTCCTGGAGCGGGCACGATGACCATCGCCGACGCACGAGACAACGCGGAATTCGCCTGCGAGGCCGCAGCACCGCGGCACCGG
The DNA here is from genome assembly GCF_040644035.1 of Streptomyces sp. NPDC047042. Classification (NCBI taxonomy): domain Bacteria; kingdom Bacillati; phylum Actinomycetota; class Actinomycetes; order Kitasatosporales; family Streptomycetaceae; genus Streptomyces; species Streptomyces sp. NPDC047042. The sequence continues at coordinate 17,738 of NZ_JBEYVP010000067.1, read as the reverse complement.
GCGGTCAATCTCGCCCACCTGCTGACGCAGACCGCCCGCCGTTCCCCCGATGCCTGCGCGCTGGTGCACGGTCGAACGCGCTGGACGTGGCGGGAGCTGGACCGGCGGGTCTCGGCGCTGGCCGCTCGCCTGCTCGATCTCGGAGTGCGGCCCGGCCAGTGCGTGATTCTGGACGGCCCGAACCAGCCGGAGTACGTGCAGGCCATGTTCGCCGTGTGGCGAGTCGGGGCGGTGCTCGCACCGGTCAACGCGCGTTCGCACGACAGCGAACTCGTGCCCATCGCCTCGGTGTGCGAGCCCGTCGTGATGATCGCGCACAAGTCGGCCGCTTCGCACGTGAGCGCGGTCGAAGCGGTGGTCGGTCCTGGGCTGGTGACCTTGTGGCTGGAGGAGTTCGGCTCGCTGAACGACCCGGAGCGGGAAGTGCCGGATCACGGGGTCTGGGCCGGCGACGCCGCGTGGTACTTCTTCACCTCGGGCACCAGCGGCTCCCCGAAGGCGGCGGTGCTCACCCACGACCAGCTCGGCTACGTGATCACCAACCACATCGCCGATCTGATGCCGGGCATGACCGAGGCCGACCGGTCCCTGGTCGTGGCTCCGTTGTCGCACGGCGCTGGCGTGCACCTGCTGCCCCAGGTCGCGCGCGGGGCTGCCACCGTCATCCCGGTCTCGACGAGCCTGGATCCCGCCGAGGTGTGGGAGCTGGTGGAATCCGAGCGGATCGCCAACCTCTTCACCGTCCCGACCATCCTCAAGCGCCTCACCGAACACGACTCGGTGCGTGAGCGCGACCACTCGTCGCTGCGTCATGTCGTCTACGCCGGTGCCCCGATGCCCCGTCGGGATCAGCAGCACGCTCGGGCGACGCTGGGAGAGGTCCTCGTGCAGTACTACGGGCTGGCCGAGGTGACGGGCAACATCACCGTCCTGCCGCCGCACCGGCACGACCACGAGCCCCCGGCGAATGTCGCGTACAGCACCTGCGGCTACCCGCGCACCGGGATGCAGATCAGCATCCAGGACGCGGAGGGCAACGAGGTCGCACCGGGCGAGAGTGGGGAAATCTGTGCCGCGGGGCCGGCCGTGTTCCGGGGATACCTCAACAACCCGGAGGCCAACGAGGCCGCCTTCCGCGACGGCTGGTTCCACACGGGCGATGTCGGGATGCTCGACGAGCAGGGCTTCCTCTACATCACCGGCCGACTGTCCGACATGTACATCTCCGGTGGATCCAACATCCACCCCCGGGAGATCGAGGAGAAGATCCTCAGCCACCCGGCGCTCAGCGAGGCGATCGTGCTCGGCATGCCGGACGCGACATGGGGTGAGGTCGGTGTGGCCGTGTGTGTCCTCGCCGACGGCTCGTCCGTGACCGGTGAGGAGGTCCGGCAGTGGCTGACCGACCGCATGGCACGCTACAAGGTGCCGCGGCATGTCGTGTTCTGGGACCAGCTGCCACGGTCCGGGTACGGCAAGATCGTGCGCCGTACGGTCCGCGAGCTGCTGATCGAGCAGGGCTGGCCGTCATGACGTCGGGTCGCTGGGCACAGCCCCTCCGTCATCCCGGAGCCGTCGCGGCGCAGCGCCGCGTCTCCGTGCCGACCACCAGCACACCGGCCCGGGTGACCCTGCCCGCCGGGGCGCGCCTCGTCGACGCGATGGCCCACGAGATCGAGGCCCTGGGTGCGAGCTCCGGTCAGGTCGAGCTGCTCGACGGGTCACTGTCCCGGGTCAGCTACTGCGTCCCCGCGTTGTGCCACGATGGCACGACCGCGGTGACCTTCAGCTCCACCAGGGAAGCCGTGGCACCCGCGCGTCTGATCACCGGGTCGGCCACGGTCGGGTTCAGGCACGGGCAGCGTTTCGCCCACTGTCACGCCGCCTGGTTCGATGCGTACGGCGAGGTCAGAGGCGGGCATGTGTGGCCGGAGACCGTCATCGGTCCTGGCCCCGTCCACGCTGTCGTGCATGCCCTGGGACAGGCCGAACTCATCAGCGACACCGACGCCGAGACCCGGTTGCCCGTCTTCACGCCCCGTCCGGCCAAGCCCGGCGGCGTGAACGGGCGCGGGGCGGTGCGGGCGGCCATGTCCCGTGTCGCACCGGGGGTCCGGCTTGCCACTGCCGTCCGCGACGTGATGCGGGAGAACGGTTTCGAGCGTGCGTCGATCGCGGGCAGCGTAGGCAGCCTGGTCGGTGCCGTCCTCCGGCGCGACGGTGGTGCGTTCATCGTCGACGGGCCGGCCACCGAAGCCTCTCTCATCGGCCGCTTCGACCTGCGCGATCCCGCCGCACCGTTCTCCTGGATCAGCGGGATGGCGATCGACAGGTTCGGGAATGTCCACCGCGGAGAGTTCCTCGATGAAGAGAACATCGTCGCCGTCACCTTCGAGCTGCTGGTCGAGGAGGTGACGCAGTGAAGTCCCTCGATCGCCTCCGCGCGCACGGGTGGCAGGGAGGCGGCGCCAGCGACAGCCTGTTGGACCGGGTCGCCCAGGCGAATGACGCCTCCCATTACCTGCTCACGCCACAGGCCGTCGTGGTCGCCGGGAGCACGCAGGACGTCGCCGGGCTGATGACCGCCGCCGGCCGGGCCGATGTCGCCCTGACGTTTCGCGCCGGCGGGACCAGCCTGTCCGGACAGGCGGTGACCGACTCCGTTCTGGTCGACACCCGCCGAGGCTTCCGGGGTATCGAGGTGCTCGACGACGGCCGCGCCGTGCGGGTGGAGCCGGGAGCCACCGTCAGCGCCGTCAACGCCGCTCTGCGACCCTACGGCACGAAGCTCGGCCCGGATCCAGCCAGTGAGTCCGCCTGCACCATCGGCGGCATCGTCGCGAACAACTCCAGCGGGATGACCTGCGGCACGCACGCCAACCCGTACCGCACCCTTCGTTCGCTGCGGTTCGTCCTGCCCAGCGGCACCCTCGTCGACACCGGCGACGCCGACGCCGACGCCCGCCTGCACGCGCTCGAGCCGGATCTGCATCGGGGACTGCTGCTGCTCCGTGACCAGGTCCGAGGAAACCCGGCTCTGGTGGCCCGGATCAGGGAACTGTTCGCCATCAAGAACACCATGGGCTACGCGGTCAACGCCTTCCTCGACTTCGACACGGCCGCAGACATCCTCGCCCACCTCATCGTGGGCAGCGAAGGCACACTCGCCTTCATCGCCTCGGCGACTTTCATGACCGTGCCGGTACTTCCCCACACCGGTACCGGATTGCTGGTTCTGCCTGATCTGGTGTCGGCCGCCTCGGTGCTGCCCGCGCTCATCGACAGCGGCGCCGCGACGATCGAGTTGCTCGATGCCCAGTCGCTGCGTGTCGCCGCCGCCGACAAGGACGCGACCGAACGCCTGCGCGCCCTGCCCATCTCCCGACAGGCCGCGCTCCTCGTCGAATACCAGGCGCCTACGGTCCCGCAGCTACAGAACTTCCTCCAGGAGGCGGAAGCACGCTTCGAATGGACCTCGGGCGGGGGCGACGAGCTCACGACGGACCCCGCGACACGGGCCGCGTTGTGGAAGATCCGAAAGGGACTCTTCGCAGCCGTCGCCGGCGCCCGGGCGGCCGGGACGACCGCTCTCCTGGAGGACATCGCCGTCCCTCCCCCCGCCCTTGCGGACACCTGCGCGGAACTGACCCGACTCTTCGGCAAGCACGGGTACGACGACAGCGTTATTTTCGGGCACGCCAAGGACGGCAACGTCCATTTCCTGCTCAGCGCCGAGTTCCAGGACTCCGCCGGGGTGGACCGGTACGCGGCCTTCACCGAGGACATGGTCGAACTGGTGCTGGGACGCGGCGGCACACTCAAGGCCGAGCACGGCACCGGCCGGGTCATGGCGGCATACGTCCAACGCCAGTACGGCGCCGAACTCTACGACGTGATGCGGCAGATCAAGAGCCTGTGCGACCCCCGCCGGATCCTCAACCCCGGCGTCCTGCTCACCGACGACCCTGCCATCCACCTGCGACACCTGAAAACGACCTCACCGATCGAAGCCGAAGCCGACCGCTGCGTCGAGTGCGGCTTCTGTGAACCCGTCTGTCCCAGCAAGGACCTCACCCTGACCCCGCGGCAACGCATCGTCACCCGCCGCGCCATCGCCGCCGCGCGACAGTCCGGCGACGATGCGACCGCCACGGAACTCTCCCGCGCCTACGAGTACTCGGGCGTGCAGACCTGTGCGGCGGACGGAATGTGCCAGACAGCCTGTCCGGTCGACATCGACACCGGCGCGCTCGTCCGCCGGCTGCGCGCCGAAGGCCGCGGCAAGACCGTCCAGGCGATCGGCCGCACGGCCGCCCGCCACTGGGCCGGCGCGACGAAAGCCGCGGCGGCAGGGCTCACCGCCGCCCACCGACTGCCGACCGTGTCCGCGGCGGCTACCGGTGCCGCGCGCAAGGTCCTGCCGACGGAGGCCGTACCGCAGTGGTCACCCGAGCTGCCCCGCGGCGGCCGCGCGAGGTCCGGCAGGCCGACACCCCTTCCCGACATCGTGTTCCTGCCCAGCTGTACAGGGGCGATGTTCGGCAGCGCCGAGGAGGTGTCCACGGCGGACGCGTTCCTGGCGCTGTGCGCGAAAGCCGACATCCGGGTGGCCGTGCCCGACGAGGTGGCTGGCCTGTGCTGTGGAATGCCGTGGTCCTCCAAAGGACTCACCGACGGCGCCGAGGTGATGAGCCGCCGTCTCCACGCCGCGCTCCGGCGAGCCAGCGACGAGGGCGCCGTCCCGGTCGTTGTCGACGCGTCGTCGTGTACCGAGGGAGTTCGCAAAACACTGCCGCCCGGCATGCGTCTCGAGGACGCCACCGAGTTCACCGCACGCGCCATCCTGCCGCAGGTAGACATCGAGCGAACCTCGGACGTGCTTGCCCTGCACCCGACCTGTTCGTCGGTCCGCATGCACACTGACGACAGTCTGAAGATCATCGCCGACGCTCTCAGCGCACGCGTCTTCATCCCCCCTTCATGGGGATGCTGCGCGTTCGCCGGCGACCGTGGGCTCCTGCGCCCGGAACTCACCGACAGCGCGACCCGCCGCCAGGCCGCCGAGGTCCGGGAGTCCGGGGCCACCCTGCACGTCTCGTGCAACCGCGCCTGCGAGCTCGGCATGACCCGCGCCGTCGGCCGACCCTACCGGCACATCCTCCAGGTGCTGAACGAACGAAGCACAAGGAGGTCGGCGTCCGCATCGATCCCGCCGACGCCGTCCACATGATCCACCACCTCGATACCGAGGAGCGGGCCGGATCGGGATCGCCTTTGTGACCAGAGCTTGACTCATGGAGTCGTCAGGGTGAGGGATGGGCCGGTCCCGACAAGGCATATGACGGAGGTTCGGCGACTCATGGCAGCTTGTTGTGCCCGGCCCCCGAGGCTGCTATGTCGCGTCAACCTGCTTGAGCGAGTTCTTCGGCGTCTCCAAGTCGGTTCCGGTGGGTGAGCGTGTTCAAGGATCTTGAAGATGTGGCGGCAAATCACTCGCCCTTGCAGGAGGATCAAGCCACACCGCGCGGGCATCGACCGGCGGCGGCAAACTCATCATGAGCCAGCCCGAGTTGGGGCGGCATGAGGTCACGCGAGCCTGTGCCGGTCTGGATCCTAGACGCTACGGCTGCAGACCATGCGTCTGGGTCCGATTCAACAAGTCAGAGGTCCGGCCACCGTCCGGTCCGGCGCAATGCCGGACAGTTCGCGGACGGCAGGTCTGCATGACGTGGATGCGCGCGTACGACACCGATGCCCATGCCAGCCGCGCAAAAGGAGTTGAGAGCGCGATGTTCAACACCGGCGGCGTGGACGTCTTCCTCGGCCTGGACATCGGAACACCGCCCACCACGGCCACGGACTGACCTCGGCCGGCAAGAAGGTCTTCGACAAGCCGCTGCCCAACAGCGAACCGAAACTGCGCGCCGTGTTCGACAAGCTCGCCGCCAAGTTCGGCCGGTCCTGTCGATCGTGGACCATCCCGCCGCGATCGGCGCCCTGCCACTGGGCAGCTCACGCCGTACCCGTGAGCTGGGTGACGCAACCACCTTGTCCAGGGCACGCAGAACGTCGGTCTTGATGTCGCGGTTCTCGGCCACGGCTTCGACGACGAACTGACGGTCGGCCATCTCGCCTCGATCGTTGGTGAAGGAGAGCCTGGCCAGCGCCTGGTCCCGCTGCTCCTCGGTGAGCTTGCCGCGCCGCACGCCTCGGTCGAGTGAGGCAGTGATACGGCGGCGGCCTGCCGTTGCGGCGTCGGGTGTGCCTTCGGCGACGCGGACGCCAAAGCCGTGGCGGGCGACGACTTCGGCGATGCCAGCGCCCAAGAGGCCAGAGCCGACTACGCCGAGACGGGTGATGGTTTTCACTCGAGATCCGATCTGTACGGGAAAGCGCGCGTGGCTGCCGGGTGTGACGTCAGACGTTGCGGCGGTACTGGCCGCCGACCTCGAAGAAGGCCTCGGTGATCCGCTCCAGCGAGCAGACGCGAGGCGTCCATGAGGACGGCGAACACGTTGCCGCCGCGTACGGCCGCTTCCTTGAGGGCGTCTAGGTCCTGTCTGACAAAGGATCTTGGATGGACTCGCGGAGCCAGAGGATGAGTGAGGCGAGGTGGACTCCGGCCTTGTAGCGGGCGGCGAGTTTGTCGAAGCGGGTGGCGATCGCGCGGAACTGCTTGAGGCGGTTGAAGCAGCGTTCGACCACGTTGCGGGCCTTATAGAGCTCGCGGTCGAAGGCTGGCGGTCTGCCGCCGGCCTTCCCTCGCCGCAGGCGGTTGGCCTTCTGGTCCGCCCGTTCCGGGATCACCGTCCGGATGCCTCGCCCGCGCAGGACCTGGCGGATCGCCCGGGTCGAGTACGCCTTGTCCGCGATGACCGCGTCGGGCCTGCGGCGGGGGCGCCCGGCGCCGGTCCGGGGCACTCTCAGCTCGTCCATGACCGTGTCAAAGACGGTGGAGTCGTTGACGTTGCCGGGCGTGACGACGACGGCCAGGGGCAAACCCCGGCCGTCACAGGCGAGATGGATCTTCGTGGTCAGCCCGCCGCGGGAGCGGCCGAGCGCCTGGCCAGCCGACGGGCGTTCCGGATCTTCCTCGTCCCCCGGCTCCGCCCCCTTTTGCGGGCGCCGGCGGCGTGCTGATGGGCCCGGCTGATCGTGGAGTCAACCGACACCGTCCACTGCACGGCTCCGACGGAGTCGTCGCGGACCTGGACCTGCTCGAGCAGACGGGCCCAGGTGCCGTCCGCTTCCCAGCGGGCGAACCGTTCATAGGCCGTCTGCCACGGCCCGTAGCGTTCCGGCAGGTCACGCCACGGAGCACCAGTCCGCAACCGCCACAACACCCCGTTGATCACCTGCCGGTGATCCCTCCACGGCCGCCCACGACCGTCAACACCCGGCAACAACGGCGCTATCCGTTCCCACGCCGCATCCGTCAACTCACCACGACCCACCACAAGATCAATTATCAGACAGGCCCTAGAGATCGTCTTCAAAGGTCAGATCCAGAGCAGGATCGAGGCGATGGTGACGGCCGCCTGGTAGGACTCGCGGGTCTTGTCATAGCGGGTGGCCAGTCCGCGCCACTGCTTGAGGCGGTTGAAGCAGCGCTCGACGACGTTGCGGCGGCGGTAGACGCAGCGGTCGAAGCCGGGCGGCCGTCCGCCGCGTGTGCCGCGGTTCAGTCGGCCCAGGATCTGGTCGACGCGTTCGGGGATCGTGTGCGGGATGCCGCGTCGTCGCAGGTAGGCGCGGATCTTTCGGGAGCTGTAGCCCTTGTCGGCGACCACATGGTCGGGCCGGGTGCGTGGACGCCCGGGCCCGACTCTGGGCACGCTGATCGAGTTCATCACCTGCTCGAGGCGGGTGCAGTCGTTGGCGTTGCCGCCCGATAAGACGAAGCCGAGAGGGCGGCCGCGCCCGTCGCAGGCCAGGTGGACTTTCGTACTCAGTCCACCCCGGGATCGGCCAAGGGCGTGATCACCCGCTTCGTCCCGGTCGACTGCCCCCTTTTGCCGCCGGCGGCATGCTGGTGGGCCCGAACGATGGTGGAGTCGACCGACACCAGCCAGTCGATGTCCCCGGCCGCGTCCTTGTGCGCCTGGACGGCACGCAGCATGCGCGAGAACGTCCCGTCCAGTGCCCACCTGCGAAAACGCGTGTACAAGGTCTGCCAGGAGCCATAGCGTTCCGGCACATCACGCCAGGCTGATCCGGTTCGCAGCTTCCACACAATGCCGTTCAGAACCAGCCGGTCGTCCGAACGGGGCCGCCCCGCAGTCCCCGAACTCGGCAACAACCGCGACAACGCAGCCCACTCGGCATCCGAAAGCTCATGACGACGCACCATGGCCAGCATGATCTCTCATCACCTGATCACCTTTAAAGACGATCTCTAGAGGCAGTGCCGCAAAACGAAGTCGTCCTGCCCAAACCGAACGGTGTCCACGTCTCGCCCCGTGTGAGTCAGGACGTAAGCCGCAGCGAGCGTGGCGTGTCCGCACAGGGATACTCGACGACCAGGTTGTCGGGGACCGGCATCATCGCCGGCGGCGAGTTCCCGGGCCGGCGGCGGTCAGGTCGTGGGTCCGGACCGGCGTCACGTGGGAGAACCAGAGCGGCGTGCCATCGGGCCAGGCGACGGCCTGCTCGTTGATGCCGTGCTTGGCGAGTCAGGGGTCGGTCAAGATACCTGAGGCACACCGCGCGACCGAGTAGTGTGCGGTAGACGCCACGGCCGACTAACGCCGCACAAGCCGGTACTACAGACTTCGCACCATTGACCTACCAGCGAGTAATGATCATTTGAGCGGTGCGGCGACGTAGCGTGGATGCGATATTGAGCATCAGGCCCAGGCGCGGCGATCACGTTCGCAGTGGGTGCCGTTCCTGATGAGAACTGCGTCCGGTCGGCCCGAAGCGACGGGGCGGCACGAATCCGGTATCTCTCAGGGGGTTTGCTCGATGACAGCAAGGCACGGTCCCGAGCGGTCCGCAACACCCGTCCCGGGCATCGACCGGGCTCTCGTCAACCCGACTCACCGCCCGCACCGGCCGACCCTCCGCACCCACGCGCCCCATGCTCGACAACCCGGTCGTCGACCTCGGGCCCGACGCAGAGGGCACCACACTGATCAGCGAGTGCCTGGCCCGGGAGGCGGCCGAACGGTTCGGCACCGTCTACGGCCCTCTGGCGCTGATGGCACTGCGGTTCCACAGCCCGATGAACGAGTCGCCGGCCGAGCGGAAACATGCCCAACGGATGGTCGCCTTCCCGCTGATGACGATGTAACCCACCGCCGCTACGGGCCCACCGTTCGAGTTCGAGCGCTGCCTCGCCCTCCCAAGCAACCGGACCGTCGCGGCGTAGATTCTCCTCCGCGTCCTCTCCATGTTTGTGGTGTGGAGCGTCGTCCAAGCGTTCGGACCGGACTAGCCGGCCGACGTCGCGGCCACGCGCACGCAGGACGGGTAACCCATCAGCGCAATCAACCGCTCGACCCACTCCTTCATGGGGCAGCGTGCTGCCGACCGCGCCGGATATGGTGATGCTCTTCTGGTGAAACTGTTGGCTAGAAAACGGTTTTCTGTCCTCAGACCGGCCCCAGTGTCGCCGGTGCTCGGCCTGGTCCTCGCCGTCCTGTTGCGTTAGATCCGGCCCCCGCCCACAGACTGGCCGGAATCCGATCACGCGCCGTGCCGACAAAAGGAAGGCCGCGCTTCGCCCATACGAACGACCTGAAACGCGATTCCGCCCCTGGGGCGCAAGGAGATTTCGATGGCTGGACTGTACGGACGCAATAAAGAACTTGGAATTCTAGAGAATCTAAAAGCTCGTGCGAGTCCCGCACAAGCGGAATTGATGATCGTCACCGGTGACCGGGGCATGGGAAAGTCTAGACTTCTGGGTACGGCCTCACGACTGTCTGCGAATGATGGGCTAGAAGTTGTGCAGATCAACGGTGCGGGGCTGTCTGGCATTTCGCTCCGCTATTTCCTCGAGGATCTGTCCGCCGGAAACCTCAAGGAATTCGCCCACCGTTGGTCGGACTGGGTCGAGTTCTACGCCCCGGCCCGCAGGCCGGCAGGACTGGCCGTGATCACCATGGACGACGTCGACTGGTGCGCCTCGGTCAGGACGGGGTGGAGTATCTTCCGAAACGTCGCGCGACGCCTACGCCGTCCCCTCGTCATGGTGCTGAGTCTCCCGAGCAACGTCACCGTCAAACCTCCCGCGATCAACCCGGTGTCCCCACACCACGTCCAGGAACTGGATGGGGTCGTTTCATGCCGTCTGCTGCCGCTTCCTCAGGAGGCGGTTGAGCAACTCGCCACCGACCTGCTGGGAATAACACCGGGGTTGGAGATCCTGAACATCTGCGGCCACGCCCGGGGCATACCCGGCCGTTTGCTGCCCATCCTGAACGGCCTGCTGGAGGCCGGGATCGTCTGCGGACCGGACGGCGCCGCAGTGCCCTCCCCCCACCAGCTGCTGCCCCTGGAAATCCGGGGCCTCGCGGGGGAGCGGCTCACGGGTCTGTCCGACGGCACTCGCCGGATCCTGGACATCGCCGCAGTGATCGGGAGGTCTTTCGACCTGGAAGCTCTCTCCCAGGTCCTCGGCCAGACCTCGCTCAGCCTTCTCCCCGCCATTCGGGAGGCGCAGGAAGCGGAAGTACTGGTCAAAGACGCCTCCCGTTCGGAGTTCAGCGACCTGCTCATATGGCAGACCGTCCGGGAGAGCGTGCCCGGTCCTATACAGACCGCCATCCTCAGGGATGTCGGCCATCAGATCCTCCTCTCCGGCGGAGCGGACGCCTTCGGCTCCGACTGCCTGCTACGCGCGGCCTGGGGCGGGGACCGCAGCGCGGCCGCCAGCCTGCCGGAAGCTGTGACGCGACACGCGGGCACCGACATCCGCAGCGCCCTGACTTTCGCCACGGCGGTGCTACAGCTGCCACTCCTGGACGAGAAGAGCTACGTCCAGATGCTGTGTGTCCAAGCCGGCGGACTGTCCTTCGAGGGGCGGATGACCGAGGCGGCCACGTGCCTGAAAGACGGACTCAAGCGCCCGCTGAGCCAGGAATCGGCGCAGACCCTCCACACCATGCTCATGTGTGTGCACATCTGCAGTGGCGACGCGGCGAGCGTGCTCCTGGAGGCCCAGCAGATCGCCAACGACCAGGACGGTCCATCGGGCGCTCCCAACGGGATTGCCTTGCTTCAGAAGTTCTTCGACTCGTGGGACACAATTTTTGCCATGCCATGGGCGGGCACCGGGGAGGCCGTCGGGGCCGTCGGCTCCCTCTCGACCCGGCTCCTGTCTGGCTTCCGGTCCTGGTATGACGGCCGAGTGACTGAGGCGCTGGAGACCTTTCGATCGGTCAACGACTTCTGTGCTGTGCCGATCAAATCCGGCCGACTGCACGAATCGATCTCCCGGGCGACTCGCATCCAGTGTCTGGTGAGCATGCGTAGGTTCGACGAGGCCCAGGCCGAGCTGCGTACGTTAACGACCTGGATCGACGCCGACGGGCGCCCAAACTGGCACTCGCTGTCGGAGGCACTGCGTGCCCTGCTCGCCCTAGAGCGAGGGGACCCAGAGACCGCCAAGGCGGCCGCCACGGCGGCGCTCGCCCTGGCGCACCGCCACGGAACCGGCGCCCTCTCGCCGCTGGCCCACGCGGTTTTGGCTGTGGTCGCCCTACGACGCACGGACATGAAGGCCGCCATCGAGCATGCCGCCCTCTGTACCCCGCTGGGAGCGATCCCGCCCAACCCGGCTGTGGCGCCCGCCGCACTATGGGCCCTACTCATGGTCACGGAGGCCAATGACGGTCCCCAGGCCTCCGTGGAGTTGGCTGAAGAGCTGCTGGCCGCAGGCATGAGCCGGTCGAGCATGCTGCTGCACGCCCCTTACGCCGCGCCCTGGCTGGTACGCACCGCGCTGGCCGCCCACCGCCGCGATTTCGCCGTCCAGGTGGTGCTCGCGGCGGAGCGGCTCGCGAAGGACAACACCGACTGCCCGCTCCTCACCGTGACTGCCAGGCATTCCCGAGGACTGCTGGAGGGCGATGCCGACGCGCTCCGCAGCGCCGCAGAACACCACGAGGACACCTGGTCCGTGGCCCAGGCGCAGGAAGACCTGGGCCAGACCGCCGAGGAGTGGCAGACGGCCATACCGGATCTCGAAGCGGCCGCCGAGACGTACATACGCGCCGGGGCGTCGAGGGAAGCTGCCCGAGTCCGGCACCGCCTGCGCGAGCACGGCGTGCGCCGCCGCCACTGGAACTACGCCGAGCGGAGCCTGACCGGTTGGACTGCTCTCACGGAAACCGAGCGCGCCATCGCCCGGCTCGTCGCCGTGGGAATGACGAACCGAGAGACGGCCCAGCAAATGTCCATATCACCCCACACCGTGAATTTCCACCTACGGAACATATATCGCAAATTGAACATTTCATCACGCGTCAAATTGGCAACAATGATCAATCAATAGGAGGAGGACGAGGACCGTCATCTCGTCGGTGTGGCGTGCCGCGCCCTGTCCGTCAAGTCGAAGCGGGGCCGATCGGGCTGCCGTACCCGACGGCCGGGGGCTGACGAACCGTCAGTCTGTTCTACCAAGGGCGGCGCTACTGGCCGCCATTCACCGCCACACGCACACACAGCGCGTCAGCGATGCCGAGTCTGGGCCGGCCCTGTCGTACTACTGTGCGCGACCCTCTCGGACCTTCCCGGGCACCCGCGCTACCACAAGTCACGTGCGCCAAGGAGGCAGCATCCCCATGCGCGCTCACGGAACCCCGCGGACAGGTAGCGGAGGTGGAGCCTGCGCACGCGGAGCTCCCAGGGTGCCGTATATACGCCGACGCCGAGAATTGATGGTTTTCGAATGAGGCGAAACAAGCAGAGCCTCGAACCGGCTCACCCCGCGAAATCGGCCGTCGGCGGGTCAGCCCTCGCCGCTGGCCGCGTGACTGACCCAGCCCGCAGACAAATGGGCGCGCGGCACGCAACCCTAGCGATGCTTTGCCGGACACCTGGCTATGAAGCGGGTTCTCTGGCCTCAGGAACGACTTCCAACGATCCGGGGTGAACGCAACACGAGGCCTCTCGGGCTGGTCACAGCGGGAGGGCCCGAGCTGAAAACGCTCACTGAGTACATTTGGCGACCTACTTGAAACTTACACTTGACGAACACTGAAGCCAATGAAGATGATGCATGAAGACAAGCCCGTCACGATCTCGGGTTTCCGGGGCCCCTGGCGAAGCATGCGCACCCCACCCCCGGCCCATCCCCGAGCGTGTAGCTTTCGAGCGAAACAGCACAAGAGCCATCACAAAACCGCCCGCCTGTCGGGGCATTGCAGCACGGCCCGCCACCGGACCATTGTGAAGAAGTGTTGCTGACCAAACCACAGTTGGCCTGCCCCCCCAGGCCAGGGTGTTACTTGACCACCTGCGGTGCGACCGGCATACCCCTGACCGCCTTTGCATGTCACCTGCGAGAAAGAACCCCCACACGTGACTACAGACGCTGGCACGAAACTTCCCCGCAACGTACTTGTCTCCGAATTGGAAAAATGGCCCGGAGGCGATGGTGTTCTACTTATCGAAGGACCGCATTACACGGCCAAGACAGCCCTGCTCTCCGCAATCAGTGAAAGAACTTCCGCTTCCGGGGCACGGGTTCTGGGCGCAACCGGCTGGCCGGGCGAACATCTCTCCTCGTACGGGGTCCTGACGCAACTTCTTCGCCAAGCGGACGGAGCGGACGACTTGATTACGCATCCGGGCAGCAGGGCTCTGAACCGGGATAGCGGATTCTACAACCCATGGCGCGCTCCTCTAGGCCACCACGATTTGTACCGCTGCCTTGTCAAGATGGCCGAGCAGCGCCCCCTCCTCCTGGCGGTCGACGACATCAATCACACCGACCTGGCCTCACAGGATGCACTGCGTTTCCTGGCACGGCGGTTGAGGGGTACGCACATCAGGCTTGTCCTGACCTACCGTACGGGTCAGACCGTCTCCTACTGCGACGACTTCGTCACGGACATTCGTCGGCTGCCGTACACCAGAGTGGCCCGACTGGGCCCGCTGTCGCTGGAGGAAATCACCGACTACGTCGGGCAGATGACGGCCGGGCTCGACGACCGCCGCACGGACACGCCGACCAGTGAGATCGGCAGAAAGCTGTACACGATCAGCGGAGGCAACATCACTCTGGTACAACTCCTGCTGTCGAACTACCGTGACGCGGCCGTTCAGGGCCGCGACGAATGGGCCGTCGGCGCGAACTTCCACGAGACTGTCCGTGCCCAGGTAAAGGGCGTGGAACTGCCCGGGTTCACGAAGGGCGCACGGGCAGCCGCCGTACTCGGCCGACTCTGTTCTCCATATCGGTTGAGTCGACTGCTCGACGGGGACCCGTTTCAGGCCGACCGGGTCCTGCGGGCCCTGCAGGAACTTGGCATGACAGAAGGCGATCACCTTCGGCATCACGTAGGGCAGGCACTCATCGACGACCCGGCGTTCATCGAGCGAGCAGACCTGCACCTCAACGCGGCCCGCGTCCTGTTCGACGACGGCGTTGCCGTGGAGCACATCGCGGCACATCTGACAGCTGCGGGAAGGATCCGCGCGCCGTGGGACCTGCCCCTGGTGATGGAACTCGTCGGCCGCACACTGGAGAAGGGCAACCATGACGCCGCAAAAGCGCTGCTACGGGTCGCGCAGTCCTCCGACACGACGGCTGCCGAGCGCTCAGCGATCGACATGCTCCTCCTGCGCACGGAATGGCTGACCAACCCCGCACTGGCTGCCTCCTTGATGCCGCCGCTCGTTGCCGCCGCACGTCGCGGCGCCCTTCAGGTGTCCGACATGGCCTTTCTGACCCGGGCGCTGACCCTGCACGGGTTCTCGGACCGGGCCGGCGAGTTGATGGACCTGATCCGAGATGTGCCGCCGCAGGCGGATGCTTGGGCGGAAGTGCTCCTCGCGCGGATCTTGTACTGCGTCTGGCATGGTGTACCGCGGCAGCACGCCCAATTGGTCTTCCGGGGTACGGACGAGTCCCATGCCTTCAGGGTGAGCAGCCAGGTGCCGTGGCTCCGTGTGGCCCTGGACAAGGTTCCCGATCTCCTCAAACAGAGCGACCCGGCCGGAGCAGTCTTCGCGGCGGAGCAGATACTCGAGACCATCCGGGTGAAGTCATCGGGGCCCGAACCCTTCCTCGTGGCCTCCCTGCTTCTGCTGACGACAAACTCGCTGTCCAAGGCTCAGGAATGGTGTGCCAGGCTCTCCCACTCTCTTGACGCCCACCCGTCGCCGACGTGGAAGGCCGTGCTGTCCTATGTCAAGGCCAAGGTGTCCTTCCAGCTCGGCGATCTGGGTGCTGCGCACAGGCTGCTCGGTGAGGCGCTCGCGCACAAGCGCTGGGAGGAGTGGGGCGGGCACGTCGCGTTCCTCGCGGCACTCCAGGTGGAAACACTCACGGAGATGGGCAGGCACGAGGAAGCGGCAGCAGTTCTCGACTGTCAGGTTCCCCCGTCATCTCTACAGGGAATCGGCGGATTGCTGTACTCACTCGCTCGTGGGCGGCACCACATGGCCATGAACCGCGTTCACGCCGCGATTGCCGAGTTCGAGAACTGCCGGTACCTACAGACCTGCCATGAGACCGATTTCCACCTGTCCGCACGCTGGCAATGTGCACTCGCCGAGGCATACCTGCGCAGCGGGCGGGTGGATGAAGCCCGGAAGATTCTGCTCGAGTACGACGGCCAGCTCCTCGGAAGAGAAACGCCGGCGCGCGGGGTGACGCTTCGCCTGCTCGCGATGACCAGCGAACCCGACCAGCGGATTCCGCTCCTGAAGAACTCGGCTGACATGTTGGAGCACACCAACCATTGGCTGGATTTGGCCTACACCCTGTCCGAACTCGCCTGCGCCTACCGGGAGACCACAGAGCTGGGCCTCGCCCGGACGACGCTGAGGCGAGCCCAGCGCTTGGCACAGCAGTGCAAGGCAGGCATGCTCCAGGAACGCATCACCATGGACGCGATCTCCGAGGTCACCCAGAGGAAGAGCACCGACGAGCACCACGAGGAGTTCGCTGCACTGAGCTCGGCCGAGCAACGCGTTGCCCTCCTGGCGGTCCAAGGGCACACGAACCGAGAGATTTCCAAGCGCCTATACATCACCTCCAGCACGGTGGAACAGCATTTGACACGCATCTACCGGAAGCTGCATGTGCGGCACCGCGAGGATCTCGAGGGCATGTTCTCCCCGGCACTCATGAATGTCATCAGCCATACATGACGTTTCGGCGTACCCCGCACAGAGACCGACTGTTCGGTGCGGGGCACGCTCGCGGCATCGCGCGATTGAGACCGTTCCGCTTCGCCGATTCATGAGACCGATTCTCTCGCCTCAAGTGACGTCGCCGACCTGAGACGTTTCGCGATTCTGGTGACTTGTCCCCGCGATGCGCGAGGACTGCGGTATCCGGCCCTCGCGTTGCTGTGCGCAGCCGTCTCGGCGGTGCTGACCGGGGACTCGGTCGTTCATCGCCATCGGTGCGTAATCACGGATGCCTTCAGCGTGTTCTGGGTGCGCTTGGCTGCGCTGGCGTCCGCGTATGCGGCTGCCGCCGGAGCCACACTCCTCAACCGTGTGCCCCTTGCCACAGCGTGTGGATGGTGACTCGAGGGACGCGGCGATCAGCGCGTATCTCCAAGCCAAAACGCCGCCCCCTCGTCCAGGGGCGAGGCAAGGCCAGAGTGAGGATGATCGCGGTCGACGGCTAGGTGGGCTGCGGATCGCGAATTCAATGAGCTTCTTCAGCGTTGCCGCTCAAGGGTGAGGATGGCCTTGGCGATTGACGTCATGCGGTTTGGAGTGCATCGGGATCTGCGGAAGATGCGCCAGGGCTTCAGGCGCGCGACGCCGCGCTCGACCGGTGCCCGTGCGGCAGCCAGGGCTCGATTGACGGTCGCCTTGGTGAGGGAGAGGTTCTCGCAGGGGCTTGCGTTTGATGCCTGTGGTCACCCAGTGGCCGCCGCCCTGGTAGGCGAGGTCGGCGAGGATGGGGACGCCCTGGTGCTCGCAGATGCGGTGGGTGCGGGCAGCGGTCAGGTCGTGAGGCCGGCCCGGCAGTGCGGGTGAGAGCCACAACAGCCAGCCTCCGGGATCGGTGATCACCTGGACCACCCCGTGCCTTCGGTGTTTGATGCCCCTATGTTCGTCAAGCTGCCGTCATCAGGGTCGCTGAAGCATCGGGCTGCTGGTGGCGCGTGATCATGTCGGCGCGGATCAGGTGGCATAGCTCGCGGGCTGCGCAGCGTTTGAGGCAGCGCATGACCTCACGTTTTCCCTTTCCTTCGGCGGTGCGTCGCTCGAGGTAGAGACGGGTGCGCTCGTCTTGTCTCATGCGGGTGACCACGATGCGGTGCAGTGCGGCGTTGGCCTGCCTGTCTCCGCCGCGATTGAGCCGACGGCGTTGGCTTTTCCCTGAGGACTTCTCGACGGGACTGACACCGCACAGGGCGGCGAAGGATGCCTTGCTGCCCAGCCGTTCTGGGTTGTCGCCTGCAGTGATCAGCAGGGCCGCCGCGCTGTCGGGTCCGATTCCGAGCTGCTGTGGGCGCTCACGGAATGTTCCCGGGGTCGGCTCATGTAATGGGACCGACCCCGGTCTGTTGAGTGGGTCTACTTCGTGGTGGCCGTCGCCT
>NZ_JBEYVP010000066.1:20457-45437 GCF_040644035.1 Streptomyces sp. NPDC047042 | reverse complement strand
AGCCGGTCGGGCGAGCGGGCCAGGCCAGCGGGCGAGCTGGCCAGGCGGGCGGGCCGGTCGGGCGAGCGGGCGAGCTGGCCAGGCGGGCCGGGCGGGCGAGCCGGTCGGGCGAGCGGGCGGGCCAACCCCGCGCGGGGTGTCGCCGTGCCCACCCGTGCCGCCCCAGCGGCACGACTGCCCGCAGCGGGGCGGGGTGGAACGGGATGTGCGGTGGGCAGCGCCCAGCCGCAGACGCGCGAGCAGCCGCGCCCACTCCAGGGGCGCGGGGAACTGCGCGAAAACCCCCACCGAGCCGCAGACACAACCCAGCCGGCCCACCCCACAACCCGAAACAACCCCACAGCAGCGAGCCATGGGTAACCCGTTCAGGGACGTGGACGAGGTTGCGGCTCGGGGACGGGCGGCGCCTCCGCTGCCAGTAGGTCCCGACACTCTGCGGCCAGCCGCCGCATCCCGTGCGTCTCCGCTCCCGCCAGGGCCGCACGGAGCAACCCCACCGCCTCGGGCCGGCGGGCGCGGTCCTCCTGGCGCAGAAGGGCTCGCGCCTCGTCCGCTCTCAGGCGGGCCGTCTGGGGCGGGGAGCTGCCGACGACCAGGCGTTCGGCCTGGTGGAAGTGGCCCAGGGCCGTCGCCGTGTCGCCCTCGGCGAGGGCCAGCAGGCCCATGGCGCGTTCCGTCGGACCGACCAGCACCACGGGCCATCCCGCCAGCGCGATCCCGGCCGGTCTGCGGGCGAGCGCCTCCCGCAGCACCGGTACGGCGCGCGCGAGTTCGGCCCCGTACCCGCCGTGTGCGTCGAGTCCGGCGCAGACCTCCGCGAGGAGGACCAGCGCCGGTACGGACCAGCCGTGCGGCGGCAGGGAGGCGCAGTCGCCGGTCTCGCGGAGGAAGGCGAGCAGGCGGTCGGCCGCCTCGTCATGGTCACCGACCTCGCAGCGGGCGAGCGCGAACCCGGCCCGCCAGACAGGGAAGTACCCGTGTCGTTCGACGCCGTCGGCGAGCCCCGAGCTGAAGAGCTCGGCCATCCTGCCCTGCTCCCTGAGCAGCCAGTACACCTGGCCCAGCCGGGTCTGCAGCAAGGTGTCGGCGGGTACGGCGAGGTCCGCCTCCAGGCCCGCGACGAGCTCCCGCGACTCGCCGAAGATCCAGTCGGTGGCGGAGTCGAACCGGCCGCACCACAGGTCGAGCAGGGTGTCCAGGGTGCATTGCTGCCAGCGCGCCAGGGTGCTGCGCGTACGGGCCGCGTGCCTGCGGTGTTCGGCGACCGTCCCCGTGGCGCCGTGGACGCGGCCGACGCGGAGCTGGTCGATGGCGAGCGCGACGAGGGACTCGCCGAGGAAGTACGGGGAGCGGGCGCGCAGGGCGCAGTCCCGCAGCCGGAGGGAGATGGTCAGCGACTCGATGGCCGGGACGAAGTCGTACAGGCCCCACCGGCACTCGGTGAGCACCTCGCAGCGTGTCTCGTCGTCCTGGCCGCCGGTGGCGAGCCCCTCCAGGGTCCGCCGGGCCAGGTCGGCGCCGCGTTCGGGCCCGGCGCCCGGCCAGGCGGTGTCCTCGCTGACGGACATGGAGAGCTTCTTCGCCAGATGCGCGCCGAGCCGCAGCCGCAGCCCGGCCGCCTCACCGCCCTCGAGCGTCCTGAGCGCGGCGAGGAACTCCCGTACGAGGTGCAGGAGTTCGTGGTCGACGCGGCCGGGGTCGGACCAGCGACGGGCCCGCCGTACGACGGCCACGGCCTGGGCGTCGGGGTTGTCCGCGCCCCACTGGTACGCCTGGCGGTAGTACGCGTCCGCCTCCTCCATGCGCCCGGCGAGGTAGCTGGTGTCGCCGCGGTGCAGCAGCCGGTCGAACTCGGCGCCGTAGCGGGAGGGTTGGGCCGCGGTGGCGACGGCGGCGGTGCGGGGCGATGACGTGCGCCGGGCCGAAGACGCCCGAGCGGGCGGTACGTCGGCGGTGTCGCCGCGTAACTCGGGGGCGAGGTCGAGGAGTTGTCCCTTGGCGTCCAGTGCGTCGTCGCATCCTTCGGCGAGTTCGCGGGTGACCCGGCGATGACCGTTCTCGATACGGCTGAGGTAGCCCCGGCTGCAGTGCACGAGCCCCGCCAGGTCGGCGAGGGAGAGTCCGGCGGCGAGGCGGCGGCGCCGTAACTCCCGGCCGAACCGCCCCGATTCCATGTCGTCCATGCGACCCCCAACTGCATGCACTCGCCCGCTTGTTGCTCGGTGTTGCCAAATATGCCCTGGCAACACCGGATCTCTCCCCTTGTCGGCGAGTTCGGACAAAGCTGACCCAAAAGGCGTACGGAGCGTCCCGTCGAACGTACGGAGAAAACATTGAGGATCAGATTGGGGACCGTCTCCCCCCTTCCGTGTCCTCCCTGTCCCCTCGGTACTGGTCCGAGGTATCGAGGCGGAGGTCCCGGGTGCTCCACGGGGGTGGGCACCTGGGGCCTCCACATCCGGATTCCGGGGGCAGAGCCGTGCGTTGTCCCGTGAGACATCCGATCGTCCTGGTCCCGGGCATCCTGGGCAGCGTCCTGGACGGACCGACGGGCCCGCTGTGGGCGCCGGGCAAGCCGTTGCTCCAGTCCCTGACGGAGCTGAGGGATCCGGACACCGCCCGGCATCCGCTGACACTGCCCGGTGACACCACGTCGGTCAGGGCGTCACGGCTGTTTCCCGACGTCGCCGTGTTGCCGGGCCTGTCACGGACCAAGGGGTACGCGCGGACCGTCGACTGGGTGCGCGGGCACTTCGCCGTGACGGACGGTCCCGGCGGCGGGCTGCTGACGTTCCCGTACGACTGGCGGCTGGACAACCGGGTGCACGCCCGCAGGCTGGCCGAGACGATCGATTCGCACGTCGCCGAGTTCCGCGAGCGGACCGGCGCCAGGGACGCGAAAGCCGTCGTCATCGCCCACGGCATGGGCGGTCTGATCGCCCGCTACTACGTCGAGGTGCTGGGCGGCTGGCGGGACTGCCGGGCGCTGATCACCCTGGGCACCCCGCACCGCGGCTCGGTGCGCGCGCTGGACACACTCACCGGCGGCTTCCGGCCGCTGCCCGGCGTACGGAGCCTGGCGCGAGTGTTTCCCTCGGTGCACCAGCTTCTGCCGGTCTACTCGGTCATCGACACCGGGGCGGGCCACATCCGGATCGAGGACGCGGCGCCGCTGCCGGGGGTGCGCCGGGATCTGGTCGGCGACGGTCTGGGCTTCCACCGGGAGATCGCGGCGGCGGCGGCGTACAACGCCGAGAGCTTTCCGGCGTACGCGCACCAGCATGTGACGGTCCCCCTTGTGGGCACCCGGCAGAGCGGCACGCTCCAGTCGGCGCGCTGGAACGGCCACGGGGTGGTCTGCTCGGCCGAGCCGCCGGGGGCGCTGGTGCCGCCGGTCCTGGCGGACGGGGACGGTGTGGTCCCCCGGGTGTCGGCGATGCCGCCCGCGCTGCCGGAGGATCGCTGCCGGTTCGTTCCGGCGGCGCACAGCGCGCTTCAGTCGCCGCGCGTGCTGACGGGTCGGCTTCTCGAACTCCTGATCCGCCTCCAGTCGGCCGGCGCGCTGGACGTGGGCGGGGCGTCGGATTCGGTGGCGCGGGTGGCGCGGGTGGCGCCGCCGGCCGTCAGCAGCGAGGTCGAGGACGCGTACGTCGACTCGGAACCGGCGGTTCTGCGGGCCCGGGTCGTGGGCGGTGGACGGCCGCCGGGGCGGTTGCTCGCGTCGGTGAGCCGGGAGGACGGGGAGAGGTTCTCTTTGGTCCTGGGGGAGGTGGCGGCCGCTCGGTATGAGGCGCGGAGTGTGTTGCCGGTCGGGCTGTACGACGTCGAGATCGCGGCGGAGTCGGGTTCGTCTGTGGCGGACCCGGTTCAGGACTGCTTCGCGGTGCTGCCTGGCGCTGGGGGGTAGACGGTTTTCGGCTGCGGGCCGGTGGGGGCTTGTCGCGCAGTTCCCCGCGCCCCCAACTACGCCCGGTGGGGGCTGAACGCGCCGGTCCGCCCGCCCCCCTTCTACGCACGCCCGTGCTGCCGCCTCTGTCGGCGGGTCGTCCTGCGGGCCCGGTGGGGGCTTGTCGCGCAGTTCCCCGCGCCCCTAAAGACGCTATCGGCCGCGGCGGGGTTTGCCTTGGCGGGTGGCGCTGGATCGGGTGTTTTTGCCTGGTGCTCTGCCCTTTGTTGCTCCGATGTTCGGGGTTTTCCTGGGCTTGGGCTGTTTGGGCTGGGGGGACTCGCGGCGGCCTCGTGAGCTGTTGACCGTGCGGCCCCGGACGATGCCGATGAAGTCCTCGACCAGGTCCGTCGTGCGGTTCTCCGGCCAGGACAGGGCGACCTGGGACTCGGGCGCGTCCGTGACCGGGCGGAAGGTGAGGTCCCTGCGGTGGTGGAGGCGGGCGAGGGACTGGGGGACGACCACGACACCGATCCCGGCCGCCACCAGCTCGATGGCGTCCTCGGTGGTCGCCGGGCGCTCGAGCGCGGGACGGCCGGGGAGGTTCTCCCAGGCGAGGGTGTCGTCGAGAGGGTGCAGCACGATCTCGTCGGCGAGGTCCTCGGCGGTCACCTCGTCGACGGCGGCCACGACATGGTCCTTGGGGACCACGACCACCGAGGTCTCGGTGTAGAGAGGGATCGCGCTGAGCACCGTACGGTCGACCGGCAGCCGTACGAGGCCCGCGTCGGCCTCTCCGGTCAGCAGCAGAGCGCCGGCGTCGGCGGCGGGCACCTGGAGCAGGGTCAGGGGGACGTCGGTTCGCCGCTCGTTCCAGATCCGCACCCACTTGGCGGGGATCACTCCCGGGACGTACGCGAGCCGGAACGCGGGGGAATCTTCCGAGCCAGTCACCGCGCCAGGCTACCTGCCCCGTCCGTCGTGGTCGGCGCCGGTTCATACGCTCGATATTCTTGACGGTATGACGACGCACCAGACCTCCCAGACCATGAAGCCCGCGACCGCGGCGAAGAAGCTGGGTGTGTACCTCCAGGCCACCCCCGCGGAGTTCCAGGAGGGTGTCGTCACGCGCGCCGAGCTGACCGCGCTGCAGGCCGACCCGCCGGCCTGGCTGCGCGACCTGCGGCGCGACGGCCCGCACCCCCGTCCCGTGGTCGCGTCGAAGCTGGGCGTCTCCATCGCCGGGCTGGCTCGCGGCGGGGTCACCGAGGCCCTCACCACCGAGGAGATCGACGCCCTGAAGCAGGACGACCCCGAGTGGCTCCGCAAGGAGCGCTCCGTGCAGGTCGACGTGCGCAAGGAGGCCGCTCGCGTCAAGGAGCTGCATCAGGACCAGCAGGCGAAACGGCAGCAGCAGGGTAAGTAGGTAGACGGTAGGACGGCTCCGGCCCCCGGGAGACCGGACGCGCTCGTCGGTGGTCCCGACGTGCGCGGCGGCTCCGTCTCGCCGATCATTGTCTCTGCCGTACGGCAAGCGCCACGACGACGAGAGGTGCGGTGGCCATGGACGCTTTCCGGCCGCTGCTCTTCGACGACGTCGAGGCGCTGCTCGCCGGGCCGGCCGCCGGGGACCTGTCGCGGCTGGTCGGGGAGTACGGGCTGCTGCGTCAGCTCGTCGAGGGCACGGCCGCCGGGATCGTCATCCTCGACACGGAGCTGCGCTTCCTCTACGTCAACCCGCACATGGTCCGGGTCAGCGGCCTGTCGGAGCAGGAGCTGCTGGGGCGGACGCTGGCCGAGGCGTCGCCGGACGTCGACCGGCCCGAGGGTGTGCTGCGGCAGGTGCTGTACGACGGGCAGCCCCGTGAGCTCGTCGGGACGGGGCACACCCGCGCGGACTCGCCCTTCACCCGCCGTGCCTTTCACGCCACCTACCACCGGCTCCAGGACGAGCAGGGCCGGGTTCTCGGTCTCGCCGGGATCTTCCTGGAGATCAGCGCCCCGCAGCAGCACGTCGACGAGCTGGAGCGCGCGCACCGCCGGATGACCCTGCTGGACACGGCCACCGCGCGCATCGGCACCACCGCCGACGTACAGGCGACCTGCGTCGAGCTGGCCCGGTTCATGGTGCCGGACCTGGCGGACGCGGCCGGTGTCGAGCTGAATCTCGAGGTGAAAGCCGGTCCGCACCTGCCGCCCCCCGGAGTGCTGCGGCTGCGCCGGGCGGCTCTCGCGGCGGTGCCCGGCATCAAGGACGCCGTGCTGGCGCTGGCCGGTGTCGGCGACACGCTGGACTATCCGCCGGGCACCGAGATCCGCGCGTGCCTGGACGCGGGGCTCCCCTGGCTGAGCAACGGCGCCCCTGGGCAGGAGCGGCACTCCGGGGTGCTCCACTCGGACGGGGCCGACGCCTATCAGGGCATCGGCATCCACTCCGTGCTCGTACTGCCCCTGATCGCGGGCAGACGCCCCCTGGGCACCCTCTCCCTCGTGCGGGCGTTCGACTCTCCCGGTTTCACAGTCGACGACGTGTCGGTGGCCCTCGAGCTGGCGCAGCGGGCCGCCGGTGCCCTGGAACGCGCCGCCCTGCACACCCGTGAGCACAGCATGGCCCTGGAGCTCCAGCACGCGCTGCTCACCGACATCTCCGGGCCCCCGAACCCGCGCGCGCCGACCGCGTTCCGCTATCTGCCCGCCGACGACGTGGCCCTCATCGGGGGCGACTGGTTCGACAGTCTGCCCCTGCCCGACGGGCGGAATCTGCTGGTCATCGGGGACGTCATGGGGCACGGGGTCGAGGCCGCCGTCGCCATGAGCCACTATCGCTCCGCGCTGCGCGCTCTGGCCATGGCGGGCCTTCCCCCGCATCTGCTGCTCACGCACGCCGATCGCACGGTCGCCGACTCCGGGTTCGACCGGGTCGCCACCTGTCTGCTGGCCCTGGAGGACCCCGTCCACCAGACGGTGTCCTACGCGAACGCCGGTCATCTCCCGCCCGCCGTCCTCTCCCCGGACGGCACGGTCGCCCTGGTCGACGTCCCGTCCGGCCCTCCCCTGGGCACCGGACTCGGCAGCTACACGACGCTGACCCGCCCGACGGTCCCGGACTGTGTGCTCCTGCTCTACACGGACGGCCTGGTGGAGCGGCGCGGCGAGGACATCGACGTGTCGCTGCGCCGTCTCACCCGGCTGCGACTGTCCCCGCGCGCCTCTCTGGACGTCATCCTCGACGACGTACTGGCCCAGCTCGCGGACGCCCCCGCCGAGGACGACATCGCCGTGCTGGCGGCCCGTTCACAGGCGAACTGACGGCTGGGGATCACGAGCGGCTGAGGGCGCCACCCCTGGCGAATGGGTGACGCCCTCGAAGCGGCCGGAAGCGGCGCTCGGCCGTGCTAGTCGGTGAACTCCACCGCCGTGGGCCGGCGTGAGGCCGCCATCGCCTCGTCGACGTCCGTCAGGGGACGCAGCCGGTAGCTGTACGCGTAGTCGCGGTTGGCGAACAGCTTGTACTCGTCGTGGGTGTGCGCGCCCCAGCTGTTGTCGCCGCCGACACCCATCTGGCGGTGGCTCACGCGCAGGACGACCTCGTCGCGGGGGGTGAGCTGGTAGTCGTGGCGGGCCCCGACCGACAGGTCCTCCGGGGTGAAGTGCGAGGCGTTGACCTCGAGGAGCGGCTCGGCACTGACCAGCAGGCCGGTGCCCTTGCGGTCCGTCAGGGCGATCCAGCGGACGTCGGTCTTGTTGCCGTTCTCCTGCGGGCGCAGATAGCCGCTCCACTGCCCGTCGACGGTGCCGGAGTAGAGGCCCACGTCGGTGGAGTTGTTGCGGTCCCAGTGGTTCTCCTCGGGGCCGCGGCCGTAGTAGTGCAGCCGGTCGAGGCGGCCGGGCAGGAGGAGGATGTTGCCGACCTCCGGGATGTACGGCAGCGAGGCGGCGCCCGGGTGCAGGGTGTTGTCGACCTTGATCTCACCGTTGCCGAAGACGGTGTAGGTCGTCGTGTACGTCGATGCCGGTGTCGTGGGCAGGGTGCCGGCGACCTTGATCTCGACGGCCCGGTCCCGCAGGGCGCGCACGCTCACGCCGGTCACCGCCCGCTGGGTACCCGCGTCGCGCCAGATCTGGTTGCGGGTGTGCTGGCCGTTGCCCCGGTCGTTGTCGGTGGGCGCCCGCCAGAAGTTGGGGGTGGGCCCGGCCTCGATCAGCTGGGTACCGCCGGCCTTGTACGAGGTGATCACGCCGGTCGCCTTGTCGACGGTGACCGAGAAGGCCTTGCCCTCGACGGTGACCGACGTGTCGCCGTCCTCGTGGCGCAGTGCCGGGACCCTGGTCAGCGGCCTCGGCGTGACGGCGGGGCTGCCCGCGTCGAGGGCGAGTTGCTGCCGGGCCACCTCGAAGCCGGCCTTGGCCCACTTCGTGCTCTGCCTGGTGGTGAAGGACAGTTCCAGGAAGTACTCCGCGCCCGGCGCCGGGTCGTCCGGCAGTTCGAAGGGCACGGTGATGGTCTTGCTGGACAGGGGCGCCACGTCCAGCTGGGCCCGGGTCAGCTTTCCGCGCCGGACCACGTTTCCGTCGGCGACCAGTTCCCAACGTCCGTCGAATTCACGGAGGTTGGTGAAGCAGTACTCGTTGGTGAGGGTGACCGTGCCCGGTGCCGAGCCCGACGCGATCTGCACCGCCTGGTAGATCCGCTTGACCTCGGCGGACTTGCCGGTGAGCCCGCGGTCGGCGGTGACGATGCCGTCTCCGGAGAAGGCTCCGTCGTTGGGGTTGTCGCCCCAGTCGCCGCCGTAGGCGTAGAACGTCTTGTCGCGGGGCTTCTTCTCGGTGACGCCGACGGTGGCGGCGTCGAACCAGAACCGGACGCCCTCGTCACCGGACCCACGGTTCTCGGAGGCGAGTTCGGCGGCGGTCAGCGCGCGGGCGTAGACACGGGCCCGGCGGATGGTGCCGCTGAACTCGCGGGTGGGGTTGTCGATGTCGGTGGCCAGCGAGAGGGAGGCGGTGTTGTTGCTGGGCCTCTGGGTGGTGTTCCTGGTGGCCCGCACCACGCCGTCGACGTGGAGGGTCAGGGTGCCGGCCGCCGCGTCGAAGACTCCGGCGATGTGGTGTTCCTTGCCGGTCCAGTCGGCGGGCAGCGACCAGTACGCGCTGATCCACTGGCCGCCGCCGTAGATGAAGAACTCCAGGCCCCGGTCCGACTGCTTCAGGGCGTACTGGGTGTCGCCCTTGGCGATGACGGGCTGGTGGTAGCCGAGGAAGTGCGGGGTGATCCACGCCTCCAGCGTCAGGGAGCCGGTGAGGTCGAGGCTCTTGTCGCGGGCGAAGACGGTACCGCCGGAGACTCCCTGGTCGCGGGTGAAGGTGCCGGCGGGGGCGATGATCTCGCCGTGGAGCGCGTTGGGCCCGGTTTCGGTGAGCAGCTTGCGGGTCGGAGTGGGCCAGCTGAGGGCCTGGTCGACGAAGTCCCAGATCCAGCCGCCCTGGAGGACCGGGTAGCGGCGGACGAGGTCCCAGTACTTCTTGAAGTTGCCGTTCGAGTTCCCCATGCCGTGCGAGTACTCGATCATCACGTACGGCCGGGTGTCGTTGGTGTCCTTGGCCCGTTGCTCGACGCGCGCGGGGCTGTCGTACATCTCGGAGCGGATGTCGCTGATCCCGGGGCGGTCGTCGCCCTCGTACTGGATGACCCGGGTGGTGTCGTAGGAGCGGATCCAGTCGTACATGGCGTTGAACGTGGTGCCGCCGCCCGCCTCGTTGCCGAGGGACCAGATGACGACCGAGGCGTGGTTCTTGTCCCGGTGGACCATGTTCTGGGCGCGGGCCACGCAGGCCGTGGTCCACTCGGCGTGGTTGCCGGGGTACTCGCCGCGGACGCCGTGGGTCTCGAGGTTGGTCTCGTCCACGAGATACAGGCCGTACTCGTCGGCGAGTTCCAGCCATATGGGGTTGTTCGGGTAGTGCGAGGTGCGCACGGTGTTGATGTTGAGCCGTTTGATGATGCCGATGTCCTCGACCATGTCCGCGCGGGTGAGGGCCGAGCCGTGGACGGGGTGCATCTCGTGCCGGTTGGTGCCCCGGAAGGAGACCGGCTTGCCGTTGATGCGCATCAGCCCGTCCTTCAGGGCGAACTCGCGCAGGCCCACCCGGTGGGAGAGGGTCTCGACGACCTTGCCCGCGGGGTCGCGCAGCCGGAGCACGGCGGTGTAGAGGTTCGGGTGTTCGGCCGACCACAGGCGCGGCGCGGGCACGGCCTTCGCGGCCTGTACGGACTTCTCCTCGCCGGCGCCGAGCACGACGGTCTGCTGGAGCGGACGCGACCAGACGGGGTGCCCGCCGGCGTCGTACAGCTGGGTCTCGACGGAGTACTGGCCGGCGCCCTTGCCACCGTAGTCCCGCACGTTCGCGGTGACCGAGAGTTCGGCGGCCGTGTAGTCGTCGCTCAGCGGGGTGTCGAGGCGGAAGTCGCGCAGGCGTACGGCGGGCGTCGAGTAGAGGTAGACCGAGCGGAAGATGCCGCTCAGCCGGATCATGTCCTGGTCCTCCAGCCAGTCGCCGTCGGAGTAGCGGTAGACCTCCACGGCTATCTGGTTGGTGCCCGGCTTCAGGTACGGGGTGATGTCGTACTCGGAGGGGTCGTAGGAGTCCTCGTGGTAGCCGACGAGTGTGCCGTTGATCCATACGTAGTGGGCCGACTTGACGCCCTCGAAGTGGAGGAACGTACGGCGTCCCGACCAGTCGCGCGGGAGGGTGAAGGTGCGGCGGTACTGGCCCACGGGGTTGTGGCGGGTCGGGGCGGCCGGCGGCTGCGCCTCCTCGCCCCGGCCGTTGGCGCCCCACCAGGGGTAGTCGCTGTTGATGTAGATCGGGCTGTCGTACCCGTGCAGCTGCCAGGCGGAGGGGACGGGAATGGTGTCCCAGGTCCGGTCGTCGAGGTCGGTGCGGTAGAAGTCCTTCGCCCGGTCGTCGGGGCGGTCGACGTACGCGAACTTCCAGGTGCCGTCGAGGCTCTGCCGGTACGGGGAGCGGGTGCGGTCGGCGGCGAGGGCCTGCGCGACGGTCGCGTAGGGCATCAGCGTGGTGTGCGCGGGTTCGGTGCCGACGCGGAAGACGTCGATGTGGCCGTTCCACTCTGGGGTGGCCTCGGCCGTGCCCGCGGCGGTGGCCCGGTGGGCGGCCGCCGTGCCGGACAGGGCGAGCGCGCCGAGAACGGCGGCTCCTCCTTCCAGCAGACGGCGGCGGCTGACGGCGAACTCGTGGGGGTGCGGCATGACCGTGGCCTTCCTCGGTACGACTGTGCGGTGCACGGACTGAGGGCGCGTCAGATCATGTTCGTTACTGTTGACAAACCGACCCGGAATCCGGCAGCGCTGTGGTCATCGGTGGCGGCTCAATCCACCTGGGCGGTGCGGGAGTTGCTCTTGGGTCAGCACACAACTGCTGGTGACAGTGGGAGCTGCCGAGCCAGGCTCACCCTAGGACTTACAACACAGCCGAGGCAATAATTTTGTCGGACTCTGTTGGATCCTGATGGCTCACCCGGCCCGGCGATCCGGACCGACCGCCTCAGGCTGGACCGTCCCACAGCACATGCAGGGCGGAGGGCTTGCGGAAGACCAGGCCCTGCGGGGCGGCGGGGCGGTCGGGATCGAGCCGCAGCGCGGGCAGGCGTTCGAGGAGACGGTGGAGCGCGATGCGGGTCTCCAGGCGGGCGAGGTGCGCCGCGAGGCAGTAGTGCGGGCCGTGCGCGAAGGCCAGCTGCAGGCGGGCGTTCTCGCGGCGAACGTCAAACCGGTCGGGGTCGGGGAAGACGGCGGGGTCGCGGTTGGCGCCGGTCAGGGAGACGGTGACCAGATCGCCGCGGCGGATCGCGGCCGGGCCGAGGACGGTGTCACGGGTGGCGTAGCGGTCCACTACCGCCGCTCCGGGCTCGAGGCGCAGCGACTCCTCGATCGCACCGTCCAGCAGACCAAAGTCGGCTTGGACAAGCGCGAGTTGGGCGGGGTCGCCCAGCAGGTGCAGCAGCGCGTTGGTGATCATCGCCTCGGTGGTCTCGATGCCCCCGAACATCAGGACGGCCGCGTTGGAGGCCACCTCGGGCACGGTCAGCCGTCCGGCGGCGGAGACAAGGAGGGAGGCGGTGTCCCGGTCGGCGACGGTGGCTTCCACGGCGGCCCTCAGCTGGGCGTAGGCCTCGGTGCCGGCGGGGCTCGCAGCGTGGCCTGCGGTGATGTCGGAGACCGAGCGGACGATGGCGTCGTACCAGGCGAGCACGGTGTCCGGGGTGGTGCCGGTGAGGCCGAGCGCCTCGGTCACGACGGCGACCGCGAGGGGTGCGGCGAAGGCGCGGCGCAGGTCGGCGGCTCCGGTCCGCGGGAGGGCGGTGATGAGCCGGTCGCTCTCGCGTTCGATGTGGGCGGCGAAGCCCTCATGTACCTCCCGGGGGCGGAAGGGGGCGGTGAACGGCTCGCGGTGGCGGGTGTGCTCGTCGCCGTCGAGGGAGAGCATGCTGGGGCCGACGACCTGGGCGGTGGAGAAGCGGGGGTCGTCGACGGTGAAGGTCGTGGCGTCACGCATCACGGTCAGGGCGAGGTCGCGCCGGGTCACCAGCCAGCCGTTCAACTCCGTTGTCCAGGAGACGGGTTCGTGGGCGCGCAGCAGCGCGAGTCGCTGATGCGGGTCGTCGGCGAGTTCGGCGAGGGTGGTGGTGGCGCCGAGCGGGCTGGAGCCGACGAGGCGGGGTGTCATGGGGTGTAACTCCCTCTCGATTACCGGTGTTCGGGCATGAGTTGCCCGACCTCTCCCCTGCCTGACATCGCCGGGCAGGGGAGAGGTCGGACGGTACCGCCACAGTCGAGCCGGGTCAGCTCACGAGGCCGGCGCTCGTCAGCCACTCCTTGGCGACGGCGCCGGCGTCCTCCTTGTCGTTGACGAGCTTCTTCATCATCTCCACCAGGTCCTCGGTGGTGAGCTTGGCCGAGATGCCGTTGAGGGCCGCCTTGGCCGTGTCGTTCACCGCCGACTTGTAGACCAGCGGCGTGACGTTCTGCGAGGAGAAGAGGTTCTTCGGGTCCTCCAGGACCACCAGCTTGTCCTCGACGATGCCGGGGTCGGTGGTGTAGATGTTGGCCGCCTGCACCTTGTCCGACTTCAGCAGCTGCAGCAGGGTGCTCTGGGCGCCCGCGTCGAGCGGCTGGAACTTCCCGAACTCGACGCCGTAGACGGTCTTCAGGCCGACACCACCCTGCGTGCGGGTCTTGAACTCCGAACCGGCGCCGATCGTCATGTCCTTCGCGACCGGCTTGAGGTCGGCGAGGGTCTTGAGGTTGTACTTGGCCGCGGTCTCGGAGGTGACCGTCACCGAGTCCTTGTCCTCGGCCACGGCGGAGTCGAGGATCTCCACCGACGGCGGGAGCTTCTTCTTCAGCTCGGCGTTGATGTCCGCCGTGCTGGTCGCGGTGCTGGTCTTGTCGACGGCCGTCGCCAGCAGGGCGCCGTTGTACTCCGGGAAGACACCGATGCCGCCCTTGACGACCTGGTCGTAGTAGACCTCGCGGGCGCCGATGTCGAACTTGCGGGTCACCTTCAGGCCCTTGGCCTCCAGCGCCTGGGCGTAGATCTCGGCGAGGAGCTGGTTCTCGGGGAAGTTCGCCGAGCCTACGACGATGGACTTGCCGCTGCCGCCGCCACTACCGGCGCTGTCGCCCGTCAGCGGGTTGCTGTCGCTGTCGTCGCCTCCGCCACAGGCGGTGAGCGTGAGCGCGGCGAGCAGGCCGAACGCGGCGCCGCGGTAGATGCCTCGGATGGTGGTCATGGGGTGTTTCCTTTCTCGGAGCACGAAGGCTCGGAACGCTCAGGGCTTGGACGGTGAGACCCGCAGGCCTGGAGAGACGACGACACGCCGCAGCGCGGTGAAGGCGACCTGGACGACAAGTGCCAGGGCGACGACGACGGTCGAACCGCCGATGACCAGCTCGTAGTCGTTGCGGGAGAGCCCGTCGACGATGAAGCGGCCGAGACCGCCCAGACCGGGGTAGGCGGCGACGGTCGCGGTGGCCACGACCTGGATCGCGGCGACCCTGAGGCCGAGGAGGATCAGTGGCAGCGCCATCGGCACCTCCACCCGTACCAGGACCTCCCACTCGGTCATGCCGACCCCGCGCGCCGCGTCCCTGGTGGCGGGGTCCACACCGCGCACACCCTCGAACGTGTTGATCAGGATCGGCGGCACCGCGAGCGCGACCAGGGCGATGAGTACGGGCGTGGTGCTGAGCCCCGCCAGGGTGACGACGAGGACCACCAGGCCGAAGGTGGGAATCGCGCGCGCCAGGTTCGCCACGGTGGCCACGGCGAACGCACCGCGGCCGGTGTGCCCGACGAGCAGTCCGAAGGCCAGTCCGATGAGCGCGGCGAACAGCAGGGACAGGCCGCTGTAGGTGAGGTGTTCGACGAGCCTGTGGGGGATTCCGTCGTCGCCGTGCCACTGCTGCGAGGACGTCAGCCAGTCCCCCACGAGCCGCATCTGGTTCAGGAAGTCGTTCATCGCGTCGTCACCTTGTTCCGGGACCACGGGGTCAACAGCCGCTGCGCCAGAACCAGCAGGGCGTCGGTGGTGAGTGCGAGCAGCATGATCAGCACGATCGCCGTGATGATCGGAGTCGGGAAGTCGAGCTGGAGGCCGCGGGTGATGTAGTACCCGAGCCCGCCCTGTCCGATGAGCTGTCCCACCGCCACCAGGCTGATGGACGACACGGCCGCCACACGGACGCCCGCGATGACGACGGGGACGGCGATCGGCAGTTCGATCTGGACGACACGTCTGACGGCGCCGAATCCCATCGCGGTGGCGGCCAGCCGGACCGGTTCGGGAACCGAGGCCAGCCCGTCCACGACGTTGGGCACCAGTACCGACAGTGTGTAGATCGTCAGCGGGATCATCACCGTGCGTTCGGTGAGCCCCGTGTACCGGACGAAGATCATGAACAGGGCCAGCGACGGGATCGAGTAAAGGATGTTGGCGATCGTCAGCACCGGTGTGTACAGCCAGCGATAGCGGTGGCAGAGGATGCCGAGGGGTACGGAGACGATCAGCCCGAACAGCACCGGCAGCAGGCCGAGTCTCAGATGGACGCCGGTGTAGTCGGCCAGTTCACCGACGTGATCGCCGATCCACTGCCACCGGATCAGCGGCTCGTCGTCACTCATCGTTCGTCACCGTCCGTCTTGGCGGTGCCCGCTTCCGTCCCGGCGGCGTCGGCCGCCCCCGCGGACAGTTCGTGGGCGTCCGCGACTCCGACGACAACGCCGTCCGCGTCCACGCCCACCGCGAGCCGGGCGGGTGACAGGAGCGCCGAGTCGAGGGCGGCCCGTGCCGAGTCGCCGACGAGGCTGAAGGTGTGGCCGAGCGGTGCCAGCGTCGCGTCCGCGAGCGTGCCACTCGCAGGCAGGTCCGCGACCGCGGCCCAGCCGAGCGGTCGTCGGGCGTCGTCGACGACCAGCACCCAGGGCTCGCCGCCCGTCCGCGCCGACCCCACGGGGGAGGTCACTGGCAGCACCGGACCGTGGCGCAGCGGCACATCGGCCGCGTTCACGAAGGACAGCCGGCGGATACCCCGGTCGTGCCCCACGAAGTCGGCGACGAAGTCGTCGGCGGGATCGGCGAGCAGCCGTTCGGGCGTGTCGAACTGCGCCAGCTTGCCGCCGGTGCGGAACACGGCGATGTTGTCGCCGAGTTTGATCGCCTCGTCGATGTCATGGGTGACGAAGACGATCGTCTTGTGCAGTTCCTTCTGGAGCCGGATGAACTCCGTCTGGAGTTCGGCCCGGACGATCGGGTCGACCGCGCTGAACGGCTCGTCCATCAGCAGTACGGGCGGATCGGCGCCCAGCGCCCTGGCCACGCCGACGCGCTGCTGCTGACCGCCGGAGAGCTGGTTCGGATAGCGCTTGGCCATCTCGCTCGGCAGCCCCACGAGTTCCAGCAGCTCCGCCGCCCGCGCCCGCGCCTTCTTGCGGCTCCAGCCCAGCAGCAGCGGCACGGTGGCGATGTTGTCGAGGATCGTGCGGTGCGGGAACAGGCCCGCGTGTTGGATCACGTACCCGATGCCGCGCCGCAGCTCCGGAGCGTTGACGTCCCGGATGTCCTTGCCTCGCAGGCTCACCGTGCCGGACGAGGGTTCCACCATGCGGTTGACCATGCGCAGGGTCGTGGTCTTGCCGCAGCCGGAGGGACCGACCAGGACCGTGAGGCCACCCTCGGCCAACTCCAGCGACAGCCCGTCCACCGCCGTCGTCCCGTTTGGATAATTTTTGCTTACTGCATCAAATCTGATCAAAGCTGCCCCTCACCCGACTGCATATAGTCATGCAGAGTGGTTCGCGACTGAATGACTAGTCAATGCCCGACCGTAAACGGCGCGTTACATTCATGCGAAGTCAGGTCAAAGTGTCCGAAATGTAGGGAAACGCAGCCAGGAGGAGATTTCCGCACCGGGCGATCCGGGCGGCCGTGACCCGTCTTGACGACGACCGGCCCTGCGGGTGGACGTGGAGGCGGTGAGACACGGCATCCTGGGGTCCGACGACATCCAGGACGCACCGCGTGCGCTCCTGGAAGAATCGTCAGCCCCGGCGGGAGGATCGGCATGACCAGCGTCGACGTGCACCAGCATCTGTGGACCCCCTCGCTGGTGGCAGCCCTGCGTGCCCGCCGCGAACCGCCGTTCCTGGACGGCTGGACCCTGCGTCTCCACGGCGAGCCGCCCTTCGAGGTCCCGCCCGGCGACCACGACATCGCCGGCCGCGCGGAACTCGCCGCCGCCGACGGCCTCGGCCGGGTGCTCGTCTCACTGTCCTCCCCGATCGGCGTGGAGTGGCTGCCCGCCGCCGAGGCCCGGCCCCTGCTGGACGCGTATCACGAGGGCTCGGCGGCCCTTCCGGAACCGTTCGGCGCGTGGGCCGCCGCCTGTGTGCGGGACGTCGACGCGAACGCGGCGGCCAAGGACCTCGACCGCGGGTTCGCGGGCCTCCAGCTCCCGGCGAACGCCCTTGCCGACGCGGCCGGTTACGCCCGGTGCGCCCCGCTCCTCGACCTGCTCGAGGAGCGGGGCCTGCCATTGTTCGTCCATCCCGGACCGGCGCCCGCCGAGTCGGCGGGACCGGGCTGGTGGCCGGCGATGGTGCCGTACGTCCAGCAGATGCACGCCGCCTGGTTCGCCTTCCGCGCCTTCGGGCGGCCCCGCCATCCCGGCCTGCGCGTGTGCTTCGCCCTGCTGGCCGGGCTCGCCCCGCTGCACGGGGAGCGCTTCGCCGCCCGGGGCGGTGGCGCGGAGGCGGACGTGGACCCGGGCGTCTTCGTCGAGACGTCGTCGTACGGCCCTCACGCCGTCGACGCGACCGTCCGGGCCCTGGGCGCCGAGGCCGTCGTCCAGGGCTCGGACCGGCCTTACGCGCAGCCGCCGCTGAACCCCGGGTTCGGTCTGGGGGGTGCGGCCGCGTACGCCTTCCGGGTCGCCAATCCGCAGCGGCTGCTCACCGGGAGATGACCCGGGGCACCTGAGGTTCTACGACCCGGCGGCCCCGCTCACCTCGCGCTCACCTCGCGCTCACGGAGGCCCTGGGGGTCGACGACCTCGCGGATGAGCCGCAGTTCGGTCTCGTCGGGCAGCCGGGTCTCGGGGGCGCCGCTCGCGTCGAGTTCGAAGCCGGTGTTCGCCCGCACGTCCGCCGCCGTGACGCCGGGATGCAGCGAACGCACCCGCAGCCGTCCGTCGTCCCCGTAGTCGAGGACCGCGAGGTCGGTGATCACCACTCCGAGATCGTGGAACCGCAGCCCCTTCGCGCCGCGCGCCCGGTCGTTGCCGACCCCGCAGACCACGTCGACCTTCTCGACGAAGACCTTCGGGGTGTGCCTGGCCACCCAGTAGTCCGTGCGGTGGTTGGCCGTGTTGCCGGGAGCGCCCCGAACGCCGATGAGTTGGCGCGTGGGACGACGCCAGTCGCCGATGAGGGAGATGTTCTGGTTCCCGTACCGGTCGATCTGACTGGCGCCCATCATGCTCTGCCGCCGGCCACTGGCGACGATGTCGAAGACCCGCCGGTAGGGCACCCAGCCCTCGACGACACCCCCGTCCGCCGCGGTCCGGCCGAGCGGCGGCGGATCACTCATGAAGTAGGCCTCGCCGTCGGTCAGCACCAGGTCCGGGCTGGTCGTCAGACGGGCGAGCCGCGCCCCGATCGAGGGCAGCACACCGGCCGTGTGCGCGAGCACCTCCCCGGCACCGCGCCACGCGTCGGCGCAGGCGGCGGCGCACACCTCGGCCCGGGTGATCTCCGTCATCGCCCCTCCCCCTGTTCTTCGCGCTGGGCGTGGAACTCGGCGACGGCCTCGTGGTACGCCTGTTCGTCGCCGTCGAGGAACGTCTTGTGGAACAGCTTCCAGGCGTCCGCGTCGCGCGCCGCCGACGCGTAGTGCGCCTGGAAGGCCTCGTCCCGCGCGTAGTCCGGTGCGCAGGAGGTGAAGTGGGCACCACGGGGTGTCTCGATCACGCCGTTGACGAACAGCCGGCTGATCAGCAGTGACTGGGCCGGTCCGGCGGCGAGCAGGTCCGTCGGCTCCACGATCCGCTCGGTGCTGACGTAGCAGCGGTCGGCCGCCATCGCGAACAGATCGTCGAAGTACGGGTCCGGGCCGAGGTACTGGGCGTTGCCGGCCCGGTCGGCACGGTTGACGTGCACCAGCGCCACGTCGAGCCGCAGCGCCCGCATCGCGACGTACTCCTCGTCGGCGTACGGCGAGGCGATCGTCACCAGGTCGGGGTTCATCCTGAGGACGTCGGAGCCGAGGCCGGCGCGGGTCGGCAGGAAGGACAGCCGGCTCGCGGCGGCCCGCAGACCGGTGACGAACATGCCCTCGTCGTACTCGGCGGTCTCCACGCCGCCCCGCTCCCGTACGGCACGGAAGTGCGGGTCGAGGGCGATGCTGTCCAGCGAGACGAAGCCGTAGACCAGCTTGCGGACCCGGCCCGCCGCGCAGAGCAACCCCACATCCGGCCCGCCGAAGGTGACCAGGGTCAGGTCGCGCACGTCCGTGCGCAGGAGTTGGCGTACCAGTGCCATCGGTTTGCGGCGCGATCCCCACCCGCCGACACCGATCGTCATGCCCGACTCGACGGTGCCCGCGAAGTCCTCCAGGGACATCGACTTGTCACCCATCAGTTGTTCCTCCCGCGCCGCCACCCGTTCGGAGTCTTACCTAGCAAACAATTGTTAGGTTACGTTGGCTCGACCGACAACCCCTCGGCAGCCGGGACTCAACGCCCGGCGCGCGGCGCGACAACGCGAGAAGGAGATCCGGCATGAGCGCCCCCACAGCCCCCGTCCATCCCGCCCTGCACACCGCGCTGTGCGACCTGGTGGGCGTCCGCTACCCGATCGTCCAGACCGGCATGGGGTACGTGTCCGGCCCGGAGCTGACGGCGGCCACCGCGGCGGCCGGTGGGCTGGGCATCCTGGCCAGTGCGACGCTCTCCCTCGACGAGACCAGGGACGCCGTACGCGCCGTCCGCGAGCGCACCGACGCGCCGTTCGGGGTGAACATGCGCGGCGACTCCCCCGACGTGCTGGAGCGCGGCTCTCTCCTGGTCCGCGAGGGCGTGAAGATAGCGTCCTTCGCCCTCGCGCCCCATGAACGCGTCGTCCGCGAACTCAAGGACTCCGGGCTGGTCGTCATCCCGTCGGTCGGCGCGCGCCGCCACGCCGAGAAAGTACAGGCGTGGGGGGTGGACGCGGTCGTCGTGCAGGGCAGTGAGGGCGGCGGTCACACCGGGGGCGTACCCACCTCGATCCTCCTCCCGCAGGTCGTGGACGCCGTCGACATCCCGGTCGTCGCGGCCGGCGGGTTCCGCGACGGGCGGGGGCTGGTCGCCGCGCTCGCCCAGGGAGCCGTGGGCATCGCGATGGGCACACGGTTCCTGCTGACCAGCGACAGCACCGTGCGCGACTCAGTCAAAGCCGAGTACCTCAAGCGGGGCGTCGCCGACACCGTCGTCACCCCGGTCCTCGACGGGATACCCCAGCGGGTACTGCGCACGGAAGCGGTGGAACGGCTCCTGCGGGAACGGGCACCCTCGCGACTCGTCCGTTCGCTGCGGCACGCCGTCACGTTCCGGAAGGTCTCCGGCACCCCATGGTCCGACCTGGTCCGCGAGGGGCTCGCCATGCGGCGCGGTCATCAACTGGGCTGGTCCCAGGTCGTGATGGCGGCGAACACCCCGATGATGCTGCGCGCGAGCATGGTCGACGGCCGGACGGACCTGGGCACCCTCGCCTCCGGCCAGGTCGCGGGTGTCATCGACGACCTGCCCAGCTGCGCCGAACTCGTCGAACGCATCGTCACGGAGGCCGACGCCGTCCTCACCCGACTGACCACCGCCGGAGCGAAACGGTGACCGCGGCCGACCGCCCCGCGACACAGGGAGAACCCATGGGCACCGACATCATCAAGGCCACCGTGGACGGACGCGGGATCGCCGAGGTCGTCGTCGACTGTCCGCCGGTCAACGCCCTGCCGGTGGGAGGCTGGTACCACCTGGCGCGGACGGTCGAACGGCTCGGCCGCGACCCGGACGTACGGGTGGTGCTGCTGCGCGCCGAGGGGCGCGGTTTCAACGCCGGTGTGGACGTCAAGGAGTTGCAGGCCGACACCGGTCATGCCGCCGTCATCGGGGTGAACCGGGGCTGCTTCGCCGCGTTCGCCGCGGTCTACGACTGTGCGGTGCCGGTGGTCACGGCGGTCCACGGCTTCTGCCTGGGCGGCGGGATCGGCCTGGTCGGCAACTCGGACGTCATCGTCGCCGCCGAGGACGCCTACTTCGGGCTGCCCGAGGTGGACCGGGGTGCGCTGGGCGCCGCGACGCATCTGTCCCGTCTCGTCCCGCAGCACAGGGCCAGGGCGATGATGTACACCTGCGCCACCGCGTCCGCCGCCGAACTGCACGCTTTCGGTTCGGTGTTGGAGGTGGTCCCGGCCGACCGGTTGCGGGAGCGGGCCCTGGCGGTCGCCGCCGACATCGCCGGGAAGAACCCGGCGGTGATCCGGGCCGCCAAGGAGGCCTTCAACGGCATCGATCTGTGGGACGTCAAGCGCAGTTACCGCTACGAACAGGGTTTCACCTTCGAGATCAACCTCTCGGGGGTCGCCGCCGAGGTCCGAGACACCTTCGGTGGCCGTACGGACGGGGAGAGGTGAGTTGTGGATCTCACCTGGAGCCCCGAGGAGGAGTCGTTCCGGCAGGAGGCACGGGAGTGGCTCGCGGCCAACGTGCCGACGACTCCGCTGCCGTCCGGTGACACCCGCGAGGGGTTCGCCGCCCATCTGGCCTGGGAACGGGCGCTGTTCGAGGCCCGCTGGTCGGTCGTCTCCTGGCCCGAGGCGTACGGCGGCCGGGACGCGTCCCTGTGGCAGTGGCTGACTTTCGAGGACGAGTACTACCGGGCCGGCGCGCCCGCCCGGGTCACCCAGAACGGTATCTTCCTGCTCGCCCCGACCGTCTTCGCCTTCGGTACGCAGGAGCAGCAGCGGCGCATCCTGCCGAGGATGGCCGCCGCCCAGGACCTGTGGGCGCAGGGCTGGTCGGAGCCCGGAGCGGGCAGTGACCTCGCCGGCATCCGCAGCCGGGCGGTCCGTGACGAGGCGTCCGGTGGCTGGCGGCTGACCGGCCAGAAGACCTGGACGACCCGTGGCGCCTTCTGCACACACCTGTTCGGCCTCTTCCGGACGGATCCGGAGGCGGAGCGGCACCGCGGCCTCACCTACTTCCTCGTTCCGCTGGACGCGCCCGGGGTGACGGTCCGCGGTTTCGAACGCCTCGACGGCGACGAGGGGTTCGCCGAGGTCTTCCTCGACGACGTGTTCGTGTCGGACACCGAGGTACTCGGCGGGGTCGGGGAGGGCTGGCGGGTCGCGATGGCGACGACCGGGTCCGAGCGCGGGCTGACGCTGCGCTCCCCCGGACGTTTCCTGCACACCGCCGACCGGCTGCTCGACCTGGCGCGGGCGAAGGGGGCAGAGGCGGGGTTGGGGGCGGCGCATCGGGACCGGGTCGTGCAGTCGTGGATCGA
Source organism: Streptomyces sp. NPDC047042 (assembly GCF_040644035.1). Taxonomy (NCBI): domain Bacteria; kingdom Bacillati; phylum Actinomycetota; class Actinomycetes; order Kitasatosporales; family Streptomycetaceae; genus Streptomyces; species Streptomyces sp. NPDC047042. Next base: position 23,431 of record NZ_JBEYVP010000066.1, on the reverse strand, counting down.
GGCCCAGGCCTACGAGTTGTTCACCCTGGAACAGGTCACCTCGATCGTCGAGGGGCGGCAGGTCGGCGCCGAGTCCAGCCTGAACAAGCTGTTCTGGTCCCAGCTCGACATCGCCCTGCACGAGAGCGCCGCCGAACTGCTCGGGCCCGAGGCCGAGATCGACGGACCTTGGAGCCGAGGTTTCCTCTTCTCCCTCGCGGGGCCCATCTACGCCGGGACCAACGAGATCCAGCGCAACATCGTCGCCGAGCGGCTGCTCGGCCTGCCGAGGAGGTGACCGGACGCGATGCGGTTCACCGTAGCCGAACGGGACGCGGCTCTCGCCGAGGCCGCCGGAGAGGTACTGGCCAAGCAGACCGGTGCCGAACAGATCCGGGCGGGGTGGCCGGGCGGGCGCGTCGAGAGCGTCGACGCCGTGTGGCGCACGCTGGCTGGGGTTGGAATCACCGGCGCGCTGGTACCCGAGAGTACGGAGGACCCGGGGCTTGGCCTCGGCCTCGGTCTCGACGAGAACGCGCTGCCGCCGCTGATGGAGACCCTGGGCCGCAGCGGACTGCCGGTGCCCGCCGCCGAGACCATAGCCGTGGCCGCGCCCCTGCTCGCCGCTGCGGGTTGTCCGCAACTCCCGGACGTACTGCGGGGATCGTCGCTGCTCACGCTCTCCCTCGCCGACCACGACGCCCCGGTCCCGTTCGCCGCGCGCGCCGATCTGATCGCCGTACCCGTCGGCGACGGGCTGCGCCTGTACGCGCGCGACGAGGTGGAGATCGACCCCGTCGGCTCGGTGGACGGCTCCCGGCGACTGGCCCGGGTCCGGGCGCCGGCGGGCGGCGGACTGCTGTTGGCCGAGGGGCCCGCCGAGTTGGCCGTGGCTTACGGTCGCGGGGTGCTGGCCACGGCGGCCCTGCTGGTCGGGCTCGCTGAGCGGATGCTCGAACTGACCGTGGCCCATGTCCGGGAGCGGCACCAGTTCGGCGTCCCGGTCGGCTCGTTCCAGGCGGTCAAGCACGCCTTGGCCGATGTGGAGTTGGCGGTACGGTTCGCCAGGCCGGCAGTGCTCGCGGCGGGCTGGGCGCAGGCGGCGGGGGATCCGGAGGCCGCCGTACGGACGTCGATGGCCAAGGTGCTCGCCTCGGAGGCGGCACGGCAGGCGGCTCGCACGGCGATCCAGTGCCATGGCGCCATGGGATACACCACCGAGTACGACCTCCATCTGTACGCCAAGCGGGCCTGGGCCCTGGCCTCGGACTGGGGCGGCCCCGCACAGCACCGTGAGTCCATCGCCCGGCGGCTCGGGCTCAGCGAGGGAGTCGGCACATGAGCGGGATCTGCCAGGACCGGGTCGTCGTCGTCACCGGCGCGGGACAGGGGCTTGGGCGCGAACATGCCCTCGCGCTGGCCGCCGAAGGTGCGTGCGTGGTCGTCAACGACCTCGGGGAGACGGCGAAGTCGGTGGCCGAGGAGATCGTGGCCGCCGGTGGTATCGCTGTCGCCGACCTCGGTGACGTCAGCGACTGGGGTTACGCGGAGCGGCTTGTCGGGCGGGCCGTCGACGAGTTCGGCACGTTGCACGCGCTGGTGAACAACGCGGGCATCAATCGCGACCGGATGCTGGTCTCCATGACCGAGGCGGACTGGGATCTGGTCCTGAAGGTCGATCTCAAGGGGCACGCGGCACCACTGCGGCACGCTGCCGCGTACTGGCGGGAGTTGAGCAAGCGGGGGCGGGCGGTCGACGCCCGGGTCGTCAACACCAGCTCGGGCGCGGGGCTGTTGGGCAGCGTCGGCCAGGGCAACTACGGCGCCGCGAAGGCGGCCATCGCGGCCCTCACCGTGATCGCCGCCGCCGAACTGGCCCGGTACGGCGTCACCGTGAACGCGATCGCCCCCTCCGCGCGTACCCCGATGACGGAGGCGGTCGAGGCGTTCGCCGAGCAGATGCGCGCACCGGAGTCCGGCTTCGACGCCCCGCACCCCGCGAACGTCTCCCCGTTGGTGGTGTGGCTGGCCTCCGCCGAGTCGGGGGACGTCACCGGGCGCGTCTTCGAGGCCGAGGGTGGGGTGATCGGCGTCGCAGAGGGCTGGCAGCACGGGCCGCGGCGGGTCCGCGACCGCCGCTGGACGCCGACCGAGGTCGGCCCGGCGGTACGGGGACTGCTGGCTGAAGCGCCGTTGCCGGCGCCGGTGTACGGCACCTGAACGCGCCGGCCCGGACGACCGGCACGACCCCGGGCGACCGGCGCGGGCCCGAGTGCGCGGCGCGGGCCCGAGTGCGCGGCGCGGGCCCGAGTGCGCGGCGCGGGCCCAGGTGACCGGCACGGCCCCGAGCGACCGGCACGGGCCCGGACGACCGGCACGGGCCCAGGTGACCGACACGGCCCCGGACGACCGGCACGGGCCCGAGTGACCGGCACGGCCCCGGGGGTCGGGCCCCCGGCCCCCTCCCCTCGCGCCCAGCGCCCAGCGAACCGGAACCAGCACCGCGATGCGGTCGACCGCCGGTGGTTCGGTCGGACAGCGGTTCGTGGAGTCGACGGCTCAGCGGCCGTCGCCCGAGCGACGGCACACGGGCCGACGGCATCACCGCCGCACGGCCGGCCACCGCATCGCCGGGCCACCGTACCGGCGCGCTGCCGGGGCAGCGGGCCACGCCCGTCCCGCAGCCCAGTCGCCCACAACGTCGCTCACCCGGCCACCAGGCGCGAGGCTCACCGGCCCCCACGACCCGAGGCCCCATGGCCGACGCCCCCCCAACGCCACGGACCCACCAGGCCACTGGGCCCGAGGCTCACCGGCCCTCACAGCCCCCGCCCCCACGGCCTCCGGCCCCATGGGCCCTACGCCCCCGGCGCCACGGACCCACCGGGCCACCGGGACACCGGGACACCGGGACACCGGGACACCGGGACACCGGGACACCGGGACACCGGGACACCGGGACACCGGGACACCGGGACACCGGGACACCGGGACA
>NZ_JBEYVP010000066.1:0-20361 GCF_040644035.1 Streptomyces sp. NPDC047042 | reverse complement strand
GACAGGGTGCCTTGTCCCCGGCGACGCGTCCAGCGGTGCCGGGGGTGTCGTTCAGCGGCCGGTGCGGATCAGGCCCGTCAGGTAGCGCCACAGCGAGGAGCGCTGGCGGGCCGACGGGTCCGGGAGTTCCGGTTCGGCCGACTGGGTCGAGGGGTCGTACGCCAGCCGTTGCTCGGGCAGCGCGGCGAGTTCGTACCGCACGGGCAGGGACCGCAGGCCTCGCATGAACGGCGAGGAGCGCCACGGGAGTTGGTCGACTGGGAGGGCCAGTTCCAGGTTGACGAACCGTTCGAACAGGCGGCCCACTCCGACCGCCGCGACCGTCGAGGCGAGTTCGCGCGCCGGGCACTGGCGCGGGCCGGCACCCCAGGAGAGGTGGGCCCGGGTGCTGACCGTGGTGCTCGGGCACACGTTCTTGGCGAAGAGGGGGTCGGCGTGCGCCGCAGCGGAGGAGACCCACACCGGGTCGCCCGCGCGGATCGTGTAGTTGCCCAGCCGAGTGTCCTTCGCCGCGAAGCGGGGCACGAAGTTGACCAGCGGCGGCTTGCGCATGACCACGCGGTTCATGGTCTCCCTGACCATGCCCGCGGAGAGGCTGGCCCGCACGGTGCCCTCGCCCGAGATGACCTCGACCACCGTGTTGGACACCAGGATGCCGACGTGGTCGGAGGTCATGCCCAGCAGCATGAACAGCTCCCGGGCCAGTTCGTCGACGGAGAGCCCGGGGTGCGCGGCTATCAGGTAGGAGGGGAAGTCGTCGCCGGGTGTCCTGAGCTTCGCCTCCGCCAGTTCGGCCAGCGTCGCCAGCAGCCGCTCCAGGGCGGGCTCCGCGTCCGGGCCCGCGTCCAGCACCCGCCACATGTCCATCAGCGCGTCGTCGCCCTGCGAACCGGGGAAGCCGAGCAGACGGCTGGCCACCATCAGCGGCAGGGGCCGGGAGAACTGGGCGGACAGGTCGGCGAGGCCCGTGCCGCCGCCCTGCCCCATCAAGGTGATCAGTTCGTCGGAGTAGGCGGTGACGGCCCGCTTCAGCGCCCGCGCCTGGGGGTGGCCCGGGTCCTGGAAGGGTTTCAGCGCCACGTCCCACGCGGCCCTCAACGGGCGGTAGCCGGGACCGCCTTGGATCAGCACATGGTTGACCTCGAGGGAAGGCCCGAGCGGCCAGTCCGCCGGCACCCTCCCCTCCGAGCGGGCCCGCCACTTCTCGAGCCCCTTCGGCCAACCGTCGTCGTCCTGGAGGACCTGGAGCGACTCCTGGTAGCCCAGGACCAGCCAGGCGGGCACGCCGAGCAGGTCGACCGGTGCGACCGGGCCGTGCTGTTGCCTCAGCCGTTCGTACACGAGCGAGGGGCGCGTCTCGTAGTCCCTGGTCAGCAGCGGTTCAGGTGTCAGCTCCTCCAGCCGTGTGCCGTCCAGGTCCACGGATCCGCCGTCGGCCCACTGAGAATTCATCGTCTCGCCGCCCCTCCAACACTCCCCGTACCGGCCTACGTTCAGCCGGTAGTTGGAAACGGGGGGACCCTACCTCAGGGGTACGGCGTAGTAACAACGGGGGCGCGACCCGCGTTCACGAATTTACCGCAGGCAATTTCCACGCGGCCCCCGCGAAGCCTTCACTCGGCCTCCACTCCTCCGTCCAAAAGGCGGGCTCAGGCTGCCGTGTAGCCGAGTTGGCGCCGCATGTAGGGGGTCATGAGGGTCTTGGCCTTGGCCAGGGTGGCGGTACGGCCGCCGAGGACCGCGGTCTCGCCGCCGGGCACGGGCACCATGGTCACTCCGTCGGCGGGCCCGAACGGCACGACGAGCGGGGTGCGGTGGACCGGCCGGTAGAGGCGGGGGTGTTTGCGATGCCTGCCCGAACTCTGCAGGTAGGCGCGGATGTTGTGGACGGCGAGGTCCGCCTGGGCGAGCGCGACGGGGGTGATCTTGAGCCTGCTGACGTCGTTCACGTCACCGACGGCGAACACGTCCGGCCGGCCCTCGACGCGGAGCGTCCGGTCGACCTTCACATGCCCGGAGGAGTTCAGCCAGTCGCTGTGTCCCGCCATGCGCAGCCAGAACGTGTTGGGCGTGGTGCCCGTGGCCCAGAAGGAGCGGTCGGCGTCGATGATGTTGCCATGGGTGTCGCGGTAGGTGTTGAAGTCGTTGCCGGGCGACATGAAGGAGTCGAGCCGGACCTCCACACCATGCGCTTCCAGCCAGGCGCGGGCCCTGTTCCCGGCCCGTTCACTGCCCGTTGAGTGCAGCAGCGCCGGCCCGGCGTGGGCGAGGGTGACCCGGGCGTCCGGGCGGGCCAGGCGGATCTCGGCGCTGAGTTCGACGCCCGAGGGTCCGCCACCGACCACGAGGACATGTTCCGCGGCGGCGATGTTCCGCTGGTGCGCGGCGAACGACTGCGCGGCCTCTTCGACGGTGGTGCCGGTGAACCGGGCCGGTTCCGGGTAGTCGGCGCCGGTGGCGATCACGACCACGTCGTACGGCAGGATCTCGCCCGAGGCCAGCGTCACCTGCCGCGCGTCGGTGTCGACGCGGACCGCTTTGCCCACGGCCACCCGGCCGTTGCGCAGCAGCCGGTCGTACGGAATGAACGGCGTGACGGTCCATTCCGGGTGAACTCCGGCGCGCAGGGAGGCAATACGGTGGAAGAAGACCTCCTTGCGGTCCACCAGCGTGACGCGTGCCGTGTCATCCAGTCTTTTCGCCAGCCGTACGCCGGCATAGCCGCCGCCGATCACCACTACGTCGCCGTCTTGCACGCCGGATCTCCTGTGCCTGTGGGGGGAGCGAGCACCGGGCGTGTGGGCGCCATCGGCCACTCGACTGCCGCCGAGCGTAGCGCTTGAAACTTAAAGATCCGATGAACTTCTGTGCGCATTCTGTGAACGAGGCCGCGTTCAGGACACCTACGACCGGATGCGGTCGGGTACGACCGGATACCTGCCCCCGTTGCCCGTTGATTCGGCATAAGTATGGTGATCCCGTGAAGGCACGGTTGTTGCCCCGCGAGCAGAAAGGTTCAACCAGGTGAGCTCCAGGATCCAGCCGACCGCCCAGGTCGACGAAACGGCCACGATCGGCGACGGGACCACGGTCTGGGACCTGGCCCAGATACGGGAGGACGCCCGACTGGGCAGCGGGTGCATCGTCGGCCGGGGAGCGTATGTCGGCCCGGGCGTACGCATCGGCGACAACGTGAAACTCCAGAACTACGCGCTGGTCTACGAACCGGCGGTGCTCGGCGACGGGGTGTTCGTCGGCCCGGCGGCGGTCTTCACCAACGACTACTTCCCCCGCTCGGTCGACCCGGAGGGCCGGCTCAAGCGCGGCGGCGACTGGGAGGCCGTGGCGGTGGTGGTGGCCGAAGGGGCGTCCGTGGGGGCCCGTTCGGTGTGTGTGGCGCCGGTGCGCATCGGCCGCTGGGCGCTCGTCGCGGCGGGCGCCGTGGTGACCCGGGACGTGCCGGACTTCGCACTCGTGGCCGGCGTTCCGGCGCGCCGGATCGGCTGGGTCGGCCGGGCGGGCGTACGACTGACCGAGCGGGAGGGCGAGCCGGGCGGGTGGGAGTGCCCCGAGACGGGCGCGCTGTACGACGAGAAGGACGGCGAACTCGTCGAGCGGGCCTGACGCCCACATCCCACAAAACGCAAATCTTCGAACATCTACAGGCATAACATGTGTGCGAACTATGCAGACACAGCACAATGAGCACACGAACCAGTGCCCAGGGGGGGTTACCGGGTGGACACGCCTGTGCCCAGAGCCAGGAGCGACAACCGCTTCGACGCTTGATGTCTGACGCCTGACGTCCGGCGTCCGGCATCCGCCTTCCACCGTGTGCCCATTCGTGCCGCGGTGATCACCAGTCTGCTCAGAACACAGGACCCACAGGGGGGTTGGTGTGCCCAAACCATGACCATCACACGTATGGCAGCGCTCGGTCATGAGGAACCGACGCTGCTTCCGCTCGCCCAACGGCTGCTGGCCGTCGCCGAGTCGGGGCTGCCGTCGATGCTTCTTCCCGGGGGCGAAGCCTTTGTCTTCACCATGGCCGGGCGACAGGCACCCGACGGTTCCTGGACCCTCGAGCGGCGCGGCACCAGTACCCGGTACGCGGCGATCACCGTGCTGGGCGCCCGGTTCCTGCCCGAGGACCGCCAGCGTGCGGTGCTCGGCGGGCACACGGCCCAGGAGTTCGCGGGTCTGCTGGTCGAGTCGCTGCCCTCGGTGACCAACCTCGGTGACGCGGCGCTCATCGCCTGGGCCGCCGCCGAGACCGACCATCCCAAGCTGTCCGACGCCCTCGCGCGGGTCGACGCCCTCGACGAGGACGGCCGGCCGCAGTACACCGTGGAGGCGGCCTGGGTGCTGTCCGCCCTGGCTGCGGCTCGCCACACGGTCGACGTGGAGAGACGTTTCACCGCGGCTCGCGACCGCCTGCTGCGGGCCCGGATCGGCAACAGCCCGCTCTTCCCGCACGCCACCGCGCCGGGCCTGGTGCCGTGGTTCCGGTCCCATGTGAGCTGCTTCGCCGACCAGACGTACCCGATCCAGGCCCTGGCCCTGGCGCACGCCAGCGGTGAAGGAGCGGGCGATCCGGAGGCGCTGGCGGCATCCGAGGCGTGCGCGGCCCGCATCTGCGAGCTGCAGGGCGACGGCGGCCAGTGGTGGTGGCACTACGACGCCCGCACCGGCGGTGTCGTCGAGGGCTACCCGGTCTACAGCGTGCACCAGCACGCGATGGCACCGACCGCGCTGTTCGACCTGGCCGACGCCGGTGGCAGCGACTTCGGCGCGTCGATCCGCAAGGGCCTGCGCTGGATGACGGACGTGCCCGAACTGGCCGCCGGTCACGAGGAACCGATGATCCTCGACGAGCTCGGCGTCACCTGGCGCAAGGTCTACCGGGGCGACCCGAAGAAGGCCGTACGCGCCGCCCGGGGCCTCGGCACCCGGGTCGCCCCGAGCCTCCGGCTGAAGTCCCTGGACCGGGTGTACCGCCCCCTCTCCGTGGACCGCGAATGCCGGCCGTACGAATTCGGCTGGATGCTCCACGCCTGGCAGGGGGGACGAATATGAGCGGGCGTCAGACCCTGTTCGGGGTCGAACTGGATCCGCTGACCATGGACGAGACCGTCGAGCGCTGCCTCGAAGCGGTCCGTGACGGGCGGCAGTTGGAGATCGGGGTGGTCAACGCCGCGAAGCTGGTGAACATGCGGCGCGACCAGCGCCTCGCGGACGCCGTTTCGGGCTGCGATCTCGTCGTCGCCGACGGACAGGCCGTGGTCTGGGCCGGCCGGGTGCTGCGCGCCCCGCTGCCGGAACGCGTGGCAGGAATCGACCTGTTCCTGCGGCTGCTGGCCGAGGCGGAGTCGGCGGGCATGTCCGTGTACTTCCTCGGTGCCAAGGAGGAGGTGCTGGAGGAGATGCTGCGCCGGGTGGCCGACCGCTTCCCCGGCCTGAAGGTGGCCGGCAGCCGCAACGGCTACTTCGACGACTCCCAGCAGGAAGCCATCGCGGGCGCGATCGCGGAAAGCGGCGCCCAGATGCTGTTCCTCGGCATGACCTCGCCGAAGAAGGAGATCTTCACCGCCGCCTACGGCGAACGCACCGGCGCCCGCGTCGTGCACGGCGTCGGCGGCTCCTTCGACATCCTCGCGGGCATCACCAAGCGGGCCCCCGAGAGCTGGCAGCGGCTGGGAGTCGAGTGGCTCTACCGCGCGCTGCAGGAACCGCGCCGCCTCGGCCGGCGCTACCTCACCACCAATGCTGCCTTCCTCTTCATGACGGCGCGTGAGCTCGTACGGCCCACCCCGTCAACCGCCTCCGCGAACAGGAGTCACTGATGCGCGTCGTCGTGGTCGGACAGGGATACGTCGGCCTGCCGCTGGCCATCCGCGCCGCCGAGGTCGGACACGAGGTGATCGGCTACGACGTCGACGCCCGCCGGGTCAAGACACTGGCCGCCGGTGAGTCCTTCGTCGAGGACGTCTCCTCCGAACGGATCAGAGCGGCTCTGGACAACGGCTCGTACAGACCGAGCGAGTCGGCCCGAGACTGCGGCGGCTTCGACGTCGCCGTGGTGACCGTGCCGACTCCGCTGCACGAGGGGACTCCCGATCTCCGTTACATCAAGGACTCGGCGGTCACCCTCGCCCGGTATCTGCGCCCCGGGGCGACCGTCGTCCTCGAGTCGACGACCTATCCCGGCACCACCCAGGAGCTGTTCGCGCCGATCCTGGAGGACGGCTCGGGCCTGGCCGCGGGCGTCGACTTCCACCTCGGGTACAGCCCTGAGCGGATCGACCCCGGCAACGCCGTCTGGGGCTTCCAGGAGACGCCGAAGGTCGTGTCCGGGGTCAACGAGGCCTCGCTCAAGGCCGTTCAGGACTTCTACGCCGGGCTCGTCGACACCACTGTGCCGGTGAGTTCGCCGAAGGAGGCCGAGCTCGCCAAGCTCCTCGAGAACACCTTCCGGCATGTGAACATCGCGCTGGTCAACGAGATCGCGATGTTCGCGCACCATCTGGACATCGACGTCTGGCAGGCCATCGACGCGGCCTCCACCAAGCCGTTCGGGTTCATGAAGTTCACGCCCGGACCGGGCGTCGGCGGCCACTGCCTGCCGATCGACCCCTCGTACCTGTCCTGGCGGGTGCAGCGCGAACTCGGGCAGAGCTTCCGCTTCGTGGAGCTGGCCAACGACATCAACAACCACATGCCCGAGTACGTGGCGCGCCGCATCAGCGACCTCTTCAACGAGAGACGCCGGTCCGTGAACGGCTCGCGCATCCTGCTGCTGGGCCTGGCGTACAAGAAGAACACCGGCGACGCCCGCGAGTCGCCCGCCCTGCGCATCTCCCAGCTGCTGCTCGACATGGGGGCCCAGGTCAGGGCGGCGGACCCGCACGTGGTCGAGAGTCTGCCGGTGGACAGCCGCCTGGTGCGGGTCGAGCCGACCCAGGAGGAGCTGGCGGCCGCCGATGTGGTGGTCCTGCTCACCGACCACGACAGCTTCGACTACGAACTCGTGGCCGAACACGCTCCCTTCGTCCTCGACTGCCGTCGGCGGCTGTCGTCGGGACCCACGATCGAGGTGCTCTGAACCATGCCGCGAATCGTCTGCGTCGCCGGCGCGCGCCCCAACTACATGAAGATCAAACCGGTGATGGACGCCCTGGAACGCCGGGGCGCCGAGGTGATCCTCGTCCACACCGGCCAGCACTACGACCCGGCCATGAACGACGTGTTCTTCGCCGACCTCGGCATTCGTCCGCCCGACCGCTTCCTCGGGGTCGGGTCGGGCAGCCACGCCGAGCAGACCGGACGGGTGATGACCGCGTTCGAGCCGCTCATCGGCGAGGTGTCCCCGGACATCGTCGTCGTGGTCGGCGACATCAACTCCACCCTGGCCTGCGCCCTGGTCACCGCCAAGGCGGGGCCGCTGCTGGCCCATGTCGAGTCCGGGCTGCGCAGCCGCGACTGGAGCATGCCGGAGGAGGTCAACCGCGTCGCCACCGACCGGGTCAGCGACTATCTGCTGGCCCCCTCCCCCGACGCCGTCGACAACCTGCGCGCGGAGGGCTACCGGGAGGACCAGATCCACCTGGTCGGCAACGTCATGATCGACACGCTGCTGGCCAACCTGGAGCGGGCCAGGGCCTCGGCCGTCCTGGCCGAACACGGCCTGACCAAGGGCGAGTACGGACTCGTCACCCTGCACCGGCCGGCCAACGTGGACGATCCCGAGGTGCTCACCGGGCTGTTGAAGGCCCTGGGGGAGATCGCGGGCCGCCTTCCGCTCGTGCTGCCCGTGCATCCGCGGGCGGCGGAGCGGCTGGCCGCCATCGGGGTGCCGGGCGGCATCCGGCTCGTACCGCCCGCCGGATACTTGGACTTCATCGCCCTGCAGGACTCCGCGCGTGTGGTGCTGACGGACTCCGGCGGCGTCCAGGAGGAGACCACCGCGCTGGGCGTGCCGTGTGTGACGCTGCGGGACAACACCGAGCGGCCGATCACCGTGGAGCAGGGCACCAATGTGCTGGCGGGCCGGGATCCGGCGCGCATCGTGTCCACCGTGAACGGGGTTCTGGACGCTCCGCCGGCGCCGCGCCGGCCCGAACTGTGGGACGGCCGCGCGAGTGAGCGGATCGCCGATGTGCTGCTGGAGGGGGGAACAGCGAGCACCCGGCTCAGACCGACCGACCAGCCGGGAACCGCGGACCGCACATTCCCCATATGATCCGCTTGAAACACATGCTCGTTGAACATTTGGCCGTAAGGGGGGACCGCCATGGATCTCGCTGAGATCTTCCGGGTCACGCGCAGGCGCTGGTACGTCCTGCTGCCCGGGCTGCTGCTGACCGCCGGTCTGGTGGCCGCCGTGGTGATGCTGGTTCCGGTCACCTATCAGTCGCAGAGCACGGTCCAGCTGCTGAACTCCCCGAAGGCCACTGTCGCCTACGGCGGCAACCCGTTCCTCAGCACCCAGACCTCGCTCACCGGCATGGCCGACAGCCTGGCCCGCAACCTCAACTCCGACGACTCCGTCCGGGAGCTCAAGTCCCGTGGTGCCACCGGTACGTTCGAGGCCAAGATCGCGGACAACGCCCAGGGGCCGCTCATGTGGCTGACGGTCACCGGCACCAGCAGGGCCAGGACCCTGGCCTCGGACCGCATTCTGACCGCGTACGCCAAGGACCGCCTCGAGCAGTTCCAGGAGCAGCAGAAGGTCGCGCCGAACGCCATGATCCAGATGATGACGATCGTGGTCCCGCAGCCGCCGGCGGCACAGACCAAGACCCGGCTCGAGTACATGATCATGGCTGGTGGCCTGGGCCTGGTGCTGAGCCTGGTCGCCGTCTTCTACGTGGAGGCGCGCCGCCGGACCCGTCCGGCGGCGGAACCGGAGGAGGCCGCGCCGCCGGTCGAGGTCCCCGAGCCGGCGCCGACGCCGGCGGCCGAGGTCAAGGTCACCGCCGCCCGGTCGGTGACCGAGGAGTCGGTCGCGGAACAGACGATCGCTCTGCGCACCCCGCCCGCCTGGGCGCGGTCCGCCGGGAACAGATCTGCCACGGAGCCGAGAGCGGGGCGGACCACGACGGTCGTGGCACCCGCCGCCGAGCCGCTCGACGAGGAGTCGACTCATGGACAGCGTTCGCACACCGGACAGCGAGACCGCTGAACCGAGCGGCACTCCCGCTCCGCCCGCGCCCGCTTCCCTGGGCACCAAGGTCCGCTCGGCGGCCCGTTGGAGCCTGATCAACACGGTCGTGATGCGGCTGGGCAACTTCGCGACCGGCATCCTGCTGGCGCGCTTCGCCCTCGGACCGGCGGAATGGGGCGTCTACGGCATCTCCCAGACGGTGCTGCTGGTCCTGCTGTCCGCGAACGAGCTGGGCGTGGGCCTGGCCATCGTGCGCTGGGAGGGCGACGCACGGCGGTTCGCGCCGACCGTGCTGACCCTCAGCGCCCTGTCCAGCGGCCTGCTGTACGTGGCGCTGTTCGCGGCGGCGCCCACGGTGGCGGGCCTGCTCGGCTCGCCGGACGCGGCTGGCGTGCTGCGGGTGATGTGCCTGTGCGTGGTGATCGACGGGATCGCACAGGTACCGGCCGGCTTCCTCACCCGGGAGTTCGCCCAGGGCAAGCGGATGGTCATCGACGCGCTCAACTTCGTGGCCAGCACCGCGGTGACGCTGCTGCTGGCCTTCGCGGGCTGGGGCGCGATGAGCTTCGCCTGGGGTGCCGTGGCGGGGAACGTCGTGGCGCTGATCGGCTGCGCCCTGGCGGCGCCGGGCACCCTGAAGTTCGGCTGGGACCCCGACCAGGCCCGGGCGTTGCTCAGGTTCGGGCTGCCGCTGGCGGGGGCGAGCATGCTGGCCCTCGGGGTGGTCAACGTCGACACGATGGTGGTCGGCGCGACGCTGGGCAACGTGGCTCTGGGCTACTACGTCCTCGCCTTCAACATGTCCGGCTGGCCCGTGCGGATCATCTCCGAGGCCGCCCGCCGGGTCTCCTTCGCCGGCTTCTCCCGGCTGGCCGAGACGCCGCAGGCGCTCGCCCAGGGCTTCAGCCGGGCACTGGGCGTGGTGGTCACCGGCACCGTCCCGCTGTGCGTCCTGCTGGCCTGTCTCGCGGAACCGGCCATCGAGACGATCTACGGCAGCCAGTGGGGGCCCGCCGCCTCGGCGCTGCCCTGGCTGATGGTGCTCGGCCTGATCAGGATCGGCAGTGAACTGGCGTACGACTGCCTGGTCGCCATCGGGCAGCGCCGGTCGCTCTTCATGGTGCAGGGCCTGTGGCTGGTGGCCCTGATCCCGGTGCTGCTCGTCGCCGCCCGGACGAACGGCATCGTCGGGGTCTCCCAGGCCCATGTCCTGGTCGCCGGCGGCCTGGTGGTGCCGGTGTTCCTGGTCGCCCTCAGCCGGGGCGGCATCGGGGCCGGCCGGGTCGCCATGGCCTGCGCGTGGCCCTTCTTCGGCGGGGTCGTGATGGCCGCGATCGTCCTCGGCCTGCAGCGCCTGCTCGGCGACGGGCGGCTCGCCCTCCTCGCCATCAGCACGATCGCCCTGGCCGGTTACACGCTGTGCGTCCTGCCCAGCCGCGACTTCCTGCGCGGCGTCGGCCGCGGCGACCGGCCCCATCGCGGCCGGCACCGGTCCTCCGCACCGGTCCGGCCCGCCCAGAAGGACTTGAGGTGACCTGATGTCACGGCGCATCGGCCGCAACTCCCTCGCGGGACTGCTGCTCGCGGTCCTGCTGGCGGTCCTGGGAGTGGCCTGCTCGGGACCGGACCGGTCCACGTCTCAGGGCTGCGCGGACGACGGGCCGACCTGCCGTACGAGCAGGTCGTCGCCGTCGCCGAGTGCCACGCCGTCGGCGACGGTCGGCGAGGCCACGGTCCGCCCCTCCCCCTCGGCGTCCCCGACGGCGACGCCGACCCCGGCGAAGAAGCCCTCCCCGGCCGGGAAGCCGACCCCGCCGAAAGCCACCGGCAGTGCGTCCGCCGCCCCGGCGGCCAGGAGCAAGTGCGCCTCTCCGGGCGACTGCGGCTTCCCGGACGCCGACAGCACCGGTCCGCGCATCGCCCTCAAGCCCCACAACACCGGGTACTGGGCCATCCGTACCGACGGGCTCGTCATCCGGGGCTGGGACATCACCGGCACGCTCGACATCTACGCGAACAACGTCACCGTCATCGACTCCAAGATCACCTCGAACAGCTGGTGGGGCATCAACCTGCGGCCCGGGTACAGCGGTCTGAAGGTCCTGCACTCCACCATCACGGCGGTGCCCGGCAAGGGGCCCGACAACGGCGGCGTGGACTACGCGGTGTCGAACATGGGGGTCAGCTCCATCGAGGTCGGCTGGTGCGACGTGTCGGTGTTCGGCGACGCCCTGTCCATGGGGCAGGGAAACCTGCACGACAACTACGTGCACGACATCGTCCCGTTCATCAACCTGGGCGGTGAGTGGCAGCACACCAACACGGTGATCAGCGGCGGCGGCAACACCGGGCAGCTGATCATCCGCCACAACACCCTGCTCAACGCGACCAGCCTCAAGCAGGGGGCGTCGGGCAGCATCGGCCTGTTCGCGGACACCGGGGTGGTCCGCAACGTCACCGTGGACGACAACTGGATAGCGGGCGGCGCGTACGCCCTCTACGGCGGCAGCACCGGCGCCACCGGGATCAGGGTCACCGACAACATCTTCTCCACCGAGTACCACCCCGCGTCCGGCGGATACGGCGTGGTCGCCCACTGGAACGCGGGCGGCGCCGGAAACGTGTGGAGCAACAACCGGATGTCCGACGGCCGCCTGGTCCAGCCGGAGCCGGCGTCGTGAGCGGCGCCGCGCGCCGGGTCGCACGGGCGCCCTGGTCGCTGCTCAAGGCGTTGTTCGGCTGGCTGGTGCTGTTCGAGGCCAGGAACAAGATTCTGCTGGCGCCCACCGCGGTGCGGTTGCGCCGGCTCGAGGACGCCGAGACCCGACGGCTGGCCGCCTCCCTGCCGTCGCCGCCCACCGCCCTGGTCGCCACGGTGATCGCCACCCACCGACGTCCCGAGGCGCTGCGTGCCGCGGTGCGCTCGGCGCTGGACCAGACCGTTCGCGACCAGGTCGTCATCGTGGTCGACGACGGCGCCGGACTGCCCGAACTCCCCGCCGATCCCAGGCTGTTCGCCGTGTCTCTGGCACACAACACCGGCGTGGCGGGGGTGGTGCGCAATGTGGGCATCCGCCTCAGCGGCTCGCGGTACGTGGCGTTCCTGGACGACGACAACCTGTGGGAACCCGACCATCTGGAACGGGCGTTGGCGGTCCTGGACTCCCCCGGGGGACCCGCCGGCGTCTACACGGCGTTGCGGCGCGTCCTGCCCGACGGAAGCGAACAGGACGTCCTGTCGGTGCCCTTCGACCGGCGCAGGGCGGCCCGCGAGTCCTTCCTCGACACCAACGCCTTCGTCGCCCGCCGCAACAGCTCCCTGCACTTCAGCCGCCTGCGCCGGACACCGGAGGTGATGCCCCGGGAGGACTGGGAGCTGATCCGCCGGTACGGCCGAAGGCACCGGGTCCTTCATGTGCCGTACCCCACGGTCCGGTATCTGATGAACCCGGCCAGCTTCTACACCCAGTGGTGACTGCCGGATGAATCCGGCCGGCCCCGCCAACCGTTGCTCCCCGCTCGTTCCGCTCGTTCCGCTCGTTCCGCTAGTTCCGACTACAGGTGGTTGATCCCATGGCCCGCTCCCGCGCCCTCCGCAACAAGTTCGTCGACGCGCCCGGCTCGCTGGGCGAACGCATGCGCATCGCCCGCTGGGAGCGGTTCCGGCGCTGCTTCCCCGGTATCGAGAACATGAGCGTCGTGGACCTGGGCGGCACGGCCGAGATGTGGCTGCGCGCGCCGGTGCGCGCCAAGCACGTCCACCTGATCAACCTGGCGGAACACCCCGCCGAACTGCCCGACTGGATCACCGCGGAGGTCGCCGACGTCACCGACGAGGCGGTGGCCGCCGAACTGAGCGCCACCGGCGGCTACGACCTGGTGTTCTCCAACTCGACCATCGAGCACGTGGGTGGCCACAGCCAGCGCCGGAAGTTCGTCGCGGCCGTCGAGTCGCTGGCGCCGCTGCACTGGATCCAGACGCCGTACCGCTATTTCCCCGTCGAGCCGCACTTCGTGGCTCCCGGCTTCCAGTTCCTGCCGCTCGCCGCCAGGGCCCGCCTCGTGCGGCGCTGGCCGCTCGTCCACAGCCGTCCCGACAGTCCTGAGTCGGCGATGGACGCGGTGATCAACATCGAGCTGCTGACCCGCACCGAGATGCGCTATCTGTTCCCCGGTTCGGTGCTCCTCAGCGAGCGGGTGCTCGGTGCCCCGAAGTCACTCATAGCCGTCAGAACGGAGCCCGTATGCTGAACAATCTGATCAACAGACATGACGCGGACCGGTTACTGCGCAAGGTACGGCGATTAGAACTCGACCCGGTACTGGCCAAGTTACGGGTGCGTGGCGGTGCGCGAGTCGTTCAGCACTGGTCCCGGGTCGATCCCTCGCTCACCGAATGGTGGGCGATACCGGCGGTCGTCAGACGGTGGAACCTTCTGATGACCGGGGATCCCGAAACTTCCTTTCCCGAGTACGTGGCCGCCGAGCACTTCGCGCCACGCACCGATCTGCGCGGTCTGTCGCTGGGGTGCGGCACCGGCGGAAACGAACTGCTGTGGGCGAAGACCGGCGCGTTCGGCCTGTTGGAGGGCGTGGACGTGGCGCAGGAGCGGATCGACTTCGCCACCCGCGCCGCCGCCGAGCACGGCCTCGCCGATGTCCTGCGCTTCCGGGTCAGTGACGTCAACCGGATGACCAGCGACGGGGAACGCTTCGACGTACTGCTCGGTCTGCAGTCGCTGCACCATTTCGACGACCTCGACGAGACCCTGCCCCGGCTGGCCCAACTGCTCGAGCCCAACGGCACGTTCGTGGTCGACGAGTTCGTCGGCCCGACCCGGTTCCAGTGGACCGACGGCCAGTTGGCGGCGGCGAACGAGCTGCTGGCACAGCTTCCCGAGGAGCGCAGGCGCCTTGCGGACGGCAGGATCAAGCGCCGGGTGGTACGGCCGAGCAGGCTTTCCATGGTGCTGGACGATCCCTCGGAGGCGGTTGACGCGGGGGCGTTGCTGCCGGGCCTGCGGCGTGAGTTCGACGTCGTGGAGGAGCGGCCGTACGGGGGGACGGTGCTGCACATCGCGTTCTCGGGGATCGCGCACAACTTCCTCGACCAGGAGCCGGGGACGCCGGCGCTCCTGGAGCGGTGTTTCGCCGCGGAGGACGCGGTGCTTTCTGATGTGGGGCACGATTTCGTGGCCATGGTGTGCCGGCCCCGCACTGCTGCGGGTTAGGAATTCCGAAGCCGAGTTCCTGTCGTGCGGGACTCGGCTTCGGCTCCGGCCGGGACAGCTGACGGAATGGCGTCCAACGCCGGCCGTCTGTGAGTACCCGTACTCATGCGGCGCGGAATCCCGGATGTCACGATGCCGATCACATACCCGCCGGGCACCGTCCGGCTTTCGAGGCACCGAAGGAGCCGCAGCTCGTGCTCACCGCCATCGCCCGCACCGTGGTCCCCGCTCTCGGCCGGCTGACCGTGACCACCGGTTCGGTCGGCTCCATCGCCCCCGGCAGTGTCGTCGCACCCAACCACACCGCGCTGATCGATCCGGGAGTCGTCCTGACCGCGCTGCGCGGCCTGGGCACCGAGCCCGTCGTTCTCGCCGCCGCCGGACTGTGGAGAGTCCCTGTCCTCGGTCGCTTCCTCACCCGGGAAGGCCACATACCGGTGTATCGAGGGAGCCGTCACGCGGCGGCGGCGCTCGACCTCGCGTCCCAGGCCCTCGCCGCCGGCCGGGTCGTGGTGATCTACCCCGAAGGCCGCATTCCACGGCGCGGGGACTCCGCCGACCGCGCCCCCGAATCCTTTCGAAGCGGCGTCGCCCGCCTCGCGCTCGCCACGGGAGCCCCGGTTGTCCCGCTGGGCCATGCCGGGGCCCGCCGGATCATCTCCGGCAGCGTGCCGAAGCAGATCGGTGGCCTCCTCACCGCGCCGCTGCGCCGCCCGGCCCTGCACGTCCACCTGGCCGACCCCATCCACCTCACCGGCGACCTCTCCACCGCCACCGCGCGCCTGCACACGGCCGTGCGGCACGCCTGGCAGCAAGCGGTGAACCAGCTGGCCTCCCCGACCGCCCCGGCTCACCCCGCCTAGGCATGCGGCGGTCACCTTGCGGTAGCTCAACCTCGTGACCGGACCGGCAGGGAACGCTTTCGCTCGTGTTCTCGCCCCTGTACTTCCGGCGGCGTTCCCGCGCTCCTAGGCCGGGCCCGGCGTCTCGCCCAGGGCGCCCGGGCGGGCCAGGGCGGCTGCCGCCGCTCGGGCGGCCGGGCGGCCCAGGGCCGCACGGGAGGTTTCGCGGAGAAGGACCGCTGTGCGGAAGGCCAGCGTGGCCAGCGGGCCGTGGCGCCGGCTGTACAGGCGGACGCGGTTGAGGGTGAGGAGGGTCCAGAGGTACGGGGAGACCTGAGAGTCGCCTCCCAGGTGTACGGCCTCGGCCGTCGGCTCCAACTGCGTGGCGTAGCCGCGGTCCCGGGCGCGCAGACAGTACTCGGTCTCCTCCGAGTAGAGGAAGAAGGACTCGTCCCACAGGCCGCAGGCCGCCACGCACTCCCCCGAGATGGCCATGAGGGCGCCGGTCGCCCAGTCCGCGCGCGTGGGCCGCCGATACGCGTCGGGGTCGGTGACGAGCTCGCTCAGCCGGGGGAAGCGTCCGGCCCGGGTGTTGCCGATGAGGGCCTCGCCCAGCGCCCGGGTCACACTCGACTCGCGGCGCAGGGAGTGGTGGGGGGTGTCGCTGCCCTCCTCGTAGAGAAGGGGTACGGCGATCCCGACGCCCTCGCCGAGACTGTCGACCAGGCGTTTCGCGCAGCCCTCCCGCATCCGGATGTCGGGGTTGCAGATGAGTGCGGTCCCGTACTCGCCGGCCGCGCCCAGCGCCGCGTTGACGCCGGCCGCGTACCCGGCGTTGCGGCCGGTCTGGACGATCGTGGCGTCGGGGGCCAGGGTCCGCAGGACCTCGACGGTGTCGTCGGCGGAGTCGTTGTCGGCGACGACGAGCCGCCAGTCGAGGCCGGCCATGCCGTCGGGCAGCGCGGCCAGGAAGCCGGGCAGCACCGAGGCACTGTTCCAGGTGACGACGATGACGGCGACGGGGCTCATCGGGACTCCACGAGTTGGGGGAGCTTGGCGTCGGACGGCGTACGGGCAGCCGGGATCGCGGAGGCTGCCGCTGCCGTTGCCCGCTCCTCGGCCGCCTCCTTGCGGATGAAACCGAGGTAACTGCCGCCCGCCCCCAGGGTCAGGAAGAACATCCCCGCGTACATGGGGAAGCTGAGCGCGTCGAACGTGGCGCTGATGACCAGGGCGACCAGCGCCGAGGCGAGGAACGCCTGGCCGAGTTCGCGGTCCGAGTCGGTGCGGGCGAGGCGGCGGATGGCACCGCCGGTGTGGATCCCGGTCACGAACAGGACGAGCAGCGCGACGAGCCCCACCACCCCCATCTCGGCCAGGGTCAGCATGTACTGGTTGTCCGTGAAGAAGTACAGGTCGGGGGTGAAGGTGCCGAATCCGCGTCCGAACCAGGGGTGTTCCTCGAGGTACGGGACGATCGCGCTGTACTTCACGGTGCGCGCCTGGGTGCTGCTGTCGGACCCGGCGAAGAAGGTGGCGAACAGGTTGGTGATGGTGCCGATCAGCCCGGGAATGATCACCTTGAAGCCGGCCACCGAGGTCAGGATGATCCCGATCGCGGCCCAGCGACGCGCCGGCTTCCAGCGGGGCACCATCACGAGGATCACGATGGCCGCGCCGATGATGGACGTCCGGGACACCGTCAGCGGCAGCGCGCCCGCCATGACCGCCACGGGGCCCCAGCGGCGCAGCGCGCCGGCGTGACGGCGTACCGGGTCGAAGGCCTGGTGGACGGCGAAGGGGACCAGGATGGCCAGCATCCCGCCGAATTCCAGCGGGTGGGCCGTGGTGGAGCGCGGCCGGGTGAACGAGCCGCGGTCCATGGCGCTGATCCCGGCGGTGCTCGACTGCAGGCCGGGGATGTGGATGGAGTCGGCGATGTTGGTCGCCGCGAAGAAGTCGTAGTAGCCGATCAGCGCGACCACCGTGCCCAGGACGACGAGCCGCCGCATCAGGGTCTCCAGGCGGCTGCGCTCCTGGATGCCGGCCGACACCAGCACCACCAGCGCCACCCACACCCCGAGCCCGATGAGCCCCCGGTCGGCCCCGAGGATCTCCTCGTGGGAGCTGTCGCGGGTCGCGTCCGCGAGGTACGCCAGCAGTACGGCCGCGGCGAGCACGCACATCGCCACGCGGGGCAGCCGGGTGCCCTCGGCGGGACGGATACGGCCGCCGAGCCAGGTCGCGAGGTACCAGAGAAGTCCCAGCAGGGCGAAGACGTTGGCCGGGGTGCCGACGCCGCCCAGCGCGGGCAGGGTGAGGTTCGACGGGACGAAGAAGGCCAGCACCAGATAGCCGGTGAGGATGGTCGTGGCGTCCAGGCGCCGCACCAGCAGGCCCCTGGGCTCCCGTTCGGGGGGCTGGGCCCGATGGCGTCGGGGAACGTATCCGGCCTGGGCGCGTCCCCGGCGGCGGACCACCGCGACGCCCTCCGCCAGGATGGACAGCAGGAACGCGCTGACCATCCCGACGATGAGGACGGAGGCGATGTTCTGGTACCGGGCCTTCGACTGCGAGACCGGGGTCTGCGGCAGCACGACCGGCGTCGCCTGCACCGAGTACTTCGCCGGGACCTTGGAGGCGGCCTGCAGGGCTTTGAGCTGCTCCCCGGTGAACTCGGTGAGGGTGGTGGTCTCCCGCAGCACCTTCGCCCGGTCGGTGCCGGTGACGCCCAGGGTGAGCAGCGGGCTGTCGGCCTCGGGTGCGAAGCCGACCGTGTACCGGTCGGTGACGCCGCGGGAGTGCAGTTCCTTGGCCGCGTCGCTCGACTGGAGTGTTCTGATCAGTACGTCGGCCGTGACGACCAGCGAACCGCCCGCGTTCGATATGGGGTTGCCGAAGGTCGGGGCCAGATCGGCGACCGCCGTGGAGTCGAGCAGGGTGACGGAACTCTGCGACTCGTAGGACACCGGGATGGTCCGGTACAGATATCCGCCCGCGAAGAGACTGAGCAGGGTGAGGGGCACCATGAAGTACCAACGCCTGCACATGATCGCCCAGATGTCGCCAAGGCTCATGGTTTCTCCCCCCGGCCCGTTGCCGCGTGACCGTGCGTCCGGGCTCCGGCCCAGCATAGGCGTCGTGATCCGGTGGCGATCTGTCCCCGCGCCTGCGAGGATCGGTGCCGACGGAAGGAATCCCCGTGTCGCCCCGTGATGTCGCCGAAGCGCTGCTCCGCCGCTGGTATGTGCTTGTGCTCGCGCTCCTGCTGACAGCCGCCGCGGCCTATCCGGTGCTCCGCCCCGCGCCGCAGTACCTGAGTTCGGCGGTCGTCGTCCTCAAGCCGCCGGTGACGGGCAACCAGCCCAACCAGCTGACGAACCTCCAGCCGCCGCTCGCCACCCTGTCGTACGGGGTCATCCAGCAGCTCGAGTCGCCCGCCGGGCAAAGGGAGTTGGCATCGGCCGGCGTCCACGGCAGGTACCAGCTGATCCCGCGCAACAGCGGTACCAGCGCGACGCCCGCGTATCTGATCCCCTCCTTGCAGGTGCAGGCGCGGGGGGCCGACCCGGTCGGGGCCGACACGACGGTCCGGCGGATCATCGAGGTCTACGCGAAGCATGTGGCGGACGTCCAGGAGGCGCAGGGGATTTCGGCGGGGGCCCGGATCAACGCCTCCGTCCTGGTCGCTCCCAGCGCCGCCCGGATACAGGGCACCAAGAGCCGGGCGGTGGCCGGTACGGCTCTGCTGGGTGCGACCGCCGCGCTGCTGAGCGCGCTGTGGTTCGACCAGTACGCGTTGCGCCGCAGGAACAGGAAGGACGGCTCCCGGGCCCCGCTCGGTGAGGTCGGCGGGATCCCGGTGGCGGGCTGAGCCCGTACCGGGGCGCAGGGCAACAGGGCGCCGGGCGGCCGGTGTTGTCGGGTCGATCGTGAGCATCAGATGCCGCGGCGCTTCCACGACTCCCACCACAGCCACTCCCGCCCGCGTTCGGCCACGGCGGACCACACCAGCGGCTGCAGATACGGCATCGTCTTCGCTCCGATCCGCTGTCTGAGCCGCAGTGCGCGGTACTCGGGCAGTGACTCGTACGCCGGCAGGCACTCCTCGGCGAAGGCCACGAGTTCGTCGACCGGGACGACATCGGTGCGCCCCCGGTCGTAGGCGCGGTAGGCGCGGCGCAGCGCGAAGCGGGCGAGCCGGGTGTGGACCGCGCCGGCCAGTCGGTCGGCCTGGGGCAGCAGGTCGGAGCACTTGGCGAGGACGGAGTCGTAGGCGACGAGGCGCTGGCGGAGGTCGTCGAGCTGGCCGCCGAAGTCGGTGGTGGACATGTTGTTGCCGTGGACGCGGTAGAAGGCCTGGTCGGCCCCGCGTACATGGCCGACGTCGGCGCGGGCGGCGAGCCGCATCCACATCTCGATGTCGCCGGCGTGCGGAAGTTCGGGGTCGTAGCCGCCCACCTCGCGCTGCAGGCTGGTGCGGACGACGACCTCGGGCGAGGTGATGCAGCCGGTGCCCTCGCGGAAGCGGCGCTCGAGCCACCAGTGCCCGGGGTAGACGACCGAACCGGTGCCGCTGGTGCGGGCCTTGGGCAGCGGCCCACCGTGCTGGAAGCGCAGCGGGCGGCCGTAGGCGAAGCCCGCCTCCGGGTGGGCGTCGAGGAGTGCGGCGGCGCGTACCAGTGCGCCGGGGACCAACCGGTCGTCGGCGGAGAGGAGGGCGACGTAGTCGCCGTCGGCCCACTCGAGGAGGCCCTCGTTGTAGGTGGCGATGTGGCCCTTGTTGCTTTCGTGCACGCGGACCTGGATACGCGAGTCGGAGGCGGCGAGCTTGAGCGCGGTCTCCGCCGAGTCGTCGGGCGAGGCGTCGTCGATGATGAGTACGCGGACGTCAACGCCGTCCTGTTCGTCCAGGACGCTGCTCACGCAGTCGGCGAGGAAATGGCCGTACTTGTAGCAGGGGATGACAACACTGACGGTACTCATCGGGGTAAGGCCAATCCCCGGCGGGGGGGGGGGCGGCGGGGGGGGGGGGGGCCCCCCCGGGGGGGGGGGGGGGGGGTTGTTGTTTTTTGGGGTGGGTGTGTGGGTGGTGGACAGACCCCCCCCCCCCCCCCCCGCGGGG
>NZ_JBEYVP010000065.1:36613-46564 GCF_040644035.1 Streptomyces sp. NPDC047042 | reverse complement strand
TCCCGACCCGCACTTGTCAGGCACCTGGCACCAGCGCCTGACCGCCGACCGCGCGGAGAAAGCCACCCGTGTCGTGGTCAACTCCGTGGTCTTCCGCTCCTCCGGACAGAACCTCACCACCGCTGGCACCTACATCGAGATGGCCTCCCGCCTGCTCGAACCAACTCTGCTCGCGCTCGCCGTCCTCGCTGTCCGCAGCCGCATTAAACGCTGACACTCACGACCTAACTCACCGGCCCGCACAGCACTACCAGGCTTGGACAAACGGAACGCTGCACCGGCGGCCCCGATGGTGTCTCCGCGCTACCGAACACCACCAACACGCCCTGACCATGATCGGCTGCACCAATCAGCAGGACACCATCGCGGCCCCTGCTCTGAGACACCCCGAGCCCCGGGCCCGGTGCCGTTTTCACCAACCTAAAGAGACGCGAAGGCTGTGCACTTTCGGCTGTACCTGCCAGAGCCACATTCGGGTGTACGCCGACACCCCTAGTTCCGAGGCGGTGCCGGGTGAGATGCACGATCACGTGGCTCACGGCATTACTCCCGGTGGGACTGTTGGTCACGATGTCTCCATGTGGCTGGGGAACGCGTCGTCGCTGTTCGCCGGGTCGGGTTGGAAGAAGCGGCTGTAGCCCAGACCGGTCTCCGGGGTGATGTTGAAGACCACGCACAAGTGCTGCGGGTCGGCGCCGGTGACGGCGGCCTCTTCGAGGATCCGGTCCTCACGGAGTCGCTGGGCGGTGACCGGGAGGCCGCGCAGCCCTGACCCGCCCGACGGCCTCTGGCGGTGGTGGTTCGTTTCTCCGGTGAACTCCCGCCTGCCATTTGGGTGAGATTACCGAGGCGCGCCGACGCGGCACCGTAGCGGGCCGCTACCTCTCCTGATCAGCAACTCCGCCGATCGAGAGAGATGAGCGCATGCGCAGGATCAACGCGAAACTCGCCCTGGTGGCCGCGGCCGTCGCCACGCTGCTCGCACCCGTCACCGCGGCCCCCGCCGCCGCAGGAACCCTTGACCACACTGCGGGCACCGCACTGGCACGGCGGGATATGCCCGAGCCGCCGCCGGCGGACGTGGTCGTTAAGGAACTCGACGAACTCACCGTCGCGGCCCCGCACCCGATGACCGGCTACTCGCGGTCGAAGTTTCCGCACTGGGTCACCCAGTACGGCACGTGCAACACCCGGGAGGTCGTTCTGGCCCGTGACGGTCAGGACGTCGAACGGGACGACCAGTGCCGGGCCGTTGCCGGTGTGTGGGTCAGCGCGTACGACGGCAAGGTGTCCACGAAGCCGTCCACCGAGGTCGACATCGACCATGTTGTACCTTTGGCCAACGCCTGGCGCTCCGGTGCCGACCTGTGGGACACCGCCCTGCGCCGCAAGTTCGCCAACGATCTCGACGACCCCCAGCTGATCGCGGTCTCGGCGTCGTCGAACCGGCAGAAGGGCGACCAGAGCCCCGACCAGTGGGCCCCGCCGCTGCGCTCCTACTGGTGCACCTACGCACGGGCCTGGACCCACGTGAAGTACGTGTACAGCCTCAACATCACCGAGCCGGAGAAGAACATGCTGACCGAGATGGTGGACACCTGCCCCGCATGAACCAGCATCCGGATGCCACCAGCTATCAGGACGAGGTCGCGGCGGGGCCCGGCGGGGTGATGACCGACGACGTCGGCGTCATCACCGGCGACCTCACAGTCCGCACCACCCTCGAGGACGACGGGCACAGCGCGCGCGTCAGCGTGCAGTACACCGGTGCCGAGGAGTGGTACACGCTGACCGGCAGCCCCGCGCCCGTACCCGACGGGGGCCTCGCCGCCTACCACCGCGACCTGCTCGGCCGTGTCCGCCGAGGCCAGGCCGCCCAGGCGACCTGACCCTGTGACCGTCCACGGCGCCTTTGCCCCAGCTCGCGCTTCGGCAAAGGCGCCGCCGGTACCGCTCGGCACGATGCTCTCTGCCAGCCCGCGCCGCGTGTACGCAACCGCCTGACGTACCCCCGTCATCGTCGCCCCACCAGAGGCGGTCCCGGGAATCCCGCGTGATTCCCGGGGCCTTTGCCCTGGAACGTTGACGCTTCCTCGACCGCGTACCTCAGGCAGGGCGGGCCCGGCTGAAGCCGCCGGGGCCAGGGCGTGTCGACGGGTCATGCCGGCACGTCGCGCACCCCGAACGTCCCGCTCAGTGCGACGGGTCCAGGGTGCGCGGGCGCTTTCGCCGCGCTGGACGGGATGCCGCCGCGTTCCTCAGATGACGGTGATGGTCGCGGACGGGGAAATGCGGTCGCCGGCGGTGAACTCCATGCTGGTGGGGCTCTGTGGGGGTGTCGTCGGAGGCGCTGACGCGGACCCACATGACCGAGTGGGAGCCGTCAGCGGGGATGGCCGGGTCGACGTCGGAGAAGGTCAGCAGCTGGCCGTCCCCGGAGATGTCGCAGATGTCGCCTCGCAGATGTCGCCCCATGTAGGCGGTGGTGTTTCCGCTGGTATCAATGACGGTCAGCTGGTGGTCGGGGTGGTTTCGGGAGCGACTCTTGGCCCCACCTACGGACTTTCCGCTGGGGCCAGACAAGTCGTTCATAGCCACGAGCCAGAGATTATGAAGCCAGAATTGAGATTCTGCATTGGATGACGAAGGACAAGTGTCCTTGGACAGCGAATCCGGTCGTCCGCCCCGCGCTGACCGCGGTGACTAACTTGATCGGCAAGGGCGTTGGTGAGGCCGTCCCCGCTCGCCAACGCCGTGACCTGCGACGACTACGTTGGATGGCAAGGAACTCCACGGACTGGGTTCGATGTCGACGGACAACTAGTTCGCCGGGGGCAGACAGGAAAGACGCGCGAAGGACTGGCCAAGGCGTGCGCCAGCATGTCAACGTAGATCACCTTCCGATATATAACCAGGTCAGGAAGGTGATTGACCGTAGCCTTGGTTCCTGGGAGCCCCGGATTCTCCACCACCGTCAAGGCCCTGCGGCGGTGTGAGCGGCAGCTTGGTCGGGGCGAGCCCACGCTCGTCATGGACCCGTTCACCACCGAGGACTTCCATCTGGTCGTAGACGACCGGCCGGACGTGCACATCAATTCGGAGGACGGCCGTTTCTATCTCGGATGGTTTGCGCTCGGCCGCCCCGGTACCAACCGGGAGGTTTGGAAGATCGTCGGCACCGGTACGGCGAGGGTCCGTGGCTACAACATCTCGTTCGACGTGGAGACGCCGGCACCGCGGACCGAGGTGTTTTGCCGGAGAACGTACTTCGTTCGCTGGCTTTCCCGGGCCCAGCCCTCACTCATGCGCTTTCAACCAAGGAGGCTGTCCGTGCCCCGTACGGAGATGACCGTCGGCGAACTCATCGACCAGCTGTCCACCTTCGATCCGAACACTCCGGTCCACCTGGCGATGAACCCGTTCTTCCCGATGGAGCACCGCCTCGAACAGGTTGTCCAGGCGACGGACGTGACCGGTCGAGCGGTCGTCTATCTCGCGGAGGGCCGGGACGCAGACACCCAGTTCGGCCATCTGCCGCCCGAGGTCGCCGTCCTGCTGGCCTGGCAGGGCCCTGTCCAGGCGCCCCCGCGCCGTCCCCGCCGCACCGCCGGCGGCAAGTAGATTTCCCCACCAGCCGTTGGAGGCGCGCCTGAACCCCGACTTCCCGTTCGACCGGTCCACCCCGAACAAGGCCCAGGGCGCGTACTGGGTCGGTCCCCGTCATCTGGCCGGCGACGACGGTCGGCTCTACGACGCCGTCGCCGACACGCTCACCGGCCTCGGTTGGACGAGCCTGACGATCCTGCGTGGACGACGGGAGCCGGACGAGGAACCGGAGGACCGGCAGGTCCTGCGCTCCACCGTCCTGCACCTCAGTCCCGACACCCTGCGCTGGGCCCAGTGGGTCCTCGCGGACGAGCCGTTCTATCTGGGGGAGTTGCCGATCGCCTGGCACGTGTCCGCCCGAACGGACACCGACAGCCCGCTTGCCCGGTGGTCCGCGTACTTCACCCCCGACGTTCCCGGCGAGGTCGTCGTTGACTTCCTCTTCGCCCTCGACGCCTACGAGCAGCCCGCCGAGCCGTTCGCCGCGCCTGAGGTCGTCCTCGACGCCGTCACCGGACATGGCTGGCTTCGCGACATTGACCAGCCCGGTGCCGGTGCGATGGACCCGACGTTCACCTCGCACCTCACCCTCGGCGAGGTACCGTCCCTCATCCAGGACGCCGACCCGCGCGCACTGGCACTCGGTGTGGACGAGGCGGGTGCGGCCGGATGGCAGGCGTGGGCCGAGCCGGTGTTCGGCGCCCCGTGCCTGTGGGCGGCGTCGTTCAGTGGCAGCGTGCCGCACGACCTCGTTGCCGCGTTCGCCTCCTCCCTCAGTTCCACGGTGCCGGTCCTGCGACGGGTACTGCCAGAGAGCACCAGAGACCGACTTCTGCGCGCCCCGGCCAGCTGAGTGCCGTGTACCTGTGGACGACACCCCGGCAGGCAAGGAGATCCGGTGCGGAATCGGCTGGGCGGAATCGGTGAACAACGTCCCCGTGGTCGACGCGAGCGGACGGATGGTCACACAAGGTCACGTAAGCCGAGGGGGGCAGCGGGCACAGAACTCCGGCGGGTGGCCGGGGTTCCACCCGTGGAGGCGCACGCCGCACGTGGCGCCGGCCGCTCCGCCGTTACGCAGCATCCCCCAACCCCCGGCAGAACGTGACTTCCTCGCAATGATCGGGTCGCCCGAGAGTCCCTGGCATGAGCAGCGGACGTCCGGAGTCGAATTCTGAAAATGCCATGGCGAGGGGTCGCCGACCAGAAGTTCGGCGGTCCCTCGCCGCGTGCGGTCTAGCCTGAGCGTAGGTGGTCCTGCCGCTGCCCTCGGCGCGACCCGAGGAGGCGTCGCGCGAGCTGCTCGACATAGTGCCGGACATGGGGCGGCATGGCCTCGGGGAGAGCGCCGAGCGGGAACAGACGCAGTTCCTGGCCTTCACCGAGGACCAGCTCGTTCAAGGTTCCGTCCCAGACCGTGACGAACACGTGGGGCGGCGTCTTGCCCCTCTCGTACGCGGTGATTGCGACTTCCTCGATGGCGTCCGGGATGATGCCGGTCTCCTCCCGCAGTTCACGCAGGATCGTCTCGCGCGCCGTCTCTCCCGCCTCCGCTCCGCCGCCGGGCATCGACCAGCGCCCTGGCCACGCGATGTCGGCCTTGTCGTCCCGCAGCTGAAGGAGAACCTCCTGACGTGGGGTGGTGACGAACGCGAAGCACCCGCGGGCCTTCACCTGACGACCCGCCATGCTGGCCCTTTCCCGTACGACGGCATCCAGTCGGCACCGGACGTGCACTGGGCTCCACCACGATTCACACCAGAGGCATGTTCGGGGCGCATAGCGGCCACGCGCCGAACGCCCGATCCTGCGTCGACAGACGGGGCGGGACCGGGCGGGTGGGACACTACTCGTTTCAGCGGCCCAGCGCTGTCCGTACGGCGCTGGTGATGTGAGCGTCGACGAGACCCGGAGCCCCAGAGACGATCACCAGCATTGTGCCTGCCCGGACCGCCGTCTGCTTGACGACGGTGCGCCGTCCGTCGATGCGGTAGGTGAGCAGCTGGCTCCACTGCTCGTCTCCGAGGCGGGGCGTCGGGGTCGTCTGGACGTGCACGTCGATGAGCGTGCCACCCGCCAATACCTGGTAGTTCGGACACGACGCCATCGTGTCAAAGATCCGGTCCGTGCCGGTGGACAGCTTCGCGGCGGTGTCGCTGTACAGCTCCTCGGTAACCTCCGAGGAGCTGCTGCCTGCGTAGGTGAAGGCGGCCTTCGCGCGGTGGGGGAAGTCGAGAGACCCGCCGGTGACCGCGTCGCCGCCCAGGTCGTTCAGGGCGGGGCAGCCCAGGACCGTCACGTCGTCGTGCCGGGAGGAGGAGTTCCCCGGCTTGAGGGAGTAGCCGCTGCCGAGATCCTGCTCGCTGAGCAGGCGTGCGTCCAGCGCGGCCGACGACAGCGGGAACTCAGCCGTCGTGCTGTCGTCCGCCGCCGGTGTCCCGGTGCGGACGGAGGACGGGGCGGTGAGCGTCCGCTCGCTGGTATTCGTGGAGCAGGCATACAGGGCGAGGGCGGTGGCGGCGACGAGGCCGACGGCGGTGGTGGTGACGCGAACGCGCATGCGGAACTGACCCCTTGGTGCTGGGCGACGGGTGGTCAGTACGGGCCCGCAGGCCCGGTGGGGTCGTAGGAGTGGCGGTCAGTGCCCGAGGTGGCGCAGGCAGTCCTCGAACGTGGCGTGCGTCGCGTCCGCCGGCGCGGCGTGCCGGTTGTACCAGGCGGTGTCGAGCCGCGTCTCGTGCTGCTGGTGGCCGTCCCGGCAGCGCAGCCAGATCTCGTCGCGGGTCGAGAGGACAAGCCAGTCCCGGTACGCCCCGCAGGCGGTGCACGCGGCCATCTCGCCGTTGATGACGAGCGGCTGGGGCCACGGCATCATCCGCCCAGCCACCTGGTCATGGCTCGGAATCCGCAGATCCGGCGGAAGGAAGTCGTCAACCATCCCGGCCGACTCTTCCGCTGCGATAGCGGCCCGGATCCGTTCCACCTCCGGCGGCACCCAGCTCTCCAGCCCCGCCCACATCCGATCGTGCACGCGACGCATCTCCTCGATGTCCGCTCCGCGACGTCGCCGTATCCGCTCCAACAACTCGCTGTTCTCCCTCGTCTCGTCCAGCCCGCGTCATGATCGTGCCCCATGTCCCCCACCTGCTTCAATTCACAAACTCCACAGTCACGTCCGTCCGCGCCGGGACCCGGGCCGCTGTGGTGCCTGCCGCCCAGCCCGGCGTGCGGACTCATCCGGCTGAGGGGCACCGCTCACCATGCTGCTGGCGTCGGCGGGCAGGCCCGCGGCCCGGCGCAGTCGCCAGACCAGGACGTCACTGACGGACTCGGCCGTGCCGAGTTCCCGATGCCCGGCGGCGTCGGCCAGGAGGACGGCGGGGTCGTGGCCGGCGGTCTCGGCGTCGGCGAGGGTCGCGGCGAGCGCGTACCAGCCGGGCTCGCCGAGGATCCGGGCCGCCAGGTGCGGCAGCGCCTCGCGCAAGATCTTCGTCTGGCGTTGGAGGAGGGGCCGCCCCAGGTGACGGCCGCGCTGGTAGAGGGCGCCGAGCGGCTGGGCGGCGGCCAACCGGTAGGCGGCACGCAGATGTTCAGCGGCCCGGCGGGCGGCGGCGGCCTGCTGGGCATGGCCCTTATTCGCGTGCCAGTGGGCGACGGCGGTGATGAGGAAGAACAGCATGTCGATCGCCATCGCGGTCGTCGCGCCGTCCTCGCCCCGGCCGTGGGCGGGGCCGCCGCGGACGAGGTCGCGGGCCGCCTGCCGCAGCGCCCGGTCGTGCCCGCGCTCGGCCCGGACGTGGGAACGGGAGGCACGCTCGAACGCAAAGGCAGCCTCGCGCAGTTGAGCCCGGGTGTGCGCGGCGGACGTCTTGGCCAGGGCGTCCAGGATTTCGCCGGCGGAGGCGATGTGGGCGGCGGCGACCGCATCGTCGCCGGACTCGATGACGAGCACGGACTGCCACGCCGCCGAAGCCGTACGCCGACGGGCCGCAGACGGCCCGCCCGGCGCCGTACGCTCCCTCGGGCCAGTGGGTACGGCGTCCTGGCCGTCGTGGTCGGCGGACCAGCGTTCCCGGATCCGGGGCAGGGACAGGTCCGGCGCGAGACGCGCGCCGAGGTAGAAGACGGGCTCGCCGTCCTTGTTGCGGTCGTCGGGCAGCGCAACTTTGTAGCCGAGCAGGTCCCCGGAGGGCGCGGCCCGTTTGCGGATCAGCAGACCGGCGGCGGTCAGCCGGTCGAAGAACTCCTCCTCGCTGGTCGCTCCGGCCACCGCGCGCCGTACGGTCTCGCGCAGTTCCTCCCGTGCGGTGCGCGCTCGGCCCTGGCGCTCGGCCTTGTGGCGTTCGGCGCTGGTGGGCCGCTGGGCGGCGGTGCCGTCACCGGGGGCGACTTGGTGGAGGTCGAGTTCCTTCTCGATGAGGCGGCATTCAGTCTGGGCGCGTTTGCCGGAGCGGAAGTCGTCGGGGCGGCTGCCGTCCTCGCACACCAGGGTGGCGACGATGTGGATGTGGTCGTCTGCGTGGCGTACGGCGGCCCAGCGGCAGCCGGGCTGCCCGCCACCGGGGTCGATGCCGGTGGCGGCCACGACCCGCCGGGCGATATCGCCCCACTCCTCGTCGGACAGGATCCGGTCGTCCGCCGTCGCGCGCACGGAGGTGTGCCAGACGTGCTTGGCCGGCCGCGCGTGCCGGGGGAGGGCCATCACGGGCTGGTCGAGGAGGAGTTGGAGTTCCTTGAGGGTGGCGTGCGGGTCGCGGCCGGGGTCGGGGGACATGCCGTCGAAGGAGGCCACGAGGTGCGGGTCGGTGTGCTCCTCGGCTTTGCCCGGACCGTAGAGGTAGGCGAGCAGGCCGATGGTCCGGGAGCCGGACTTGTTGACGCTGGGGATCACGTGGCGTGCTGCTCGATCAGTCGGGCGGAGGCGTCGCGGACGCTCTCGGCGGCGCGGTGGACGGCGGCGATCGCCGCTTCCAGCTGGGGTGCTTCCACGCCGGAGTTGAGGGCTTTGACTGCCTGGTTGAGGTTGCTGCCGGCCCAGCCGAGCTTGCGGCGGCTGTCGAACAGGGCAGTGATCACTTCGCGTTCGCCGGCGATCTCGGTGCTCGTGCGGTCAAGGTCGCGGGCTGCGGCGAGCGCGGCGCGGGCGAGGAACCCGGCGACGGACAGGTTGCACCGGGCGGCGGCGGACTTGACCGAGACGAACTCGTCGTCGTTGAAACGGGTGTTGGGCTGATGCAGGCGCTTCGTGGCGCGCGGCTGACGCGGACGCTGACGCGCGCGGTCAGCGCGCTCACGGCGCTCGGTCGGCTTCTCCTCCTGTCCCGGCTTCGATCCGCCCCCGGTCGAAGCCTCCTGGACCTGCGCCCCCCGGTGCTGGTCCTCCCCGTCCCCCTTGGGGGCGGGGTTGGCGGAAGCTACGCTTCCGCCCCAACTTGCTCGCGACGGAACGGAGTTGGAGTTGGAGACAGGTTCCGGGGTGGTGCTGTTCGTGTTCGGGTTCGTCATCGGGTGTCGGGCCTCTTGGAGCGGATGCGGTGCTGGGCGGTGGCGACCAATTCGACGATGTCGGACGGGCCGGGGAGGACGTGGACAGGTCCGTCAGCCGTGTGCTGGACGAGCCACTGGCCGGTCGGGACGAGCACTGCGGCATACAGAAGCCTTCGGCGGACCAGGACTTCCGCCCAGGCGTTCGCCTCAGCGGACGTGGGCGGGTGGTTCGGATGGGGACTCACGGGTGCCTCCTGGTACGGGCGGTGTCCCGGCCTATGACCGAGCCACCGCAGTTCACAGTGCTTTGACCTGCTGCTTTGCGGGTTACCCGCACTCGGGGCAGCGCCCGACGTGGCCGCTGAGCGCCCGAGCCATCCGGGCTTTGGTCGACACGGCCTGCGTCGCGCTGGACTTCGCCGCCGGAGAGCCGGCATGCAGTTCGGAGTGGGCGCGCAGGTAGCCGATCTCCCGCTCGTACTCGTGGCGGAGACTGGCGAACTGCTGGCAGGTCTTCATCGGGTCGTGCTCCTGGTCGGTGAGTTGTCGGCCTCGGTCCGCAGTTGCTGGAGGACGAGGCTGATTCGGTCGTTTCGGACGCCCATGAGGTCCTCGCGGCGGAGGATCTCCCTCAACTGGACCCGGGTGACGCTCTCGTTGCCGTCCCGCGAGAGCAGAGCCGGTACGTGAGGACGCACCTGCTGAACGAGCTGGTCCACGGACTGCCCCGGCTCACGCGGCGGGCGCTGCTTCCGCGGGCTGCGCGACCGGCCACCGCGCTTTCCCTTGCCCTTGGCCTTCGTGGGGGCCTGGTGACGTACCGGCGCTTGGTGTCCCCGGTCCCCGGTGGTGTCGGTC
>NZ_JBEYVP010000065.1:0-36516 GCF_040644035.1 Streptomyces sp. NPDC047042 | reverse complement strand
GTCCCCGTGTCGGGGGTGCTCGGTCCCCGGTCCCCGGTGGTGTCGGTCCCCGTGTCGGGGGTGCTCGGTCCCCGGTCCCCGGTGGTGTCGGTCCCCGTGTCGGGGGTGCTCGGTCCCCGGTCCCCGGTGGTGTCGGTCCCCGACTCGGGGCCACCCGGTCCCCGGCCCAGTTGGGCGTCCTGACCAGGCACTTCGACCTCAGTGAAGCCAGCCCCCACGTAACCTGCGGTCGGCTGCTGGGGCTCCGGTTTGACCGGCTCGGTCCCCCCGGCCAGGCCCCCGGTGGTGGCGGTCCCCATGTCATGGCCCCCGGCCCCCGTTCCGCGGTCCCCGGTTCCGGGGACCGGTCCCCGCTCGGGGCGCGGTCCCCGGGCCCCGATGGGCTGGGAGGCTGTGCCGGGACCGTGGATGGGGACCGTGGTGTTCCAAGCCGTCGGTGCGGGGACCGTCACCGTCGTCGTGCCGGCCTGGTGCGGGGACCAGGGGGAGGGCAGGGGGACCGTGGCGAGCGTGAGTGCGTGCCGACGGGCGGCGAGCTGGCCGAGCAGTTTGGCGCGCTGGTCGGGATCTGTTCCGACCGAGGCCCGGCTGATGGCCTTCGACAGCCGTCGTGTGAGCCGCCGTCCGCGTCGGCTCTGCTGCTGTTCGGGGGTGCGTTCGGCGAGGTGGGCGGCGAGCGATACGGCGCGGTCGGTGGCCCGGTCGCGGGTGATCTGCGCGGCGTCGCGGTCCCGGGCGGCGATCCCTAGGCGGGACAGCAGCCGTTCGCGTGCCTCACGTCCCAGCGTGGCGATCAGACCGTTGGAGGCGGCGTCGGGGGTGCGCAGACGCAGTTCGATGCCCATGGCGAGGTGCCACAGCATCGCCGCCATGACCGGTCCGACGAAGGCGCGGACGGTGCCGCCGACGGGGCCGCTCTCGGCGTAGGCCGGGATCACCTGCACTGCCGTGATGGCCCACACCAGGCTGCCCGGCAGACCGGGCGCACCCAGGGTGGCCAGGTTCTGGCGCGCCATCAGGGCGGTGGCGAAGAGGGCGAGTTCGGCGGCGGCGAACATGCCAGCCCGCTCGGCGGTGCCGGCCATGTCGAGGTAGTCGGCGGCGAAGCGCCAGCTGGTGTCCGCGCTGTAGGCGGTGCAGCCGAGTGCGGCGAGTGTGGCGACCTTGACCGCCGGGCTGCCGAGACGTTTCTGCGGGCGCGTCTGCCGGTGCCGGAGTACCCAGGCGGTCAGGGCTACCGCCACCGCCACGGCCGTGCCGGTGGCGGTGGCGAGGAGGAAGGTGAAGTCGGGGACGGCACCGAGAGACCAGGCGATGGAGCGGGTCATGCTGCCTTTCCGAGAGGGATGTGCGCCGAGTCGGGCCTCGCGAGCGGGGATACCAGCTGCTGCGGGCCGGGCGTGGACACCGCGGGTCGGTTGCCCCGTGGAGCGGTCTTCTTCTTGGTCTTCTTGTTCTGCTTGTACGGGTTCGGCGGCACGCCGAGGGTGTTGTCGCGGTCGAAGACCTTGTTGGCGGCCTGCCGCAGCAGGTCACGGGCGTGCTTGTGGCCGATCTGCAGGGCGGCGGCGAGCCGGTCGGTGCGCCAGCCCCGGGCGTAGGCGTGGTCGACGACGATCTGGCGCTCGGCCTTGGTCAGGTGCACGTCGCGTCCGTTGAAGAAGGCGATCACCCGGCCGTAGTCGAGGCGCTGGGGAAGGCCCTCGTGCCAGGGTTCGCGCTCGGCCTCGGTCAGTCCGCCCCACACGCCTTCCTTCAGGTCGTTCTCCAGGGCGTAGTTGAGGCAGTCGCGGCGGACCGGGCACAGCCCGCACAGTTCCTTCGCCTCGGCGATTTCCTCGTGGTCTCGGGGCAGCGGGAAGAAGACGGCGTCGGCGTCCTCGGGGTCCATGCCGTGGCACACTCCGTGGGTCTGCCAGCTGGTGTCGCCGATGCCGCGCAGACCGGTGGCCGGCGCGTGGTGGGTGGTGATGTGGCGCAAGGTGGTCTCCCATGTGCTGCCACGTCGGCCGGTGGGGGCCGGCGGTGGGTGGACGCGGCGTTCGGGGCCGGCTACGGGTAGGGGGTTCGGCGGCCGGAGGGGGAAGGAGGGTGCTGTGGTGTGCCGGGCGGTTGCGCACCGGGGGCGGGTCGGTCAGGCCATGGCGGGCTGCTGGGCCTGTTGGGCGGCGGCGAGGTCGCGGCGGCAGTGGTGCGGGTTGGCGCGCGCGGTGTTGCCGCGAGCGAAGCCGTCGGGGCCGACGCGCCGACGGCGGCACGGCGCGCCGATGGGCGCCTCGCACCAGGTGCAGCGGACCGAGAGTGCGTCCGGCAGGCCCTGGGCGATCGCCGCCTCACGTGCCGCCCGGGCGGGCCACAAGCGGGCGAGGTCGGCTCGGGCCTCGGGCGGGATGCACGAGCCGACTTCCCGCAGCCGCGCCTCCAGCTCGGGGTCGATCTGGCGACCGCTGGTGATCGCCCTGGCCTGCGCGGGCTGCGTGCTGCCAGCAGCGACGGCGCGCCGGGTGCCGACCAGCTCGGCGGTCCAGGCCACCTGGTCGTCGGGGTCGGCGGACGGCGTCGGGTCGGTGTGCCGGGCCAGGCGGTCACGCCGGTAGCTGTCCCACGGGCGGCCGATGTCCGCGGGCAGGATCTGGTACGGCGAGGTGCGGATGTGCCGGCGGGCGGCGATGCGGGCGTCCCAGCCGTGCGGCGTGGCCAGCGGTACGTCGCCGAGCAGTTCGTGCCATTGGGCGAGCTGGTCGCGGGCCTCGCCCTGGTCGGTGCGGATGGTGCGGGGGTCGAGGCGGCCGATGTAGGCGAGCAGAGCGGCGGTTTCGCGGCGGTCCATGGCTACTCCGATCCGGTCGGCTCGTCGAGCGCGGCGAGGAGGGCGGCGGTGTGGGCCTCGGCGCGGGTCATGCCGCCGGTCGGGGCGGTGCCGCTGCCGGGCACGGTGGGGGAGGGGCCGGGGCGGTGGGGGGCGTGTTCGCGGGCGATCCAGGAGCGCCAGTCGGCAGCCCACCCGGAGGCTGGACGGGGTTTGAAGTCCGCGCGGTGCAGGCGCCACTTCGCGTCGGCCGCCCGTAGGCCCTCCTCGCCGAGGCGGTCGAGGTGCCCGTGCTGGCGAGCCCAGGCGTGGGCGGCTGGGTCGACCTGCCACTCGTCTGCCGGGGTGACGGGGGTACCACTACTGCTGTACCTACGGTTCACCTTCGGTTCACTACGGTTCTGGGGGCCGGTTTCCGGTACACCGGGGTGCCGGTTTCCGGTACGTCGACGTGCCGGTTTCCGTCGTGAGGTACCGGATTCCGGACCTGCCGGATTCCGGGACGTGGCAGGGGATTCCGGTACCTCCCGGGGGCGGATTCCGTATCGCCGCAGAGCCGAGACGCGCAGTGTCACGTCAGGCTCGGCGGGGGCGTCCGTCGCTGGAGCTGCGTCGTCCGCCTCGTGCTGGAGGGCGGCGTCCGCCAGGGCTTCGGCTGCGACGGGCAGGCGGTAGACGGTGCTGCGCTGGGGGCCGGTGAGGTCGTCGAGCTGCTCCAGCTCGCCGGCGCCGAGCAGTCGGTCGAGCGCGTCGCGCACCGTGGACCGGGAGGCATTCGTGCGCTCCGCCAGACTGGCCAGAGAGGCCCAGGAGATGCACTGCCTGTCGGCCACCCGGTCGGCGATCGACAGCAGGACCAGGCGGGCTGTTCCCCTGCTCGTGCTGTGCTCCCACACCCACTCGCGGGCCTCGCTGCTCATCGGCCGCTCCCGTACGGGAAGGCGGACCGGCGGATCGCCGAGGCGCTGGTGGTGTTCTCCTCGGGGTACGACGTCGCCGAGGAGGATGAGGCTGCCGCGCAGGCCAGATAGTCGGGCCTTTTGCGCAGGGCAGGAGGCATGTAACAATCCCCTTTGTAGTGTTGCCACGCTGAAGCGCCCCGTGGAAGGGATCAGCGTGGTGAAGGTGGGCAATCTCCGCCCTTGCCGGGGCGGTTAGTGCCGTTGAGCGTTTGGCGTCCGGGAGTTCGCACCTCTCGGGCGCCTTCGCTGTTATGCGGGCCTACGAGGCCCGTGGTGCGCGCATGGCGTGCTGCTGCTCCTCGCAGTCGTCGTGCCGGCCGGGTTGCCCGGGGGACGACGAACATACGCACGACGCTGCCTCAAGATCCAGAGTTGGTTCTTAAACTCTCTACTAGTTGCAGAGCGTGACGTGATGGCCGGGTCTCGTGATCGCCAAAATGCGCCGCCGTGTCCACGTGAAGCCTCCGGGCGGCCGTAGCCGCAGCCGCCCAGAGTGCCTGGAATGCGGCAGCGTGCCTGGTTCTCGGCAGGCTCCAATCAGTCGCATCGCGCAGGGAATTGCGCACCTCGGCCTTCCGTGGACGCCCATCGAAAGCCGCGCCGGCTTCCGTTTCCTTGCCGGAAATTTTCTCTAGAACGGCTCGGGCTTGAGCTTTCTCGGAGGTTCCGCGAGGCAGGGCTCGTGTATGAAAGGGGCGTGAAATCTGCTGCGAGCGGGCCTCCCGTCGATCTATTGAACCGATTACGCATGTGAATATATGACTCATGAGGACGAGCTTCCCAAACCAACCGAGGAGTGCTGGCGGTGGAGAACTTGTCATATCCGGGGCGCGCCAGTCAACACCAGTCAACGGTGGCGTACGGTGGTGGTGTCGCAAAGGTCGGACACAGGGGGAAGTTGATCATGAGTGGCTTGTCGGGGCGGGCTTCCGCCGATGAAGGGGCCGTGTTCCGCGAACGGCTGAACTGGCTGTTCGAGCACGTTCACCCTCCGCGGCGAGGCGTCTATAGCAACAAGGAGGTAGCCGCACGGATTGCCGGTTTCGGAGGCTCGCTCTCCGACTCCTATATCTCGCTGCTGCGCACCGGGAAGCGAGTCAACCCGTCCGCAGAGACCAAGGTGTGGCTAGCCCGGGCGTTCGGATTCCCGCGCGACTTCTTCGATGACGGCGACCTGGCAATCGAGGCGATGCGCCAGTTTGCTGCGGTCAAGTCGAAGCAGGCCGGGATCGAGAGCGTCCTCTTCCGAATGATCGGGCTGTCCGATGACGGATTTGCCCAAGTCCTAAAGGAAGTTGACAGGGTGAGAGAACTCGAAGGGCTCCCTCCAGAGCCCGAGTGACACCCTGTCAAATAGACTCAGAAGAATGAGAAACAGAGAGAACTATGTGGTCGTCTCCGCGTCAACAGTCAAGTCTCTTGACGGAATTGAAACTCCCTCAGGTCGCAAGCGTCCGTGACCTCCGGCACGAAGTGACCCGCC
Source organism: Streptomyces sp. NPDC047042 (assembly GCF_040644035.1). Taxonomy (NCBI): domain Bacteria; kingdom Bacillati; phylum Actinomycetota; class Actinomycetes; order Kitasatosporales; family Streptomycetaceae; genus Streptomyces; species Streptomyces sp. NPDC047042. Next base: position 31,262 of record NZ_JBEYVP010000065.1, on the reverse strand, counting down.
GGACAGGGCGCGCGGTGCACATCGAGGCGGCCCAGACCGTTCCGGGGCGGCGCTGCGGCGTCACGTACGTCACCCGGAGCGCCTTCTACATTTTCTTCGACCCGCGGACCAGCCGTGCCCACCAGGATCACGTCATCGGCCACGAGATGGCCCATCTGTTTCTCGGTCACCACGAACGCGGCCAGGTGCCCGCAGCGGAGCCGCAGGACCTCGCCCCGCTGCTCGACCCAGACTTGGTCGAGATGATGCTCGGGCGCAGCAGCTACGAGGAGGCCGAGGAGCACGACGCCGAACTCCTCGCCTCCTACCTGTCCGGCCGCGTCATCGAGCACCGTCTGCGCACTGCGTCCCCGGCGGGCGACGACATACAGGAGCGGGTCGCCCACACCCTGCTCAGCCGCAGAGGGAGCAACCGGTGAAAGACTTCCTGCATCCAATCAGCCTGACCGTGGCGCTGGTCGGCCTCGCATTCCTGCTCAGAGACCTTCCCGCCCGGCGCAGGGACACCGCCTGGACGGCGCTGACGGCCGTCTACCTGCTCTCGGCGCTCAGCTTCCTGTTCTCGATCAGCCCCATGTGGCGGGCCATCGACGACACCCTCGGCACGCGGAACCTTGCCGTGCCGCTGGCCATGAGCTGCGTGGTGGCACTGCTGGCCTGCCAACAGGTTGTCCTCAGCCACTGGGGATCACCCGCCGACCGGGCGCGGCGCATGTCGCGGTACTGGCTCCGCTCCGGCGTCGCCGTCATCAGCGGGTTGTTCGTGCTCTTCTTCTTGCTGACACCAGCCGTCGAGCGGCCGACGGACTTCACCCTCTACTACGCGCACGACCACATCTACGCGACCTACCTGACCCTCTACATCAGCGCCTACACCTTCGCCGAGCTCTACCTGACCGTGGCGTGCTGGCGCCTGGCGAGCCGCAGCCCCCGCACGGCCGTCCGCATCGGCCTGAAGGTCGTCTCCGTCGGAGCCGCCGTCACCCTCGGCTACAGCGCCGTCCGCATCGGCAACCTGATCGCCGCCGCCATGGGAACCTCACTGGCCGGCTGGGAAGACTTCGCCTGGATCTGCGGCGACACCGGCACCATCCTCACCCTCGTCGGCTGGCTCGTCCCCACCCTCACCGCCCAAGTGCAGCGCACCCACTACTGGATCGGCCTGCGACGGGCCCACCGCCAACTGCACCCGCTGTGGCTCGCCTTCCACCGGGCCGTACCCGAAATAGTCCTCACACCCAACGACTCCACTGCCACAGGCCGCCCACCCACACAGGGCATCTCCTTCCAGGTCTACCGCCGCGTCGTGGAGATCCGCGACGGACAGACAGCCGTCCGCCCCTACCTTGACCACGACGTACGCAAGGACAGCGAACAGCGGCACCGAGCCGCCGGCCTCTCGGGAGACGAACTCCACGCGGCCATAACCGCTGACCAGATCCGCGCCGCCCTCACCGCCCACACACACGGCACGCCACCGGCCCGATCCACCGACTTCGCCGACCAGAACATGGAATCCTCCCACCCCATCGAGGACCTCACCGTCCTGAGCGCCGTCGCCCGGCACTTCGCCCGGCACGAGCGCTCCACAGCCCGCGAAGATGGTCTCCGGTGACCACCGACTACACTGCCCTCCCGGCCCACGCCCAGCTCCGCGCCCTCGACCGCCGTGAGATCTCCAGCCGCGAACTGCTCGATCTCCACCTCGACCGGATCGACGCAAGCACCATCAACGCCGTCGTCACCCGGGACGACGCCGCCGCCCGGCACGCAGCCCACACCGCCGACGAACGCCGCGCCCGCAGGCAGAAGACCGGAGCCCTCGACGGCCTCCCCCTGACCATCAAGGACAGCTTCGAGACGGCCGGACTGCGCACCACCAGCGGTGCCGAGGAGCTTCAGCATCACATTCCCGATCGGGATGCCGACGCGGTCGCAAGGCTCCGCCACCAGGGGGCGGTGATCATGGGCAAGACCAATACCCCCACGTACTGCCAGGACCTCCACACCGACAACGAACTCTTCGGCGCGACCCTCAACCCGCACGACCCGGCCCGCACGGTCGGCGGCTCCTCCGGCGGCCCCGCCGCAGCGGTCGCCGCCCACCTCACCCCCGCCGACCTCGGCAGCGATCTCGCCGGCTCGCTCCGCCTGCCGGCCCACTACTGCGGGGTATACGGCCTGCGCCCCACCCGCGGACTCATCCCCGCCCGCGGCCACATTCCCCGGCCGCCGGGCTGGCTCACCAGCAGCGACATGGTCACCCCCGGCCCCCTGGCCCGCCACCCCCGAGACCTCGACCTGCTACTCAGCGCCCTGACCACCCCGGCACCGGCCGAGAACACACCATGGCGCATAGATCTGCCGACGTCCGACAGGAGCGTCGAACAGCTGCGCATGGCGATCTGGGCCGAGGACCCGAACTGCCCCGTCGACCAGGAGACCGCCCAGGCGCTCAGCACCCTTGAGGAAGCGCTGACCGCAGCCGGAGCCCTGGTCCGCCACACCCCAGGACCTGTTCGCTTCGCTGACTCCACACGCCTGTTCGAACAGCTCCTGCACGCCACCGCTACGGCCACCGCCGCCGACGGAACGGCTACCGCTGAACTCGCCGCCGCCCGACAACTGCAGGACCACGACTCCAGCCCCCGCGCCACCTTCCTGCGCCACCGGACCCAAACCCACCGCTCCTGGCTGCGCGCGAACGAAGAACGCGCCCGACTCCGATCGGACTGGCAGCGGTTCTTCACGGAGCACGACGTCCTCGTCACGCCAGTTGCGCCCACCGCCGCCATCCCGGCAGGCAGCCGCACCCTGGTGGTCGACAGCGAGGAACGGAGCTTCTTCGACCAGACCGGCTGGGCCAACCTCACCAGCCACATCGGCCTCCCCAGCCTGGTCGTACCAGTGACCACGACCACCGGGGGACTGCCCATTGGTGTCCAGATCATCGGCCGGCCGTACGCGGACCGCGTTCTGCTTGCAGTGGCGGACCAGCTGTCATCCCTGCTTCGTGCCTGCGCGTGAGGACGTAGTAGCCGGTCCGTGCTTCCGACGTGCCCGCTGAAGATGTCTTGGAAGCACATGGCCACGTTGAGTGAGCACCTGGAGAACCTGATCGAGAGTTGGCAAGCTTCAATCGGACTGCGACCCGGAATGCAGCATCCGAGGGCTGGGCGAAGGCGTCCACTGGCCACCGTACGGCGCAACGGGTTTACCAGGGCCGCCCACTAATCGCGCCCGTGCCACCAACCTCCTACCGCAGCACACCCAGTGGCGGCGCAGCGGCCGTCGCTGACGCCGAGGCGACATCGGTCTGACTGGCGGGTCCCGGTGACGGGAGTGACGTTGTGCCCCCGACTACGCGGTGGGCGGAGTCTGAAGGGGAGGGATGATCCGGCGAGCGTGGCGAGGTCATCGAGCAGCGGCAAGAGTTTCACGAGCCGGTCTGCGGGACGGTCCGTCCAAGAGTCGATCACGTCATGCGCCTGGTGGACCAGGTCCGGGTGGCGGCGTTTCAACACCGGCTGCCACTGGTCCAGTTGGGCGCGAGCATCGTGGATCTCCCCGAGCGCCTTGTCCGGAACGGAAGTGAGGACCTGCCCGAAGGACTGACTGTCCGCAAGGTTGTGCAGCGCCAGGTACAGGTTCCACGCGGCACGGCGTACCTCCGGATCCTCCTCCACTCCGGTCATTTTATGCCCGCCCACGTTCGGCTAGGAGCAGTGCGGCGACGCTCCCGGCCTCGGTGATCCGACCTGCTCGCACCGCTTCGGCGGCGTCGGTCAGCTTCCACCGCTGGACCGTCATCCCGATTTCGGTCTCGTCGCGACGGATGCGGCCCTGCCGAAGGCCAATGCGAGGAAGAGATGGGTCCGTGCGACCGTGGTCGCCGGGAGCGGGTCGATCACGCCGAGCGGATGCGTCTCGCCCGCGACCAGGCCGGTCTCTTCTTCCAGTTCCCGCACGGCTGCTGCCTGCGGATCCTGCCCGCCGCAGCCACCGCCGGGGACATGCAGAACGCGGCGTTCCTGGAGATAGAAATGGTCCTCGACCAGAAAGACGTGGTCGTCGCCATCCAGGGCCACCACCCGGACGCCGTCCTCCACCACGACATGGTCGTACGCGTCGGCGACGCCGTCCGGGCGAAGGACCGAGTCGCGGTACAGGGCCACGAACGGACCCTGGTGGAGCAGTTCCCTAGCTGTCCGTACCCACCCCATGCCGCCCCTCTCAAGGATCAGGTCGTTCGCATCGCCATGAACCCGGCACGCGAACCCGCGTGTCACCACGCAGAGATCATGCCGTCCCCAGGCGAGTTCAGCCGCCCAGAACTCCAGAACTCCGGAACCCGCGCGCATGCGCGGGGGACATCACCGAACGCCGAAGGCACGAGCGGGGAGCGGAACGGGTCCACCGGTGACAAAACCTCGCGCGGATACGCTGCAGGAGCCGCCTCAGCCAGCCGATCTGACGCGATCCTTGCGGCCGGGCGTCCGTCTGGGTGAACGGCGCTTGCCAGGCGCGAGATCTGTTGGTCAACCTGTTGAGGCTGCCGTCGAATCGCTACGGTGCTGCCATGGGATCGAATCTGCGCACGGCAGCGGAAGAGGTTTCGGCGATCGGCCGGGACGAGCCTGGATGGGAAGCCGCAGTGGCCCGGGCCGTGCGGCTCATCGAGCCACAGTGGCTGACGAAGGATTGGGAGTACAGGCGCCATCTCGCCCTGCAGAGCCTGGCACTGATCCTGTTTGCGCTCGACCGCGATGAGCAGATGGACGACCCGGCAACGCTTGCTGCCCTCGCACCGTATACGCACACGCAGGGCGCCGAGTATCTGCGCACGGTGGACGCGGTGTCCGCCACACGCTCGCTGTTCGCCGAGCGCCTCCCCGACAACGGCGGACCACTCAGTCGCCTGGTCACCTCCCTGACGACACCCCAGGAGGTCTGGGTGACGGTGGACCTGCCGTCGATGGAGACCCCCGACTTCCGCATGCTGCTGGCCCCCGCCCTGGAGTGGCTCGGCAGCGGGCTACCAGCGAGGCCGCAGGCAGCCTAGACGAGGAGAACCCGGAAGGACGGGCGCACAGCGCCAGGGCGGGGACAGGTGATCAGTCGTAGAGACGCCCCAGTAGGGCGCCCCGGCCGGGCTGAAGGATGCGGGCGGCCTCCAGCGGCATCCAGAAACTCGAAGTGAGTGGGTTCCTGCTTGCCGTCGTGGTTCTCCTGGCTGGCCCACCGTGCCGGGGCGGCCTCGCTCAGCTCCAGGTGGAACACGTGGCGATGCTGGAACTCGAACCAGTGTGGGCTCATGTCGTACTCGGTCTTGCCGAGCTTGCTCACGATCTTGAACTCCGTCAGGCCCGTCTCCTCGCCCGCCTCGCGCGGGGCGGCGGCCTCGGGGAGCTTGCAGCGCCGGTCGTCCTCACGGGTGACGACGAGCATGGTCACCCACTCCACGAGCGCATGCGGCGGGTCGAGTGCGGCAGGATAGATGACCAACGAGGCCCCCGAGCACGGTGATTGAGACGTCATACATCTCGATCAACAGCTTGGGGGCCTCGCTCGTTGCGGTCCGTGAACCGTCACTTGATTGGTGGCCAGCCTGAAGAAGCTCTCTCATCCGGGGCTCTCAGGACCGACGCCTCCCGGTTCCGGCTCGATCACCCCTCAGTTATCCCCAACTCACGGGAAACCTTGGCGGGGTCGAGGTCGACCCAGGGGATGAGGTGGTCGGATCCGGCTCGAGCCGCCTTGCTGTCCTGGACTCCGTACACCAACAACGCGGGAGTGACGGGTCGGGTTGCGAGGATCAGGTCGATCCGGCGTTCGCCGAACGGGTCGGGGTCGCCCTGGCCGTCCTTCCAGTGGCCGACCGTGGCGTGCCCTGGCACGCCCAGGTGGGCGGCGGCGTCGACCATGTAGCCGCGACGCAGCAGGAGTTCGGTCTGGCGCCGGTCGGCCAGCTGCTCCCCTCCGATGGTGCCCTCCAGTACCTGGTATTCGAGATCGTCGTGGTCCTGCTCGGCGTACACCTCGTGGTCGTAGTAGCGCAGGGTCCCGTCGGGGCCGGGTACTCGGGCGGCGGACAGGGCGTTGAAGTCGCCGACGACGAGTGCAGGCGTCACTCCGCCGGGGCGGCGCAGGGTGCCCTTGATGCGCCGTGCTTCTTCTGTGCGCCAGTTCGGGCGGAACGGATCGCCGTGATAGGCGACCATGGTGAGGGGTTCGGCGGCTCCGATGTCGAAGGCGACCGTGGTCAGCCCGTGCCAGAAGTCCGGGGCGCCGAGAGGCCGGTACGTGCCCGGCACGACGCTTGCCGCAGCGGGATTCCACAACACCGCCGTGTACCAGGCCCGGTGCACGTTGGCGGCCATGGTCACCCCGTACGGGCGTCCGGGAGTGGCGGGGACGGAGGCGGTCAGGCCGCAGTCCTCGGCGAACGCGGTGATCGTCTGGGCAGCGACGGCATTCCACTGGTCGGGCGGTGTGGCCGCCTCGTCGACCACGACCTCCTGGAGACCGAGCAGGTCGGGTGCGAGTTCCCGTACGGCTGTGACGCGGTCGTTCCATGCGGTGGTGCCACGGGCGGCGAGGCTGAGTTTGTAGGCGTTGAAGTTGCCGGCACGTATGGTCACGCGGTCACTCCTGATGGCCGGTTGGATGCGGTCGCAGGCCGTCACGGCGCGATGGGCGGGCTCTGGTCTACGAAGGGGGTGAAGTGGGCGGGCGGGTGGTCGATGGGCAGGTCGGGACGCCAGGCGGTGAGGATCTGCGCGCTGCACACGAACAGTCCTGGTGGCAGTGCGTCCAGGGGCCACCAGCGCCAGTTGCCGACGCTTTCGCCCCTCTGGTCGGTGGGGGTTCCCTGCCAGGTGGTGACGACGGCGCCCACGGTCATGCGGACGACATCGCCGACGTGGTCGAGGAGGGTGCCCAGCAGGCGGACATCGGCCGGGTCCGCGGTCAGCCCGGTTTCCTCGGCGAGTTCGCGTACCACGGCCTCGGGCAGCGTTTCGCCCTTCTCGACGCGTCCGCCGGGCAGTTCGGCGGTGTGCCGGTGGTGCCGGCCCAGGAGGAGGCCGTCGGGACCGAGCAGGATGGCGCCGACGCCGAGCGCCGCGTGCGCCTGGGGAGGCCGGGTGGTGCGCGGCCGGGAGGTGATGCGGGCGGGGCGGCGGACCTCGAAGAGCCGGTAGGAGGCGTGGTTGGTCTCCTCGGGCGTGTCGAGGACGGTGATGGTCTCCACGCGCAGCCCGTACTGGACGAGGAGATCCTCCCAAAGCTCGGGAGTGAGCACCCACATCTGCACGGTCAGGTCGCCGCCGTCGGCCAGGCGCAGGACTTCTGGCCTGGGAGTGACGGCGGTGGTGGGGCCGTGGCCAGGGGAGTTGGTGTGCAGGACGGTGAAGTACAGGCGTCCGCCGGGCTTGAGGACCGTGGCCAGGGCGGGCAGCAGCCGGTGAGGGTCGATGAAGGGGAAGGCGTTGACGGAGTAGATGAAGTCGTAGGGCCGGGCCGTGCGCAGGTGCTCGACGGCGTCTGCGAGCACCAGGTTGAGCCCGGGCAGCTGGTGGTAGCGGGCGCGGGCGCGTTCGATCTGGGTGGGCGAGGAATCGACGGCGTCCACCAGCGCGCCGTGCTCGCGGGCGAGGTGGGCGGCGTGCCGGGCCGGCCCGCAGCCGACATCCAGCACGCGCAGACCGTGCAGGTCGCCGAGGATCTCATCCCCGGGACCGGTACCTCCGGGGCCCCAGCCGATCCGCGTCACCTCCGGCAGGGGGGTCGCTTTGCGGATGTGGTGGCTGCCGTACGCCGTCCACACCTCGGTGTTGACCAGTTCTTCGGGTGTCATCGCGTGCTGCCTCCGGTCTGCGTCGGCCAGCTGAAGTCCAGCCGCACATGCTGCTTGAGGACCGACGGCCCGTCCGTGGGGTGGTCGTCGGCGAGGGAGCGCGGGACGGCCCGCAGCCGCGGATAGCCCGCCGCCCGGTGCTCGCGGTCGAAGTGCCGCACGTGCTCGGCCATGCGCGTGGCCAGCTCCTTGGCTGCCGGGCCGTAGCCATGGACGACGAACTCGTGCCTGCGGCGCTCGCCGTCCTGGGCGACCTGAACCCAGGCGAGCCGGGCCAGCGAGTCGTCCTGAAGCGTGACGATGGCCGGCCAGTGCGAGCGCGGGGGCGGGGAAACGACGCCGGTGTCCAGAGCGGGGTCGACCGAGACGCGGGCGACGTGGGGAAGAACGGTGGCAACGTAGAGCTGGAGGCGGTCGAACGGTTCCTGGTCGACCACGGTCACCCCGGTGCGCACCTCATGCCGAGGACCGCCGAGGACGGAGTCCAGGTGGGCGGTATTGACGGGGGTGCCGTCCTCGAAGCGGAGACCGATCTCGCCGCCGCGGAGGGACAGCAGGGGCGCGGTGTGGGCGCCGGCGCCGCGCATGGGAACGAACCCGCACACGGTGAACGGGTCCTCGCATTCGAGGAGTTGGCCCCTCCTGGTGAACGTGATCGACCAGACGAGGCCGTGGATGCGCAGCGGTACGACGAGCCGTCCGCCTTCGGCCAGCAGGTCTAGCCAGGGCAGGTCCCAGGCTTCCGCGGTCACGATCACTGCGTCGAACCCGCCGTGCGGGACGAGGTCGCGCGGAACGTGTTCGCCGTCGGCGGTGACCACACGCACGTGGTCGTAGCCGGTGGCTCGCAGGCCGAGCCGGGCTCGGATGGTGACTTCGTCGTCGATGTCGAGGGTGGTGACGCTGCCCCCGGCGCCGACAATCTCCGCGGCAAGGGCGGCGTTGGGGCCCCGGGATCCGATCTCCAGGATGTGGTGCCCTTGTGCCAGGCGGGCCGATTCGAGCATGTCGGCCTGGAGCCACGGCGCGGACACCGAGCTGACGGCTTGTCCGCTGGCGTCGTAGATGCGGCCCACGACGTCGTTGGCGTAGGCATCGGCAACAGACGCTTCCGGGACGAACGCCTCGCGTGGCACCGCGCGGAACGCGGCCTCGACGGCCGGCGTACGGATCCAGCCGTCATCCAGGAGCTGGTCGGTGAGCGCATGGCGCAGGGCAGCGGTCGTCTCGGCCGGTACGGCAGGCGGCACAATGGGGGGAGTCACAGGGCGCTTTGCTCCTTGCAGAGTCGGGGAGTTGGCGCATCACGGTCGGGGAATGTGACGCGCCGTGTCCGGGGCAGGCCGTCAGGCGTACGACGGCAGGTCATCGCCGGTCGGCCAAGCGTGCAGGTGGTGGCGGGTGCCGCACCCATCTGAGGCGCCCCGCGGCTGCGAGCCGGAGGCTGGCCATCGCACGGTCTGGTTCCGGTTTCTTGACGCCTTCGCCGCTGGGAGACACTACGGGGTGAGCGCCTCGCTCCGCGTCGCCTGCTCGCAGGCAGCCCACCCGCCAGCCGCGTCCGCAACCTCACAGGGCAATACATCTGGCGCTCAGCACAGCTGAGATCGGCGCGGCGACCAGGGCGAAAGGTCGGCCCATGGTCCCCCGGACTGGGCGGTGGACTATGCGGTCCTGCTCATCGGTCAGGACAACTGTTCGGTGATGGCTGTGCGGGCGGTTCGCAGGTGGGCTGTGCAGGGATGCTCCGGACCCAAGGTGTCTTCGCCGGCTGCGCACGTGTCTGTGATGAGTTCGGCGGCCTCGTCGTGGCGTCCGGCGGCGTGCAGGATGAGGGCAAGATCGCGGCGCAACAGCAGGGTGTGCGGGTGCACGGGCCCCTGGCGTTCGTTCCGCAGTTCGAGCAGGTTCCGGGCCTCGAGTTCTGCTTCCTCGTACGCGCCGGTCGCATAGAGGACCTGGACGAAGAGATGCCGGGCCGCCCAGCAGTGCGGGTGGTCCGTTCCCAGGATGAAATGGGCGTCCGTCACGAGGGCGCGTACCTGCGCTATGGCGGTGTCGTCCTGAGTACGTACGAGGAGCCAGGGCAGGGCCAGGCTGATGGACACCCGTGTCTCGGGCGTGACGTCGGGTGACAGATCAGCCAGGCGCTTGGCCTCGCGGGCCAGTTCCCGTGCTTCCGTCCATCGGCGCTGTTCGCCGACGGCTTCCGCGAGGCGGGCCATCGTACTGAGGGTGGCCGCCGCCATCGGGCCGTCGGCCGCCCCCCGGCGCTCCAGCGCGTCCCTCAGCCGTGCTTCGGCGTCCTGGTAGCGGGCGAGCCCGTACAGGGCCAGGGCATGGCCCTCCAGCAGAGCAGGAAGGTCGCGGTGCGCGCCGTCCTGCTGACGCTCCCCGCCGGCCGGGATGTCCTCCCCGGCAGGGGCGTCTATCAGTGCCGTGTAGAGCTGCTCGGCCTCGGGGAACCGGCCCTTGCGCAGGGCATGTTCGGCCTGCTCACGGGCCCTGTCGAAGTCGGTTTTCAGCGTCATGGTGTGCCTCCTGGTGCTGATGTGTGAAAGGGGAGCCAGGGGGATGGGCTGTGTCCGGGGAAGGGGGTTACGGGTCGACGTGGGCTTTGGTGAGATAGGTGAGTACGAGGTCGAGGGTGCAGCCGGTGCCCCAGTCGGAGTTGCCGTGCGGGTCCACAAGCCGCTGGTCCTGGATGACGGGGCGAGCGCGGGGTGATGTTGGTCTGGTCGACGCGGAGGTGCGCGGGCCAGTCCCTGTCCGAGGCAGGTGGGACCGGGGTGTGGGTGCGGTGCCGGTGGTGCCGGGTTTCAGATGCGGTGGCCTCGTACGCGGTATCCGCGCTGAACAGGGTCGTGGAGGGCGGCCAGGGCTTCGGTGATCCGCTGGCGCTGGTGGGGCAGGCAGTAGTCGTCGAGTCGGTCTGGGGAGACGAACGCCCAGCCGATCAGCTCGGGCTGTTCTTCGCCCGGCAGGGCGCGCGGCAGGGTGATGGCGGTTCTGTCAGGGACGATGCCGCCGTCGAACACGAAGTTGAGGCCCTCGGCGCTGCTGCCGTCCGGCTCGGCCGGTATGTAGTCGGCGAGCAGCAGGTCGCCGACGGTCAGGTCGGTGAGGCTGGTCTCTTCGATGCTCTCCCGCAGGGCGGCTACGTGAGGTGGCTCGCCGGGGAGCGCCCCGCCGCCCACTAGGTGCCAGCCGTCCTTGTAGGACGGCTGGACGATCAGGACGTGACCGGACTGGTTGCGGATCAGCAGAAGGGCGCCGACGCGGCGGCGTGCGGGGCGGGCGTAGTCGGTGTCGGCGTGTGCCATGAAGGACCTCCGGTTGGCTGGATTTCGGGAAGGAAGACCGCCGCTTCGGATCGGCTGGTGGCGGTCTGTACTGGTCACGGACGTGCTTCGTGGGGTGCGGCGAAGGCGGGCAGGACGTCGCCGGTTACATCCTGGTAGGCGGTGTCCACCAGGGAGTGGAAGCGGCGGGCGCACGCGTCGTCGGCGGCTTGGGCGCGCGCGTCCCGTACGCGGGTCCACCATTTCTGGCCGTCGGGGGAGGCGAACAGGGTGAGTGCCGCGCCGTGGACGCGGTCGGCGGAGAGGGTGCCGACCCGGTACATCGCCTCCCAGCCTGAGACCCAGGCGTTGCGGTGGAGGTGGAGGCGGCGCTCGGCCGGGTCCAGCGGGTCCAGGCTTCCCCAGATCGTGCGGAGGCCGGGGCGGGCGATCTGCTCCGCGAGGAGCCGCTGGTGGATGTGTGCGGTGGCCAGAACGGTTCGGTCGTGGTGCCGGCGGTGGCTCAGGACGGTATGTGCGAGGGCGGTGCCGGCGAGGGCAAGCAGGGCGGCGTTCGTGAGGCGGTTGCTGGGCATAGGGGGTTGTTTCCTTCCGCGGGGTGGGGGTCAGGCGGGTGTCGGGGTGTTCAGGAGGCGAGAGAGGCGGTGACGTGCCGGGGCGCCGGTGAGGGCGAGGCGGTGCAACCGGGCGAAGGCGACCTTGTAGCGGAAGGTCTGGGAGTGGTGTTCGAGAACGAGAGGAACCGGGGTGAGAGGCAGGATCACCCCGTGGTCGTCGAGGATTGCGAAGGGTTCCCGGGGGAGTTCGGCCGGTGTACGGGCCGCGTTGAGGGGGAGCAGTCCGAGCGACAGGTCCGTGCCGGGGTGCAGGAGCGCCATCAGGTGCGCGATCTGGGCGGACATGACGTCGGGTGAGCGGACCTGGTGGTGCAGAGCGCTCTCTTCGAGGAGGACCGTCGTCTTCACGTTGTTGGGCAGGTCGGCGTCGTTGTGGCCGCCTTCGCGGGCCGATGAACAGCTGCGCAGGGCCTCCCGGTATCTGTAGATCTGTAATGGGCCGGGGACGAGGGTGGAGGCGTGGATCCGGATATGGCGCGCTCTCTGCCAGGGCGTGATCGGCATGGCGTGCGGGTTCCACGCTTGGCTTGGTCTGATCACGGGCGCGGCCGGGCTGGGATCAGTGCTGGGCGTCATGGCTCGGCCTTTGGCGATGGGGCTGGCCGGGGGCGTCGGTGGTGTGCGCCGCCTCGTGCGGGAAGCCGAAGGGCCTGACGACGTTTTCGGCCCGCGTGGGCCGAGGTAATGGGAACTGGTTCACGCCGCTCACGCGCCCTCGCCTCGGCACCGGTCGCGATGGATCCGCGGTGAGGGGCCCCTTGGTGACATCATCGCCGTACCCCGTGTGGGCCCGGTCGGCCGCGGCATACGGCGAAGCCGTTCGAGGGCAGGAGGAGCACAGACGGAGAAGGGAACCGGGTGCATGAGGACCTCCTGCGGTCGGCTGGGCGAGACCGGTGGTTGACGAAACATGGCTGTTCAAGAAGCCGTGAAGGGCGCTGGAGGGGAGATCTCCGACCTGGGCTCGAGGCCGGGGTGCGGGGCTGGGAGCGTCTGCGTGACGGCTCGGGCGGGTTCATCGGGGCGGGGCCGGGGCAGGCCGGGCATCGGGTAGGGCCGCAGGGCTGGCCTGGGTATCGGCTGATGCGCTGTGTCCGGCTGTGGGGCGCGGGCGGCGTGGGGGATGCCGAGGCGGGCGCGGACGGTGTCGTACACCTCCTGGTTGGCGCGTGGGCGTACGGCGACGACGTGGATCTCGGCGCGGTGCGTGAAGTTCGCGGGCACGGGGCGCTGGATGTAGACGATCCGCCACGCTTTGCGGTGATCGACGTATAGCTTGCGGCAGTTCTCGAGGTCGTGGGTGAGTCTGGCGCCGAACAGCCGTGCGGTGACGACGTCGTGGAGCAGGGTGAGGGCGAGATCGCGGATGTCTCCCGGGGCCTGGAGCAGATCGGTCAGGGCACGGGGATCGATGGAGAGGCTGAAGGCCGGCCGGGCCTCGGGTGCGCCGGTCATGCGACTGCCCGGCTCGGCTGGTGGTCAGAGCTGCGGATCAGCTGGGGCAGACGGCAGGGCATGGCCCACCCGTGGATGGCCTGGGCGTCCTGGATCCGGCGATCTCCCGGGGTGACAAACCGAGGTTCCACATCCCACGCCCCTCCCTCGGGGGCGGAAGCCTGCCTGATAGCAGGCGCCTTGCCTGCACAGATCGTCATCACGGCCCGCCCCCCGCCACCGGTCGGTGCGCGGTCCGCCAGCCGCTGAAAGCGAGGCCGGTGTACGGAGGCGGCATGGTGGATGCTGGGTGTGGGCTGATCGCGGTGCGGTGCAAGCCGTTCCTCCTGCTGGTGAGTTGTGCGGAGCCGCGGCCGGGACGGGCGGTGCGGGCACGATGTCGCCGAGGGACGGTTCACGGTCGGCCCGTGCCCGGTCCGAGGGCGGCGAACGCGTCGTCGAGGTCGTCGAGGTGGTCCAGCAGGCGTTGGATGGTCGTCTGCCGCTGGCTCCAGTGCAGTTGCGAGTTGGCCTGCGCCACCGCGGAAAGTTCGTGTTCCGCGGTGGTGGCGCCGTGGAGGCCGAACAGCAGGTCCAGGAGGGCGATCCGGGTGCACGCCTGTAGGTCGGAAAAGGGGAGGGTGGGGTTTTCTTCGCGATAGGCGGCCAGCATCGCGAGGGCGCAGGCGGCCCATGCGGGGCTGGTGGCGACCGTCCGCGGATCGAACGCCGTGCGGCCCAGCTCCCAGGCCGTGATGCCTGTCGCGCCGTGGAAACCGACGATGCCGGTGACCGTGTCGGCGGCAACCATCAAGTGGGTGCGGGACATGTGGGCGTGCAGGGCGTGTTCGATCAGGTTCTCGGGTAGCTGCTGGCGCAGCCGGTGGGTGTGGCGGTGGAGATCCTCACGCCGCTGGTCGAGGTCGGAGATCAGATGTCCCCCGTGCACCCGCCGGTGGCGCAGGGCTCGGTGCAGCACGGCGTCGCACTGTGCGAGTGCGTGCTCGACCGGTTCGGTGCGCCAGCGGCTCTGCTGCACGCGTTCGGGCAGCGGGTAGGCGGCCAGGACCCGGTGCATGCGTCCCAGTGTGGTGCCGATGTGTTCGGCCAGGGTGAGTGTCATGGCCGAGGTGGAGACCAGGTCGGGCGCCTCGTCGGTCACGGACCAGGCATGGCCTTGCGCGATCGTGACGAGATCGCCGTCCACGTCGGGATGCACTTGGGGAACGGGAAGTTGGGCTGCCCGGCAGTACTCCGACATGTCCAGGGCGATACGTAAGGTGTCCTGCCTGGCGGTTGCCCGGTATTTTTTCACGACCAGCCGTCGTCCCTCGTCCGTCAGGACGCGCCGGACGGTCGTTTCCGTACTCGTGGGGACGGGCTCGACCGCCGAGGCGGTGAATCCGTACTGGTCTTCCAGGACGTCGGCCGTCAGTTCGGCTTCCCAGTCCGTGCTGTCCACTCAGATCACCACACTCTCGGGTAAGAGAGGACGTCGAGTTCGGTGAGACGAGGACGGTGCATGGGGCGGGGTCCGGTGCCGGTCGGCGCTGGGCGTCGCGGCCTGTGGGTCGTTGCCCGCTTCCGCGTGGACGCGTACGTCACTGTTGCGCCGCCGTCCTTGTCCGGCGTGTGTCGGGGGACGGAGAACATGGCCGGTGGCCATCTCGGTGAGGGAATCGTCGAGTACGCCGTACATCCAGCCGAGGGTGACGAGGTGAGGGTCGTTGGCGGCGCCGACGAACTCGCGCAGTGCCCGGACTCGCCGCAGGACTTCGTGGCGGCTGGTGCGGGCGCGCTTCGCGTAGATCTTGGAGGTGGCGCCGACGGCGATCATGTGCCACGCCTCGATGTGCTGGTCCGAGAGGTTCTCGGGGGCGTGGACCGTTTGGGGGCGTGGGAGTTGGTGGGTGGCGAGGGTGGCGTGGACGACGGCGGCCCGGCCGCTCGCGCCGAGCTTGCGCCCGCTCAGGGTCACCTGCACGTTGACCGAGCTGATGGTGAGTGACAGGTCGTAGGCGATCGCGGTTGTGGTTTCGCCGCGCGCGATCTTCGCCACGATCGCGAGTTGTACGGGGGTGAGGGGGAGAAGCGACGCGGGCGGACGGGCCAGCCGGGCAGTCACGGGCTAATCCTTTCGACAGACAGTTGCCGACGGGGCAGACGGCGGTGTGCGCGCGTCAGCTGGGCGGTGTGACGGAGTTCAGCCGGATGGGCAGGGACTGGAAGCCGTGGGAGATGAATGACTCCACGCGCGCCAGGTCTGCGGCCTCCGCGGCGAGGGTGAGGTCGGGAAAGCGGGCGAAGAGGGCGGGCAGGGCGATCCTGGCCTCCAGGCGGGCCAGGGGTGCGCCGATGCAGTGGTGGACGCCGTGGCCGAAGGCCAGGTGGTCGGTGGTCGCGCGGCCGGGGTCGAACTCGGCGGCGGTGGCGCCGTGCTGTTGCGGGTCGTGGCCTGCGGCGGCGTAGGTGGTGAGGATCGCTTCTCCGGCGCGGATCGTGGGTCCCCCGTCGGGGAGGGGGATGTCGGTGACGGCGAAGCGCAGGGGGAGACTGGCGATGCTGGGGGCCCAGCGCAGGGTCTCCTCGATGACGTCGTCCCACGAGACCTCGCCCGTGCGGACACGCTCCAGCTGTCCGGGGTGGGTGAGCAGGGCGTGGACGGCGTTGCCGATCAGGTTGACGGTGGTTTCGTGGCCGGCGCCGATGATCAGGAGGAGGGTGTCGATGAGTTCCTCCTCGCTCAGGCGGGAGCCGTCCTCCTCGCGTACGTCGACCAGGACGCTGGTCAGATCGTCGCCGGGGTTCGCGCGCTTCAAGGCCACCAGGCTGGCGAGGACGGCGCGGACCTCCTTCTGCGTGGTTTCCGCCTCCTGCGCGGTGATGGTGGTGTCCATGATCCGGGAGATGAGCCGGGCCATGTCCCTGCGGGCTGTTTCGGGCAGGCCGAACAGCTCGCAGATCACCTGCATTGGCAGCGGATGCGCGAATGCCGTCCGCAGGTCCACCACCCGGCCCGGGCTGGTCGGGGTTATGGCGTCGAGGAGGGTGTGGGTGATGCGTTCGATCTGCGGGGCCATCGCCTGGGTGCGGCGGGCGGTGAAGGCCGGAGCGATGAGCTTGCGCAGCCTGCGGTGCGCGGGCCCGTACGCGGTGAGCATGTTGCTCACGCCCACCCAGTTGATGATCCAGGTGTCCCGGAAGGCGCCGTCGCGCCAGGCGGGCCAGTGCTGGCCGGGGTCCTTGCTCACCCGGTCATCGAGCAGCAGGGACTTCAGCAGGTCGTGGCTGGTGATGTACCAGGCGGGGATCTCGCCGGGCAGGACGACGCGGACGGCAGGACCGGTCTCCCTCAGCCGGAGTGCTTCGCCGTGGAGGTCGTGGCCTGCGGGGTCGATACGGAGGGGCTGCTGCTGGTCCATGGGGTGACTCCTGCCTGGTCGGGAGCGAGCGGGGTGAAGCGGGCCGGGAGGTGGGCGAGGGCGCGGTGGAACGGTCCGGGCCGCCAGGCGAGGTGTTCGCGCGCCGCGGTGAGTTCCAGGTCGCACAGGTGGCTGGTCAGCCGTTCGATGGCGGTGGTTGTGATCAGCAGGGCGGGCTGCTTGACCGGGCAGGAGTGCGGGCCCGCCGCCCACGCCAGATGCGCGCCCCCGCCGGTGGGGACGGTGCCGACGGCCGGACCGTCTGGGGACATGTTGGCGGCGGCGTAGGAGACCAGGACGAGCTGGTTGGCCATGATCCACGTGCCGTGGAAGTGGACGTTCTGGCGCGGGAAGTGCGCCGAGTAGTTCGCCATCGGCGGCTCGTGCCGCAGGACGTCCTCGATGGCGTCCTTGGCGGTGAGCGCGCCGCTGGACAGGGTGCTGTAGTAGTCGGGGTTGGACAGCATCCGCGACAGCGCGTTGGAGATCAGGTTCGTGGTCGGCTCGTGCCCGGCGCCCATGGTGAGCACGATCTGGTGCAGGACTTCCTCCGTGCTCAGGCCGGCGGGATGGTCCATGTACCAGGACGTCAGATCGGGTCCGCGCTGCTTCGTCTTGAGGGCGATCAGCTCCGCGATGTACTGCTCGAAGTCCGCGTTCGCCCGGGTGGCTTCCTGCGGGCTGGTGGCCTCCATCAGCCCGGCGAGCGCGGCCACCAGGCGGTCGCTGTAGGAGTCGGGCATCCCGAACAGGTTGTTGAACAGCACCAGCGGCAGCGGGCGGGCGTACTGCGTGACCAGGTCGACCTCGCCCGTCGGGGCGAAGGAGCGGATCAGGGTGTCCGCGGCGTGGGCGACCTGGGCGCGCAGCCGGTGCGGTTCGACGCGCGAGAAACTGTCGGTGATCACGGACCGGTAGCGGGCGTGGACCGGGCCGTCGTTGAACAGCGGGTTGGGGCGCCACTTCATCATCGGCAGGACCTGGCTGTCGGGCGGCAGCGTCTTCTGCCACTCGCTCGGGTTCTTCGACCATGTCGTGGTGTCTTTGAGCAGGTCCAGGGCGGCGCGGTAGTCGGTGACGAGGTAGGCCGGGTGGCCGGGGGCGATCGCGACGGGGGCCAGTGGCCCGTACTGGCGCAGCCGGGCATAGACGGCGTGCGGGTCCTGGGCGAAGTCCGGCCCGTACAGCGGGATGGGGTGGGGGAGGTAGTAGTTCATGAGGCAGCGGCATCCAGGGCGGAGTGGTTGATCAAGTGGGTGACCAGTTCAATGAGCGCGTCGATGGCGGAGGGGTATTCGCGGGCGTCGCAGGTCAAGAGCGGGGTGTCCGGGTCCAGGTCGAGAGCCTCGCGCAGGGTGTGAAGCGGGTAGACGGGGGCGTCGTCGAAGGCGTTGACGACGACGGCGTGGCGCAGGCCCTGCTGCTCGATCAGGTCGAGGACCTCGAAGGAATCGTCCAGGCGCCGGGTGTCGGCCAATACCAGTGCGCCGAGCGCGCCCTGGGCGATGTCCTCCCACAGCGGCCGGAAGCGTTCCTGACCGGGGGTGCCGAACAGGTACAGGATGAGATCGTCGGACAGGGTGCGGCGTCCGAAATCGATGGCGACGGTGGTGGTGGTCTTGTCCCGCACGCCGGCCAGGTCGTCGATCCCGGCGCTTGCCTCCGTCATGATTTCTTCGGTGTGCAGCGGCACGGTTTCCGACAGGGTGTTGATCATGGTGGTCTTCCCGACGCCGAACGGGCCGGCGATCAGGATCTTCACGAGGACCGGTTCGGTACCCGGCAGATGCATGGCGTCATCGGACGGCGCGAAGTCCACGGAGCACCCTCTCTAGGAGCTGCTTTTCCTGTTGCTGGACGGCGGGGATGGGCGCTCGGGTCTTAAGGTGTCCGCTGTCCACGAGATCGGACACCAGAACCCGGACAATGCTCACCGGGAGACGCAGGTGAGCGGCGGCCTCGGCCAGGGCCACCGCCCGGCCCAGGGCGAGTTCGACCACCAGCCGCTCGGGCGGCTCAAGGCCGTCGGGCACCCTCTCGCCGGTGGCGTACAGGACCGTGAGCCGGTCCAGGGTGTTGCGGGTCGGCCGGGCCCGGCCCGAGGTCGCCAGGAACTCGGGCACCAGACGCCGGCTCTCGCGACGGGCCGTCATGCCGGATTGCCGCTGTCCCGGGCCTGCGTGTTCATGACCTTCGTGCCGAGAGTGGCGACCTGGATCTGCATGTGATGGGTGACCAGCCCCATGTCGACCTTCGGCTCGGTGAACACCGCCAGGACCGTGTTCTCCCCGGCCGGGATCGCGAACACGAAACCGCAGTCCGCGTCGATGACGACCTGACGCAGCCGGACACCGGCCTCACCGGACAGCTCACGGGCCACCGCCCGCGCCGCGCCCTGGAGCGCGGACATCATCCCGGCCGCACCTTCAGCGGCATCCCCGTCCAGGAACGGGTCATGACCCTGGATCAGGCCGTCCGCGGACAGCACCAGCGCGTGCACCACGCCCGGCAGGTCCAGCAGCGGGTCCAGCACCCAGGACATGTCCTTGGCCGCGGGAGAAGACTTGGGGGCACTCACGTCAGGTTCCCTTCATCGTGATCGGCGGTGACGGCAGCGCGGCCCGAGGCGGTGCCGGCCTGGAACGCGCTGTAGGTCGAGGCGACCTCATCCGGCGTCCGGGCATCCACCGGCTCCGCAACCGCAGCCGGCGCCGAGGGAGCAGGCTGCGGAGGCTGGCTCCGGACCCTCCTACGGCGGGGCAGCACGGCATCGCCGCCGGAGTCCGGCGCCACGGCGTGGCCGGGAGGGGCGGTGCGGCGCGGGGCCGGCGCCATGGCCGACGGCGGATTCGCCTGCTCGTCCAGCAGCGTGAGCAGATGGCCGGGGAGGAACAGCACCGCCCGCACCCCGCCGTAGGGGGACGGCTTGTCGACGGAGACGGAGAACCCGTACTGCTTCACCAGACGGCCGATGGTCGCAAACCCGGCCCGCGGCGGATCACCCAGCTCGGTCAGCATGACCGGCCACGTCCCGGACAGCAGCCGGGTGGCGAACGCCACCTCGTCAGCGTTCATGCCCACCCCGGCGTCATCGATCACGACGCACGCCCCGGACTCGACCTGATGGCAGCTGGCCTCGACCGGGAGCGTGCCGTGTGTGTGGTGCACCGCATTGGCCATCAGCTCCGCCACCGTGACAGCGACCGGCTCCACCGCCCGCGCCACCACTCCCAGGGGCTGCGCCAGATGGTTGCTGACCGTGATCCGCTGGTAGGCGCGCACCCGGGACTGCGCCCCCTTCAACACGTCACCCAGTGACGAGTCGGCACGCGTCAGTCCCGGCGACGCCCCGCACAGCACCCCAGTCGCCTGAATACGGCGCAGATTCTGTTCGTTGAGCTGATCCAGCCCCATCGCGGTCTCGGCGATCAGCGGATCGTCGAAGCGGTACTGCATCTCCCGGATCTCAGTCTGCAGCCGGTAGCTCGCGGCCTGGATAACCGTCGTCGCACCGCGCATCACCGCCTGCGCGGCCTCATCCACCCGCTCCCGCTCCGCCGCCACGGCACGGCTGACCAGGTCCAGAACCTGCCGGTGGGCGACATCCATCGAACTGCCGGCAAGAGCGCGATCCCGCAGACCCGGGACGGGGACGTGCGGATGCGCGAGGTGCGTGACCAACGCCGGGAGGCGGGCGGTCACCAGATGCTCGCTCTCCGCCGCCCACCCCTTCAGCCGGGCGTTCTCCTGGTCAGCGGCATCCCGCTCGGCCCGCAGCCGCCTAAAACGGCCCCGGGCACGGATGTAGAGCGGCGTACCGACCAGCGTGGCGGCGGCCGTACCGACGGCCACGGCCACCGGCAACGTCTCCGAAATCGACATGATGAAGGAACCTCGAAGAGAGAACGAGAAGGGGAAGGGGCAACGGGGGAGGGGAGGCAAGAGCAGTTGGGTCTGCACGTCCGTGTCCCTGGCGCGTGTCTAGAAACTGAGCTTGCTGATCATTCCGGCCAGGCTCGACACGGCATCACTGATCGTCGGGGCGACCGAAGAACTGGCGAGGTGGAAGCCGAGGAGGACGCACACAATCGCGTGCCCCGCCTTCAGGCCGCCCTTCCTGACGAGCAAGAACGTGATCACTGCCAGAAGGACGACGGCGGAGACGCTAACTGCCATAGCGCACACCCCAGTTGCGTGCGCCCGCGGAACGCGTACTGGAGAGCCGGTGGAAGAGGGCGTCGCTGTCGGTGGGCCCGTAGTTCTCGCTGGCGGGAAGCAGCCAGGCCCCCACACAGCTGGAGTACCGTGAGCGCTGGTTGTCGGTCGAGCACTCCCATACACCGGGACGGCAGAGGGTCTGGGGAACGTGCCACCGGTACGCCGTGTCCGCCTCCACCGGGATATGGACGAGGGAGTGCATAAGACAGCAGAGGACAGGGCCGGTACGAAGCCCCTCTTCACGTACTTCCTCAACCGCTCGCAGCCCCACCCGCAGTCCCGCCTGCACGACGTCGACCGCGCCGAGCGGCGGAAGCGG
This sequence comes from Streptomyces sp. NPDC047042, assembly GCF_040644035.1. NCBI lineage: Bacteria > Bacillati > Actinomycetota > Actinomycetes > Kitasatosporales > Streptomycetaceae > Streptomyces > Streptomyces sp. NPDC047042. Next base: position 10,092 of record NZ_JBEYVP010000065.1, on the reverse strand, counting down.
ACGCGCCGCGAATTGAATCCTCCACGACAGCTCGGTCTGTGCAGGGGACAGCAACGGTGGCTCCGAAGAGAAGGGCTGGCGACGCGGCCACGATTCGTCATGCCGCCGGGCAGACAGAGTCGGCCACTGGGCCAGGGGCGGATCAGAGGCGACTTCCACTCGCCCTGGGGAGGCAATCACCGGTATCTCCTGTACGTCCGGACGCGCTGACTCAGCTTCTGGCCCAAGCGACGGCTGTCACACGGACGTTGGCTGATGCCCAAGACTGTTCACCGAAAGGCGATTACGCACATTCCGCAGGTGATATCACTAAGGTGATTCCGGTTCAGAAAGAGCTGGTGAGCCGCACCCGAGTCCTCAGAGGAGGAGAGAGTGCTTCAGCAGGCACAGCGACGCTGTGATCGGTGCGGCTGCTCCTTGAACCGGTACAACAGGGACACTCTTTGCGCAGCCTGTGACCGTTCGCAAATCCGGGAGGAACACTCCTCTTCCGTCCCTGAACACATCTGGTCCGATCCTGAGCTTCAAAGCGCGCTCTCGGCTTGGGACTTCGGCCGCGCCAGCCGTCTGATCCGCCTCCGCGGTGGCCTCCGCCAGGACGACATCTCCCGGCTCACCGGTCTCAGCCAACCATTCCTGTCGATGCTGGAGTCAGGCACTCGCCGCCTCACCAACATCGACAAAATCGTCGAATACCTCACAGGCTTGGGTGTACCCGGCAACTTGGTTATCCTGCCTCTTTCGTATTCTTCCGCCCCGGCGACGGAGGACCCGCCGACCCAGTTCGCCGGTGACGCGGACCCGACTTTGCCGTGGACAACGGCTCGTATGGTGGGAGCACTTGACACAGCGGTAGGAGGCAGCGAAATGGACCGCCGACGATTCCTCACCGCAAGCGGCATCGCGCTCACCTCGTTCGTCAACGGGTGGGACAGCGCCGAAGCAGAGCCTCTCCACCATGCAGCAGCTGGAAGCCGTCTCACCAGCGACCTGCTCGACGGCCTCCAGCACACCACCGACAACCTGCGGACCATGGACGCGTCCGACGGCAGCGGAACCCTCGCAAGTCTCGGCAACCGCCACCTCCAGTTCCTCAAGCACCTCCTGGAGGAGACGTCGTACGACGAGGCGACAGGACGACGGCTGGCGGCTATCACCGCCGACACCGCCACCCAGACGGGATGGTTCGTCTTCGACTCCGGCGACCGCGCACGTCCCCTCGCCTATTTGTACGCAGCGCTCCGCGCCGCGAAGGCGTCGCAGGACCTGCGGCTCGGTGCCGGCGCTCTGTCCTACATCGCCATCCACGGGTACTCCACGGGAGCCCCTCACCACGCTGTCGCCGCAGCACAGCGAGCACGCGCCAGGATCAAGAAGCTCGGCACGCCCGCGCTCGAAGCGATGCTCCTGACCCGCCAGGCCCGCGGGCACGCGAAACTCGGCGAACGCCAAGCGGCACTCGCCGCGCTGGGGAAGGCCGCTGAACTCTGCGCTCAGGGACGCTCGGAGCACGACCCACACTGGCTGTACTGGGTCAACGAGGGCGAGATCCACGGGCAGGCCGGCAGCTGCTACCTCGACCTCGGCGACCCCCGCAGCGCCGTCGACAGCTTCGCGAAGGCCCGGAAGGCACTCAACCCAGCGGACCACCGCACCAGGGGCCTGTTCCTCTCCCGCGCCGCAAGCGCCCACATCGAGCAGGGCGACCTCGAAGCCGGCTGCACCACGGCACACGAGGTCCTCGACCTCGCAGCGACGCTTCAGTCAGCACGGTTCGACAGCCACGTCACGAGCATGATCCAACAACTCCGGCCCGCTGCCCACAGCCCGTACGCTCAGGACGTACTGGAGCGACGCGCCGCCATGACGTCAACAGGGAGCTGAACGTGACCGACGCCGGGCAGATCCTCGTGCTGTGGGACATCGACCGTACCCTGTTGTACGTCGGTGACATCGACCGTCAGGTGTACCGGGAGACCTTCGCCGAAATCGTCGGCCGCCCCGCGAAACGCCTTCCAGCCCGCGGCACCGGTGTCACCATGCCCCTCGCTATTCGATCGCTGCTCCTGGACAACGGCGTCCCGGAGGCAGACGTCCCCGGCCTGGTGCCGCGCATGGTCGAACTCCTGCCGCAGCGCCTGGCCGCGCACGCCGACGACCTTCGTGAGCAAGGTGTACTCCTGCCCGGCGCCGTGGCCGCGCTCAAGGCAGTACACGCACAACCCGGCTACGTTCCGACCGTCGTCACGGGGAATCTCAAACCCAACGCGCTGCTGAAGCTCAAAGCGTTCGACCTCGACGAGTTCCTGGACACCGAGGTCGGCGGGTACTCCTCGGACAACGACCACCGGCCGGCTCTCGTCGCCGTCGCGCAAGAGCGAACCCGGGCCAAATACGGGACCGTCTTCACCCGCTCCAACACGGTCATCATCGGAGACTCCCTCGAAGACGTCCGCACCGGGCTCGAAGGTGGTGCTCCTGTGATCGGAGTCGCGTCAGGCAAGACCACCGCCGACGAACTCGCCTCGGCCGGCGCCGATCTGGTCCTCGACAATCTCGAAAGCGTCCCGCAGCTCCTGGACGCGATTACTGCAGCGATCCGCAATCACTCCCGATGACAGCTGTTCCGGAGAGGCCCTCAACTGCACGTATTACATGAGTGATACCGGCGCGCGCGTACCCCGCATACGCTGTCGGGCGCAGACAGGAAACGGGGGTGCAATGCCAAGGCACACTCGCGTATGCGTCGACTGCGAATGCCGTCTGAGCCAGTACAACGACGAAGACCGGTGCGCCACGTGCGCACGCGACAGACGTCTCACCCCCCGTCTTCAACACCTCGTTCCGGACAGCGTCTGGAGTGACCCGGAAGTCCAAGTTGCCATCTCTGCCTGGGACTTCGGGCGAGCGAGCCGTCTCATCCGCGAGCGGGCAAAACTCCGCCAGGAGGACATGGCTCACATGACGGGACTCAGCCAGGGCTTCCTGTCCATGCTCGAAGCGGGAACCCGCCGGCTGACGAACCTCGACAAAGTCGCAAGGTTCCTCAACGGCATCGAAACACCCGATGCGCTGCTCCCCCCGTCGTTCCGTGAGCATCATGCCGCCACCCTCACACCCTTGCCCTTCCCGCGCCCAGGACGGCTAGGCGTCGATGTCCCAGCAACGACCGGCGAGAGGGCAGCGGACCTCTACGAGCTCGCAACGAAAGCAGCGGCCCAGTCGCGACGGTTCGCGGAAGTGGTCACTCACAGCAACGTGAGCGACATTGAGCTTGAGGTGCTGGAGTCCAGGATCACTCGGATCGCGACGGACTACGTCCACGCTCCGCTGTACCCGCTCTTCCACGATCTGCTGTCGACGAGAGACCAACTCTTCTCGTTGCTGAGCGGCCACCAGCCTCCGGGCCAAACCCGCGAGTTGTATCTTCTCGCCGGCACGAGCTGCCTGCTCCTCGCGCACGCGTCACAGAATCTCGGCGACCAGGACTCCGCTGTCGCCCAACTCCAGACAGCCGGGACTCTCGCTGAGCACGCTGGTCACGACGATCTTCGGGCATGGGTCAAGGGCACAGCCGCGTTGATTGCGGAGTGGTCAACGCACCCGCACACCGCCCTGGAGTACACACAACAGGCGATTCGGCTCGTCCCCGTAGGCGAGACCCGGGTCAGAACCGCGGCGATCGGGGCCAGGGCTGCGGCACGCGTCGGAGATCGGGATACGGCACTGGCCGCGCTGATGGAACTTGAGCGTGCCCGCGAGCAGCCGACAGACCCGATGGGCCTCTCCAGATTCGGAGGGTTGCTCACCTTCCCGGAAGCCAAGCAGGAGTATTACATCGGCGGAACGTACGCTCTCCTCGGCGAGCACGAGAGAGCCGAGAGGCACGCCTCCGCCGCAATCGGTCTGTACGAGATGGGGCCCAAGGAACAGCGGTCGTACGGCGACGAAGCCCTCGCGCGCCTCGACATCGTCACCGCGCGCATCGCCACCGGTGAGATCGAGGGAGCTGGCGAACAGCTCCAGCCCATTCTGGAGCTGCCGGTGGAGCGTCGTATCCGACAGCTCGGTGACGCTGTCCAGGGAGTGGCTAGGCTTCTGGAAGAACCTCGGTTCGCCCGAAGCCGGACCGTCCGCGACCTTGCAGACGCAACCCGCGGTTATCAGGTGATCGACACGAGAGCGAAGGCCCTCACCTCATGACACTGACGGTCTCTCCCGAGTCCGCCGCACGCATGGCCTGCCGGACGTTAGGGCTGGCGGAGCGTTCCCTCACGCACCTTCACCACCACGCCACTTCAGTGTTCCTTCTTGCTGCAGAAGGCGTCGTGGTGCGCGTCAGTCCAGCCTCGCAGCAACAGCGCCTCGAAACCGCCGTATCACTGGCGCGCTGGCTGGTCACGAATGACTTCCCGGCGACGGAGCCTGCGAACGTCCCGCAGCCAGTGGCACACGGCCAGTACGTTGTCACCTTCTGGCAGCACTACCCGCAGCCTGAGCGCGACGCGCCGCCGGCTGGACGCTTGGGTGGTCTTCTGCGGGTCCTACATGACCTGCCGTCCCCACCTCTGTCACTGCCGATGTACCGGCCACTCGCCTCGTTCAAGAGCGCTGTGGGCGACAGTACGTACCTGGCTCCGCACCAGAGAGAGTGGCTGACGGCGCGAAGGAAAGAACTCCTGGACGCTTTCGGAAAGCTTGACTTCCCCTTGGGGCACGGCCATATCCACGGGGACGCATATCCAGGCAATACCCTCTGGCACGGTCAGGGCGTCAGACTCGGCGACTGGGACGAGGCAGCATTCGGCCCACGTGAGGTCGACTTGGCCAATACGTTCCAAGGAGTTCGCTTCGGGCGTACCGTCAGAGAACTGGATAGCTTCAGTGAGCGATACGGCCACGACATCCGACAGTGGTCCGGCCTTTCGGTGGTCTGCGAAATCCGTGACCTTCACACACTTGGATCCTTCATTCGGCGTGCAGACCGAGGAGACACTGCTGCTGCCCGGCAGTTGTCGTACCGCATCGAGACGCTCAGGAACGAGGATGTCCAGGCTCAATGGAGCCCCGCGTGAAAAGGCGAAGAGCATGGGCTCGAAGGCCACCGCGCTCCGGCGGGCCGTGCGCTGCTCGACTCACGCATTGTGCTGGCGCACGGACGCCGCCGAGGGCAGGCTGGGAGAAGACACGAAATCCAGGGAGGCACCCCGCGTGGCGATCACATCGTCCGGCTCGGCGACGCAGTTGTCCGTGCGGCCATACGCGGCGGAGGACGAGCCAGCAGTGCTCGCCCTGGTCAACGCCGACCGTCTGCCCGGACAGCCCGAGGCGAACGTCGACATGCTTGCCGAGGCGCTGGCGGGCCGTTCCCCGGTGGACGGCGGCTGGTGGGCCGAACTGGACCCGCCCGCCACGGACGTCGTCCACGACGGGGCCGGCGAGGTGCTGGGTGTCGTCTCCTACGCGCATCGGTCCTCGGACGGGGCGGGGCTGATCCTGTGGCTGCACTGCTTCGAAGACGAGGAAACGCTCGCCAAGGCCCTGATCGCCCGCGCGCTCGACCGGCTCGGCCCCCGCACGGTGTACGCCTTCGAGTTCGCCTCCGCCCTCACCCACGGGCTGGAGGGCCTACCATCGCGCCACCGCCCGGCGACCCGCCGGGCCCTGGAGGCGGCCGGGTTCACCGACCGCGACCTGTGGCGATACATGCACGCCCCGCTGCCGATCGCCGGATTGCCTCACGCTGACGGCTACACCGTGACCGAGATCGAGGACCCGCCGGGCAAGCGACTTGAAGTCCGCGATGCCGGGGAGGTGATTGCCGAGGCCACTATCGGGCGCCCCGTGGCCGGGGCCGGCGTGCTGTGGTGGATCAGCGTCGTTCCCGCTGCCCGAGGACGGGGGACCGGCCCCGCCCTGCTCGGCTCCGCCCTGGACTTGCTCACCGGGCTTGGCGCCGACGAGGTGATCCTCTATGTCGACGACGACGCCCCACCCGGCGACAGCGAGCGCGACCGCACTGCCGCTAACCGCATGTACGACCGGGCCGGCCTGAGGGAAGTCGACCGGCTGTTCTCCTTCACCCGCCGCCCTTGAGGCACACGGGCCGGGGAAGGGCGCGGTACGGTTGACCGCGCGGCGCACATCTCCTGGCCTGCGGAGATCATCCGATCCTGATGGTCCTGGCCATCTCCTTGGCCCCGGCCACCCACCGCTCCAGCGCGGCGACGACTAGGAGCATGGCGGGATCGGTCTCGGCCGCGAGCGCGACCGGGTCCACCAGCCCTGCTTCCACGCACAGTGGCGCCCGCTGCCCGGCGGCGGCCTGCCCAGCGAGCGCCGCGGCGAAGTACTGCTTGCGCCTCGGCAGCACCGGCAGCGCGCCATCCGGCAGCAGCCGCACCACCTGAGCCTTGCAGCGCAAGTAGGCCGATGGTAGGCCCGGGTGGTAGCGATCGCCGAGCGGCAGCGCGAGGGCCGCAGCGAGAAACGCCTCATGCAGGAATGGCGATGCCTCCAGGACGGGGCCGGCGGGCGGGATCGCCTCATGGGGGAAGACAGCGTCATATGCGTCGGCCTCGGCCCATGACCGCCCGGCCGCCGCGTGCCCGGCGACCTGCGTGTCCACCCACCGGCGAGCCCACATCGTGGCGGCATGCCGATACGGCTCGGCGAGCACCACCGAGGCGACCGGGTCGCACCAGGCGGGCCAGTTCGCCGCCCAGTAGGCCCGCGCCCGCAGTGTGCGGGGCAGTAGCCGAGCGACCATCCCCGCCAGTTCACCGGGCAGGCCGGGGCCCGAACCGGTGACATCGGCCACGTACCGAGCAGCGGCTCGAACCCCATGACGGGCCGCCACTGCGGTGGTGGCGAAGCGGGGAACACCCAGCAGCTCGTCCGCGCCATCCCCGGACAGCAGTACCCCGCAGCCCAGCTCCGCCGCACGCAACGCTGCGGCGGCGTTGACTTCGGGCAGCGCGTCCAGCCGCGGCCCCGCAGCAGACCACACCGGCTCGGCGCGGTCGCGCGCCGGGTCGAGCACCACCAACTCGGCGGGCAGCTCCAGGTCAGCCAGGAGCCGCTGCACCACCGTGGCGGCGCTACCCCCGGCGTCATCACGCAGGTCAGTGGTGAATGCAACCACCTTTCGACCCTCAGCGGCTCGCAGCGCATGCACCAGGACCGCAAGGGAGTCCAGGCCGCCGGAGACCAGCACGCCGATCGCCTCGGCGTCTGCGGTCAGTACCTCGATTGCCTCGGCGAACGCGCGTGGAAGCGAGCCGGGCAGCGGGTTCGGAACCTCGGCCGTGATGCGCTCGACACCCTTCCACGGTGCTCGGGGGATAAACTCGCCCAGCAGCGCCGGCGGTGCGAGCAATAGACCGAGGGCCTCCAGGTCGACTACGGGAACGGGGCCGACCAGAGACACCGGATCCGCTGACCTGCGACCGGCCCCGTCCTCGAACATCGGGAGCAGACTCACCGGCGCCGCAGAGCCCGCACGCCCCGGGCCAGGTCCCTCACGAACGCGATGGTACTGCGGTGCGGCTCGCCGACCGGCAGGCCCTTGCTGCCCTTGCCGTGCTGCCCATCTCCGGGCGTGGACTTCGTCGACACGAACACCCTCTCCTTTCATCTAGCTGTTGCCGGACGATCTCTCAGTGTGACCACCTAACCCTGCTCCTAACGCGGAGACTTCGCATATCACGACCGTGATATCTCTCCGGTGATCCAGCGGGCACAAATGAGTCTCTGCGGCTCAGGGACTCTCTAGTCCAGTACGGACCGTGGCAGCCGCCGAACAGGGCGGCGCGGTTGCCGCTGTACTCGCTCGGAACGCACCGGCGCCAGTCGCCCCTCGAATGAATTTTCGCTCTCTACGGCCAGGGCCAAGGTCGCGTTGCACCGGCAACGAGGGGAAGTTCAGCGCCGCGCAGGAGCATCTGGCTCTGAGGGGAGTCGAGAGATGCGGAGCATGCACGGTTGGCCGGAACCCCACGATGACGGCGAACCGTCCTCCTGCTTATGAGTGTCCTGCCGCTGCCTGGTCCGTCAGAAGGCCCCGATACCGGAGAATCGTCTGTTCGTCCACCTCGAAGTTCAGCGCATCGACTAGTTCACGCAGGTGGACGGGATCGTCGGTCCCGACTGCGACAGCGCTCACCTTGGGCAGGTGATAGGCGGTCCTGAAGGCCGCCTGCACTTGGGTGAGATGGCTCGGGTGGTCTCGCAGGAAGACCCGGGCGTCGAACTTGCTCCATATCGGGTCGTGTGTGTTTCCGCTGAAGGGGCTCATGCCCCAGACTTGGGTGTTGTGATCGCTCCACTGATGAGCGAGCGATTCTGCGGCGCGTAGTGTCTGGACACCTACGAGTAGGCCGCACCTGACCATCAGGACGGCCGGCTTGGGTATGTCGGGGTCGATCGCGTCAAGCAGCGGAGAAGGGTCCCAGGTGGAGACGCCCCAGGACCCGCAAAGCCCGGTGTCCCTAGCATTTTCCAGTACGGCGCACGCCTGGGCGAGGGCGTCGGGCGCAGCCTTCTCCCGGAGGGTGCGCTCCGGGTTGTGAAGGAAGACGAGGTCAGGCGCGCGGCCCAAGGTCTGGCTCGTCCGTTCCAGAGCCCCCTGCAAGCTTGCCGGGTCGAGTGAGTGCTCGGCCCCACCCGGCTCAGGGAAGAAGCCGACCTTGGTGGAGATCGTGAAACGGTTGAGTAATCCGCGCCCGACGTCCGCGAGGGTCGTGTGGGAGGTGAACCCGCGGTAGCTGAAAGCTGTGTCGATGGCGGTGATGCCGAGGTCGAGCGCGTTGGTCAGTTGACGGCGCTGGTGACGAGACCGGTGTAGCCCGAGGACAATTCGGGGGTGAGGGGCGCGCACAACTCTTCCTCCGTCAGGATCTTGGCGACATGCTCCACTTCGACACCGACCTGGCTGGCAGCCTGGTCAAGATGTGCGGGGTGGCCGCTCAGCAGGAGCCGCAGGGCGGGGAGCGCCTTGGCCGCGAAGGTCAGTTTCTTGCGGGCCGCGATGATCTCGACCGCGTCGTCGCGCTCCAGAATGCGCGGCGGGAAGTTGGTAACGCAGACAACGGACGTCAGGGGGCCGAAGAATTCGACGTACGGCACGTGCCGGGGCGGAACGACCTCCTGCTCACGGGCGGCAAGGAAGTCTCTGGGGCTGCGTGATCCGATCAGAGTGATCGCGGCTTCGGCCAGTTGCTGCTGCTGGGCTTCCTGTTCCTCCGCGCTGCCCCATCGGTCGAGGTCATGGCGGAAGATCTCGGTCTCGCGAGACCAGTCGGCCAGCCAGGACAGCCAGTTCACCCCGGTTCGCTTCTCGAATCCGAGCGTCATGTGCAGGCTTTGCCCGGAGCCACTTCCATTGCGGGTGGCCTGATGCCAGTGGCCCCGCGGGATGTGCATGACGTCGCCCTTCTTCATGGTGCCGGCCCAGACGATCTCCTCGCTTGGAGAGTCGTTGCGTGCCGCGTCGCGGTACATCGGGTAGGGGCGTGAGGTCCCACGGACCTCCCACTCCTTGTCTCCGGCGAGTTGGATGATCACGACGTCGTGGTCGTCCCAGTGGAGCTTGAAGCCAGCGGCCTCGTTCGTGGTGAGGTAGATGTTCGCCTGGACGTGTTCGCGGGACCACCACTGCAGAGCCCGGCAGGCCACTTCCATCGTGGGGTCGAACACGTTGGACTGGTCCAGGACCATCGTGGCGCCCTCGCGGAGCAGGCTTCCCAGGAGACTCGTGCCCACCATGTCGACGCTCTGGCCGCGGCGGCTGACTTCCGGGTTGAGGTACCGGCTCGGGTTCAGTTCCTCGCCGTCGCGGAACATGCGGAACTGCGGGTGCGCGAGACTGCGCCGCATCGTCATGTCCAGCAGCCGTTGCGGTGTCATCATTCGTTCGAGCAGTGCGGTGTCCGTGAGACTGCCGCGGGCAAAGTGTCCTCCGAGACCGGCGGGGCCGCTCCACCCCAGCGCCTGCTCGATGTCAGCGCTCACGGAATGTTCCCGTCGGGGTGTGATCCGCTCACGGAATGTTCCCGCGGGCCGCTCGTCGGTTCCCGGTAGTGCGCTCGTGAT
>NZ_JBEYVP010000064.1:0-47206 GCF_040644035.1 Streptomyces sp. NPDC047042 | reverse complement strand
CAAGATGCTCGACGAGCGCCTCGGCAAGATCACGTTCTGGACGCTGTTCATCGGCTTCCACGGCACCTTCCTCGTCCAGCACTGGCTGGGCGCCGGGGGCATGGTGCGCCGCATCCCCGACTATCTCGCGGTCGAGGGGCTCACCACCCTGAACACGATCTCGACGATCAGCTCGTTCCTGCTGGGCCTGTCCGTGCTCCCGTTCCTCTACAACGTGTGGAAGACGGCGAAGTACGGCAAGAAGGTCGAGGTCGACGACCCATGGGGCTACGGCCGCTCCCTCGAGTGGGCCACGTCCTGCCCGCCCCCGCGTCACAACTTCCTCACCCTGCCGCGAATCCGCAGCGAATCCCCGGCGTTCGACCTCCATCACCCCGACCAGCAGCAGGAGTTGACCCGACAGTGACCACGAGGGACGACGACGGCCAGGTGGATGTGACGACCCTGGTCAACGAGATCCAGGGCCACCTGCTCATCGCGGCGACCCGCCAGGAGGGACAGGAGGCGGCCGCCCGTTTCACCGCCCGCCTCGACTGGCTGACGAGCGGGCAACGAGCGGAACTGGAACGGCAGTTCGCAGCGGAGCACCTCGCTCTCGCCGGCGCGTCCTGGCAGCGCACCGCGGCCCGTAGTGCGGAGTTGCGGGCCGAGTACGAGGCGAAGTACCGCCGCCTGAGGACGCGTCTGACGGCCGCGTGCCTGACGTTCGCGGCGACGACCACACCACTGCTGGTGCTGGTTCTCGCACCACTGCGCCGCTAGGGGGTGTCGTCCGCGGGAGGGACGGGCGCGCCGTTCCCCGCGCCCCTTGCGGGCCGCCATACTGGCCCCCGTGCGGGTAGCGATCATGACGGCAGGTTCGCGGGGTGACGTGGCCCCCTTCACCGGGCTCGGGCACGGGCTGGCCCGTGCCGGGCACGAGGTCACCCTGGTCACGCACGGCTGCTTCGAGCCGCTGGTGGCAGGGGCCGGGGTCGGGTTCCACGCCCTGCCCGTGGACCCCAGGGCGGAGCTGGAGTCGGCGCGCGGGCGCGGGCTGCATCGCAGTGCGACCGGGGCGGGGAAACTGCTGCGGGTGGTCGAGATGGCGCGGCGGCTCGTCGGGCGGATGACCGACGATCTGCTGGCCGCCGCGCGCGTGAACGACGTACTGCTGCTGTCCAGTTCCCTGGGCCCGCTGGGGCACACGATCGCGGAGGGGTTGCGGCTGCCGAGCATGGGCGTGTACCTCCAACCCCTCGCCCCGACAAGGGAGTTCGGGCCTCCCGTCCTCGGCGGCCGGTCCTGGGGCGCGGCGGGCAACCGGCTCGCCGGGAACGGGGTGAGCATGGCCGTCGAGCAGGTCTTCGCCTCGACCGTGCCGGCCGTACGGGCCCGGCTGGGCCTCCCTCACCACGCCCCGGGCGCCGCGCGCCGCGCCCGGGAGCGCCAGGGCTGGCCGGTGCTGCACGGCTTCAGCCCGCTGGTGGTGCCCCGGCCCCGGGACTGGCGCCCGGGGCTCGACATCTGCGGCTACTGGTGGCCGTACGACACTCAGCCCCAACTGCCGTCCCAGGTCGAGGAGTTCCTGGCGTCGGGGCCTCCGCCCGTCTTCGTGGGCCTGGGCAGCGCCACAGTGCCCGATCCCGGGCGGCTGAGCGCGTCCGTCGTCAGGGCTCTGCGGGAGGCCGGGCTGCGTGGGGTGATCCAGCGGGGCTGGGGTGAGCTGTCGGCGGACGGCGACGACATGCTGACCGTGGGCGAGGTGGCGCACTCGGCGCTGTTCCCGCGCATGGCCGCAGTGGTCCACCACTGCGGCGCGGGCACGACCGCCGCCGGTCTGCGGGCCGGGGTACCGGCGGTGCCGGTCCCGATCCAGTTCGACGAGGGTTTCTGGGCCTCCCGCCTGGTCTCCCTGGGCGTGGCACCCCGAACGGTCCCCCTCCGCAGACTGACGACCACCACACTGGCCTCGGCACTACGCCAGGCGACCAGTGACCCTTCTTACGGCGAGCGGGCGCGTGCTCTCGCGGCCCACATCGACGCGGAGGACGGCGTCGGACCGGTACTGGAGTCATTGCACAGGTTGTCCACCTGACCCCAACCCCACCGACCACACCCGGGAGACCGCGCAAACCCCCTGAACCCCGGGCGCCCAGGGCCCCGCAGCCCCCCGGCATCCCGAGACCAGAGTCCCCTCAGCGCCCACGAACTTCAGGGAGCCCGCACCGTCTCGACGCCCCCACACGCCGGGTTCCTCAGCGCCCGCGACACTCCGACATCTGAGCGTCTGCGCCGCAACAGCGCTCCGAGATTCCCGGCACACCGACACACCCGGCGCCCCCAAGCCCGAGCCACTCCGTCATCCCGAGCGGGCCTGCGGCGCATTTTCAGCACCCTCGCTCCCCGGGTGGCCGCACGTCAGCCATCGCTACCCCCAACACCCTCGACGCCCTAAGGCACCCCAACACAGACCGAACCGCCCCTGCCCTGCCCCGGCACCTTGGAACCCGGGCCCCTCAGCCCCGCAGCGCCCCCGACGTCCCGGCACCCCGCCACCCTCTGTGGGCGGCGCGCTCAGCAGCCCCGGCACCCCGGCACCCCGCCACCCTCTGTGGGCGGCGCGCTCCGCAGCCCCGCCACCCCGCCACCTCGGCACCCCGGCACCCCGGCACCCCGGCACCCCGGCACCTCGGCACCCCGGCAGCCCGTAGCCCGCAGCACCCCGGCAGCCCGTAGCCCGCAGCACCCCCATGACGGCCGTACGCCCTCAGGCCCGCCGCGTCATCCTCACCGCCCTGCGGCACCCCGACCGCACCCCGCACCCCGCACCCCGCACCCCGCACCCCGGGCACTCGCAACACCCCGGCACCCCGGGCACCCCCGGCCAGTACCCGGCACTTGCGGCACCCTCAGCGTGTCGCCGCATCCCCCGTGCGCACAGCGCCCCCGTCCCCGTGCTCGCCGTCCCCCGTTCTCCCCGCGCCCGGCGGCAGCCAGCCCGCCGGCCGCAGGATGCCCAGCAGCATCCGCACCAGTTCGTCCACCACCTCGTCCAGCGTGGCGTCCACCCACCCCGCGCTCCAGTCGTGGAGCAGGCCGTTGACGCTGCCGATGAAGGCGGTCGCGGCGAGGCGGTAGTCGCGCGGGGCCGCCTCTCCGCGGGCCACCGCGGCCTCCGCCTCCGTGCAGATGAGGTTCACCCAGCGGGAGCGGCGGGCGAGTCGCTGTTCCTCCAGGCGGGCGCTGACGCCGATGATCTCGACGAAGGTCATCCGGATGCGGCGCGGGTCGGCGGTGACGTTGGCGGCGTAGCCGCGGAAGATCGCGGCGGCGCGTTCCGCGAGAGGCAGGCCCTCCGCGGCGGCCAGCGCGGCGAGTGCCGCCTCCTCGGCCCAGTCGTTGACCTGGAGGTGCAGGGCGGCCAGTACGTCCTCCAGGGTGCGGAACTCCTCGTAGAACTGCCGGGTCGACAGGCCCGCCGCCTCACTGAGCGCGGCGACGGTCGTCGAGCGGTAGCCCGGCGTGTCGCCGAACAGCTGGAGCGCGGCGTCCAGGAATCTGCGACGCCGCTCGCACTGCCGTTCCTCGGCCGTCTTGCCCGCGTATCGGCCGGTGGGCGCCCTGAGTCTGCCCGCCAATGAACCCTCCTCCGTTGGTCCGGGGGCCAAGTTTGTCTTGCACGCAGTCTTGTGGAGAAGGGCACCCCCTCCTTACTTTCCAGTAAGTCCAATCTGAACGTGACCGTGTTCAGTTTCCTGACCGCAGCCATGTTCTCCCTCTTGCCCCATATGTCATGCACCCGCCACGTCCGTCTGTCCACTCCCGGAGGGGAGAGCACTCATGTCTGCTTCCAGGTCCAGGCACCTCTGTGCCATGGCCGCCGCCCTCGTCCTGACCGTCACCGCCCCCGCGACCGCCGCCGTATCGGCGACCGACGCCGACGGCGCGACCGCCGCGAGCCTGCGCGAGGTGATGTTCGTCGGCAACAACTGGGAAGGCACCGCGGACGTCATCAAGTCGAGCGGCGACTTCGCCAAGATCGGCCGGATCAACGTCGTACCGGACAAGGCGGCGCGGATCGCCGCGATCAACGCCGACCCGATCAAGTGGATCTACTACACGGCCATCCGCAACGGAGTCGGCGAGGGCCACGACCAGTTGGTGGACGACATGTACTCCACCCCGGACGGCAAGTCGGTGGTCGTGTCCCGGCCCAGCTTCGCCGACGTCGTGTCGATCGACCTCGCCACCGGGGCGATCAACTGGCGCTTCCCGGTGTCCGGTTACCGTTCCGACCACATGGCGGTCTCCCCCGACGGGACCCGGGTCGCGGTCTCCGCGTCGATCTCCAACACCGTGCATGTGCTCAACATCAACACCGGTGCGCAGATCGGCTCGTTCAAGACCGGCGACAAGCCGCACGAGAACATCTTCACCAAGGACGGCAAGTACATCTGGAACATGTCCATCGGTGACGTCAACACCTCGCAGGACGCCCCGTGGCAGGACTTCACGAAGGGCGACCGGAAGATCACGGTCGTCGACGCGGCCACCTTCCAGCAGGTGAAGGTGATCGACATGCGCGACCGGCTGAACGCGATCGGCCTCAACGACTACTCGGACGCCGTCCGCCCGGCCGCCTTCTCGCCCGACGAGTCCAAGCTCTACTTCCAGGTCTCGTTCTTCAACGGCTTCTTCGAGTACGACGTCGCCACCGACAAGATCACCCGGACCAAGACCCTGCCGAAGAACCCGGCGACCAGCGACGACCGCACCACGTTCGTCAACGACTCGCGCCACCACGGCATCTCGATGAAGCCGGACGGCACGAAGCTGTGCGTCGCCGGCACGATGGACGACTACGCGACGGTCGTCGACCGCGCGACCCTCCAGGAGGGCCCGCTCGTCCCCGCCTCGAAGCCCTACTGGGCCACGGTGAGCGGCGACGGCAAGTCCTGCGTGATCTCGGAGAGCGGTGCCGACCAGGTCACGGCCATCGACTTCGCCACCGGGCAGAAGACGGTGTCCGTACCGGTCGGCGACCACCCCCAGCGCGTCCGCCTCGGCCATGTCGAGGCGGACTGGACTGGCCCGGCGACCAACTGACCTGTTCCTTCAGGCCAGTTGACCGCCGGTTGACTGTCGGTCGATCGCTCAGCTGAATTCCTGCGCGGCCCAGGAGGCCAGTTCGGTCCGCGCGGCGTTCAGCAGGGTCGCCGAGGGAGCCGTCGCCCCGTTGGTCACCAGCGCGTAGTGCAGGACTCCCGAGTCCGGCGCGGTGAGCAGCAGGCGGCGGCTTCCGGTGTTCCCGGGGTCGGTGCCCGCCGCGACCGGCGTCGTACTGGTGTAGGCGGGCGGGCCGTACACCGTGCCGAGGTCGGAGACGACCGTGGTCGTGGCGGTCGGGAAGGACGCCGGCAGATGGAGCTCGGTCGGCGCCGAGATGCCCTTCGACCGCCACACCAGCACCGAGTACTGCCCCGAGCCCACCAGTTGGGACACGTTCGGCAGCGAACTCGGCACCGGGTTCCAGGTCAGGGTCGTCGACCCGTCCCGGGAGCGGTCCTCGTAGGTGAAGGCGAGCGTGGTCCCGGCCGTGGCGCCCGGGTAGACGCGGTCAAGCATCCGGGCGTCCTGGCGCAGCACCGCCGTACCGGAGTCGTCGAGGCGTACGGCGGACAGGTCCTCGTCGTTCCAGGCGTCAGCGGCGGTGATCACCTTGTCGGGGTTGTCGTTCATCAGTTCGTGGTGGCGGCCGTTGTAGATGTCCCACTGCCACTGGCTGCCGGACAGCACCGGCCCGGAGCCGCTCGCGTTCGTCCACCAGCCCGACCCCTTCACCCGGGAGTCGAGGGCCTGGTACATCGCCTTGAGAACCGTCGGCGCCTTGTCGGAGACATTGCCGTTCAGCGGATGGCCGAACTCGCTGACGATTCCCGTCGTTCCGGTGGCGGCGGCCCGGTCGCGGACGGTGCCGAAGTCGTTGACGTACTGCCCGTCACCGGCCTTGCCCCACATGAAGACGCCGGAGATCGCCTTCTGGTCGTAGAAGTGGGTGTTGAAGACATAGCGCGGGCCGATGTTCCCGGCGTCGAGCAGTCCGCCCTCCTGCTTCTGGAAGTCGAGGTTGGCGTTCCAGAACATGTTCGGTTCCACGAAGGCGGGCTTGTCCTGCCAGCCCGCCGCGTCCATCCGCGACCGGAACTTCACGAAGAACGGCCACAGGACGTCCTTCTCCCAGGCCCGGCTGGTCTGGCCCGAGTCGTAGTTGCCCGCGTGCGGCTCGTTGTACGGGTCGAAGCCGACGACACCGCTGAACTGGGCGCTCGTCAGGTTCTGCTTGAGGTACGTCATCGTCTTCTGGGCGGTGTCGAGGAACGAGTCCTGGATCCCGTAGGCGTTGTGCCAGAAGTCGTACGTCCCGTTGCGCACGGCCGCGTTCGACGTGATGTTCTGCCCCCAGAGGAGGCAGATCCCGCAGGACTCGTCCGGGTAGTTGCCGAGGTCGACGGCCCACTTGGGGGCGCCGTCGCCGGTGTACCAGCTGTCCGGGTCGAAGAGCCAGCGGGAGTAGAGGTCCTGGTGGAAGTCGGGGTAGACGCGGATGCCGGCGTCCAGGAAGGCACCCATCTGGGCGGTGGCGGCGGCCAGATAGGCGCTGTCCACCGTCCCTCGGGTGGGCTCCGCGTACGCCCAGGAGAGCAGGAAGCGGACGCTGTTGCCGCCGCCGAGCGCCCGCAGGGCCGTCGCCGACTTCCTGGCGTCGGCGACGGAGGCGAAGGGCAGCCCGTTGTTCTCCTTGAGCTTGGTCTCACCGGAGACGTTGTAGCCGCGGAGAACGACCTCGCGACCCAGAGCGTCGGTGAACCGGCCGTTCTGGACGGTGAGGGTGGTGGAGGTCGGAGAGTCGAACCAGAGGGTGTCGGCCCGGGCGGGCTGGGAGCCGACAGTGGTCACAAAACCCGTGACCAGAACCAGTACGCCGAGCAGATGCACGCGTGACTTCGACATGTGCATTACAGTCCCGCGCGCACCAGGAGCCGTCAATAGAAACTGACTCCTGAGTAATCTTCAGCTTTTGAGGCTCATGGTCGATCATGGGGTCACATGGGCGACAAAAGGAGCGGATCGTGCGAGACATCCTCCCCGCGCTCGGACGGTGGTACGCGGCGGGCGAACCGTTCGGGCTCGCCACCGTCGTCTCGGTGAGCCGCAGCGCGCCCCGTGACCCCGGGGCCGCGATGGCCGTGGGGCCCGGCGACGAGGTGGTGGGCAGCGTGTCCGGGGGATGCGTCGAGGGCGCGGTGTTCGAACTGGCCCAGGAGGTCGTGGCGAACGGCGAGGCCCGTCTGGAGACCTTCGGCTACAGCGACGAGGACGCCTTCGCGGTGGGGCTGATGTGCGGCGGCGAGATCACCCTCCTCGTACGGCCGGTGACACCGGCCCTCGATCCGTCCTTCGCGGCGGTCGCGCGGACGGTGGCGGCCGGACATCCGGTGACCGTGGCCACCGTGACCGACGGTCCGGCGACGCGCGGCGCCACCCTCGCCGTCTGGCCCGACCGGGTGTCGGGCACCCTCGGCACGACGGGCCTCGACGTGGCCGTCACCGCCGACGCACGCGGTGAACTCGCCCTCGGTGCAACGGGGTTGCGGCACTACGGACCCCACGGGGAGCGGCGCGAGGACGCCGTCACGGTCTTCCTGCACTCGTTCGCGCCTCCGCCCCGCATGCTCGTCTTCGGCGCCATCGACTACGCCGCCGCCGTGGCCCGGATCGGCGCCTTCCTCGGATACCGGGTCACCGTCTGCGACGCCCGCCCGGTCTTCGCCACGCCGAAGCGTTTCCCCGAGGGCGTCAACGTGGTCGCCGACTGGCCGCACCGCTATATGCGCGGTACGGACACCGACGAGCGCACGGTGATCTGCGTCCTGACCCACGACCCGAAGTTCGACGTACCGCTGCTGGAGGAGGCGCTGCGCCGGCCCGCCGCGTACATCGGTGCGATGGGCAGCCGGCGCACCCACGACGACCGCCGGCGACGCCTGACGGAGGCCGGCCTCACCGCGCCCGAGCTGGCCCGGCTGCGCTCCCCCATCGGCCTCGATCTCGGCGCCCGTACGCCTCAGGAGGTGGCGGTGTCCGTGGCCGCCGAGATCGTCGCCCTGCGCTGGGGAGGCAGCGGGGCGGCGCTGACGGCGACGGGCGGTGCCATCCATCCGCCGCACGAGGGTCGGGGTCAGGCCTGACGGGGAGGCAGCCGGTGCAGCACCACGTCGGTCAGTTGCCCGCCGTCCGTCACGGTGGCCGTCATGTAGGTGCAGTGCGGCTGGCGGCGCCGGTCCGTCGGTGAACCGGGGTTCAGCAGCCGCAGGCCGGTGTCGGCGGTGCTGTCCCACGGGATGTGGCTGTGGCCGAACACCAGGACGTCCACGTCGGGGAAACGGGCGGCGCAGCGGGCCTCGCGGCCCTGGGCGGGGCCGGTCTCGTGGACGACCGCGAAGCGGAGGCCTCCGAGGTCGGCGTGAGCCACCTCGGGGAGCCTGGCGCGCAGGTCGGGGCCGTCGTTGTTGCCGTACACGGCGATGAGGCGGCGGGAGCGGGTCTCCAGGAGGTCGAGGGTTGCTGTGTCGACCCAGTCGCCGGCGTGGAGGACGGCGTCGGCGCGTGGGAGTTCGGTGAGGAGTGCCTCCGGCAGGTGGTTGGCTCGTTTGGGGAGGTGGGTGTCGGAGAGGAGCAGTAGGTGCACGGTGGTGAGCGTAGGCGCGCTACTGGGGGTGCGCGATCTGCTGAGTGGCGGGTGCGGCGCTGTGGGGGCTTGTCGCGCAGTTCCCCGCGCCCCTGCAGGGCGCTGCCGCGCCCCTGCGGGGTGTGGGGGGCCTTGCACGGTTAGTATCAGGCAGCCCGGACCGTGTGTTGCGGAGACGGGGAAACAGAGGTCAAGAGGGGGCTTTCAGCCGCATGCCGGTCAAGGTCAGTGTCATCGTTCCGGTGTACAACCCGGGGCCCTACATCCAGGACTGCGTCGCGTCGCTGCTCCAGCAGTCGCTGCCCGCCGACGAGTACGAAGTGATCTTCGTCGACGACGGTTCCACCGACGACACCCCGGCCCTGCTGGACGAGCTCGCTCTCGCGGACGATCGTTTCCAGGTCATCCACCAGGAGAACTCGGGCTGGTCGGGCAAGCCGCGCAACGTCGGTATCGAGGCCTCGCGGGGCGAGTTCGTGATGTTCGTCGACAACGACGACTACCTCGGCGACGAAGCCCTCGAGCGGATGTACGAGTACGGCGTGGCCAATGGCGCCGATGTGATCGTCGGCAAGATGGCCGGCAAGGGCCGGCCGGTGCCGGTCGAGCTGTTCCGGCGCAACCACCCCAAGGCCACTGTCGAGAACGCCCCGCTGATCGACAGCCTCACCCCGCACAAGATGCTGCGCCGCGCGTTCCTCGACCGCATCGGCCTGCGTTTCCCAGAGGGCCGGCGGCGTCTCGAGGACCATGTCTTCGTGACCGAGGCGTATCTGCGCGCGGACAACGTCTCCGTGCTCAGCGACTACGTCTGCTACTACCACGTCAAGCGCGAGGACGCCTCGAACGCGGGGTTCCAGCGCTTCGACCCGGTCGGCTACTTCCGTAACCTGCGCGAGGCCCTCGACGTCGTCGAGCGGTACACCGAGCCGGGCGCGGTGCGCGACCGTCTCTACCGGCGCTGGCTGCGCAACGAAATGGTCGAGCGCATGCGCGGCAACCGGCTCCTCAAGCTGCCGGAGGACTACCGCAGGGAGATGTTCGACGAGATCCGCGGGGTCGTCGTCGAGCGCTTCGGCCCGGGCGTCGCGAACGGCATGCAGGAGGCGCAGCGGATCGTGGCCGCGCTGATCGCCGCCGACCGTCTCGACGACGTGGTGGCGTTCGCCGAGTGGGAGGCGTCGCTCGCCCCCTCCGCCACTCCCCTGAGCGTGGAGTGGCGGGACGGGGTCCTGCACGTCGGCTTCAGCGCCGAGTTCACCTCGCGCGGCAAGCCCATGGCGTTCCCCGCCGAGGACGACAGCGACGGCGCCGACCTGGACGGCACGCCCACCGACGCCGACGACGCGATCGCCCGGGTGGGCGCGTCCACGGTCGCCCGGTTCGGGAGCGCGACGGCGGACTTCCTGGTGCGTGAGCGGTCCACCGCCGCCCAGTTCTTCCAGCCGGTGGAGCTGACCCGCGAGACCCTCCCGGCCGACGAGGACGGGCAGGTGCGGCTGGTGCTGCGCGGCACGGCCACCGTCGACCCCGGCACGGCTGCGGGCGGCGTTCCGCTCGGCGGCGGTCTGTTCGACGTGTTCGTCCGCATCAAGCTGGGCGGCTGGACCCGTGAGTGCCGGCTCGGCCCGGTGAAGCTGGACCCCCGGCCGGTGCCGCCGGCCGGTGTGGTCGCCTCTCGTGTGGTCCTGCCGTACTGGACCGCCAAGCAGGCCACCCTCTCCCTGGACGTCGACCGCGCCGTCAAGGGCGTGGGCCTGGGCCGGGTGAAGCCGGACGATGTCACCGTCACGGGTGACCGGCTGCGCGTGGCGTTGCCCCTGCACGTTCCCGGCGACACCAAGACGCTGCTGCGGCTGACCTCGTCGGCCTCCGCCACACCCGTCGAGGTACCCGGCACCCTGTCCGGCGCCGCCGACGACGCGCGCGCTTTCGTCGAGGCGACGCTGCCCTCCGGGACGGTGGCCGACGGGACGTGGAAGCCCGAGCTGTGCCTGGCCCCGGAGGCCGACGAGCCGCGCTTCCTGGCGATGTCCGTCGGTCTCAGCGCCAAGGGCGGTCGCCTCCAGGTCGTACGGCCCGCGAAGCCGGCCGGGCCGAGCGGCGGTCAGAAGCTGGTCCGCAAGGTGCGGCGCACCCTGGGGAAGATCGCGCGCAAGGCCGGGCTGCGACGCGGAAACGGAGCCTGACAGCATGCGAGCACTGGACATCGAAGGCGCCTGGGTACTGGAGCCGAAGATCTTCCCCGACGACCGGGGCACCTTCCACGAGTGGTACCGGGGCGAGGAGTTCCGCGAGGCCACCGGCTACGACCTCTCCCTCGCCCAGGCCAACTGCTCGGTCTCGCGCCGGGGCGTCGTACGCGGGGTGCACTTCTCCGACGTACCGCCGAGCCAGGCCAAGTACGTGACGTGCGTACGCGGCGCGGTGCTGGACGTCGTGGTGGACATCCGGGTCGGCTCACCCACGTACGGGCGGTGGGAGGCCGTGCGGCTCGACGACGAGACCCGGCACGCCGTGTTCCTCGCGGAGGGGCTCGGGCACGCCTTCATGGCGCTCACCGACGACGCCACCGTGGTCTACCTGTGCTCGACCGGCTATGCGCCGGGGCGTGAGCACGGGGTGAACCCGCTCGACCCGGAGCTGGGCATCGCCTGGCCCGAGGGCATCGAGCCGGTGCTGTCGGAGAAGGACGCCGAGGCGCCGTCCCTGGCGGAGGCGGAGGCGGCGGGGCTGCTGCCGTCCTACGAGGCGTGCGCGGCGTACTACGCGGGACTGCGCGACAACCGGTAGCTCCCTCGTACGGGACATGTACACGCGAAAAGGCCTGCGGCCCGGGAGCTGATCGGCTTCCGGGCCGCAGGCCTTTGTCCGGTTCCGCGTCAGCGGGTGGTGCTCAGCGGCTGCAGGCTGCGGCGCAGCTGCTCCAGGCCCTTCCCGCGCTTGGTGCCCCGGTTGCGGGACCTGACGAGCGGGGCCCAGAAGCCGGCCTCGATGAGGGTCTCCGGCTTGACCGCCGGAGTCCGCTCCAGGACGCTCTCGGGGACCTTCTGCGGGTCCGGGACCTCGAACTCCGCGATGATCTCGTCGTAGTTGTCCTTCAGGACCGTGTTGTCGGGGTCGGCGCCGAAGACGATGAGCTGTCCGGTGGGCGCCGTGTCGACGAGGACCGTGGTCAGGTCGGGGCGGTACCGGGTGAGGATCTCGATCAGCTTGTAGACGTCGCCCGTCCAGGCGTTGGTGTGCCGGTCGCGGGCGGCCTCGTCGATGCTGCGCGGCAGCATGTCGTCGAGGACGATGACGCTGGCCCAGTCCGAGTACTTCTCCACGTTGATGAAGTCGCGCAGCGCGTACTCGAACAGGTGCATGCCGTCGATGAACGACAGGTCGAGCGTGGTGCGCTGCCAGTAGCCGAACGGGCTGCGGTTGCGGGCCAGGTTGCGCAGCGGGTGCCGGCCGCCCGTGAGGTGGGAGAGGGGGTTCTGCCGGGCGAAGAAGTCGTCGCTGGTGGCCTTCGCGAGATGGACGTCGGCGCGGATCTCCGAGACCACCTTGAACGCGGGGTCGATCGCGATGCTCGGTACCCGGGACAGGGTCAGGCTTCGGCCGTCGTTGACGCCGATCTCCAGGTAGTTCCTGTTCGCGCTGACCTTGTGGAGCTCCCGGAGGAACTCATGGCGTTTCACGAGGAAATCTCCTTGCGGATGTGAGGCAGTGCTTCGTGCAGGGCGGTACGCCAGTCGCGGAGCGGTCGCAGACCGGTCTGCTGCCAGCGGCTGTGGCCGAGGGCGCTGTACGCGGGCCGGGGTGCGGGGCGGGTGAAGGCCGCGCTGGTGGTGGGGTGTACCCGGTCCGGGTCGGCGTCGACGAGGCGGAACACCTCACGCGCCAGCTCGAACCAGGTGGTCTCGCCGGAGTTGGTGGCGTGGAGGACACCACTGGCCCCGGAACCGACCAGCGGTCCGAGGTCGGCGATCAGTCCGGCGACGTCGGCGCTCCAGGTGGGCTGGCCGCGTTGGTCGTCGACCACGTCGAGGGTGTCCCGACGTGCCTCCAGGCCGATCATCGTAGCCACGAAGTTGCCGCCGTGGGCGCCGTACAGCCAGGCCGTGCGCAGGACGACGCCCGTGTCCGGGAGCGTGGCCAGGACGGCCTGTTCACCGGCGAGTTTGGTGCGGCCGTACGCGGTGCGCGGGGCCGGGGTGTGATCCTCGGGGTACGGCGTTTCGCGGGCCTCGCCGTCGAAGACGTAGTCGGTCGACACGTGGATCAGCCGGGCGCCGTGTTCGGCACAGGCCTGGGCGAGCAGACGGGGTCCGACGCCGTTGATCCGGAGTGCCGTCTCCTCGTCCGTCTCCGCGTCGTCGACCGCGGTGTAGGCGGCGCAGTTGACGACCAGGTCGGGCTCGTGCTCGGTGAAGACGCGGCGCACGTCGTCGGGGTCGGTGATGTCCATGGCGGCGCGGGCGACGCCCACGACGTTCTCACCGCGCCTGAGGAGTTCCTCGACGGTGTCGCGGCCGAGCATGCCGGCGGCGCCGGTCACCAGCCATTTCATCCCTTGGCCTGCTTCTCGTCGGTGGCTACGCGCCGCTTGAGGGGCTCCCACCAGGCGCGGTTGTCGCGGTACCAGGCGACGGTCGCGGCGAGACCGGCGGCGAAGTCGTGGCGCGGGGTGTAGCCCAGCTCGTCGTGGAGCTTGCTCCAGTCGACGGAGTAGCGCAGGTCGTGGCCCTTGCGGTCCTCGACGTACTCCACGCTGTCCCAGTCGGCTCCGCAGGCATCCAGGAGGAGTCCGGTGAGTTCCTTGTTGCTCAACTCCGTGCCGCCGCCGATGTTGTAGACCTCGCCGGGCCGGCCGCCGGTGCGCACCAGGTCGATGCCCTGGCAGTGGTCGTCGACGTGCAGCCAGTCGCGGACGTTGAGGCCCTCGCCGTACAGCGGGACCTTCTTGCCGTCCAGCAGGTTGGTGACGAAGAGCGGGATGACCTTCTCGGGGAACTGGTGCGGCCCGTAGTTGTTGGAGCAGCGGGTGACGCGCACGTCCAGGCCGTGGGTGCGGTGGTAGGCGAGGGCGAGCAGGTCCGAGGACGCCTTCGACGCCGAGTAGGGCGAGTTGGGGGCCAGCGGGTGGTCCTCCGGCCAGGAACCCGACTCGATCGAGCCGTACACCTCGTCGGTTGAGACGTGGACGAACGGGCCGACGCCGTAGCGCAGGGCGGCGTCCAGCAGCACCTGGGTGCCGACGACGTTGGTGCGGACGAAGTCGGCGGCGCCGTCGATCGAGCGGTCCACGTGGGACTCGGCGGCGAAGTGGACCACCTGGTCGGCCTCGGCCATCAGCTTGTCGACGAGTTCGGCGTCGCAGATGTCGCCCTGGACGAACTTCAGCCGGGGGTGTTCGGCCGGGAGGTTGTCCAGGGTGCCCGCGTACGTGAGCTTGTCCAGCACGGTGATCCGGGGCGCGTCGGGCGCGTCGGACGCGAGGAGGTTGCGGACGTACATGGAGCCGATGAAGCCGGCGGCGCCGGTGACGAGGAGATTCATGAGTGGATCTGCACCTTGCTGTGGTCTCCGAGGACGAGTCGGTGGGCGCTGGGAACACTGGGGGCCGGGGTCACCTCGACATGCCTGCCGATGAGCGAGGACTCGATGCGGCCCACCCCGGCGATGGAGGAGTCCCGCAGCACGATGGAGAACTCCAGCTCGCTGTCGGTGATCCGGCAGTTCTCCGCGACGGAGGTGAACGGCCCCACGTACGAGTCGCTGACGACGGTACCGGCGCCGATGACGACGGGTCCGACGATGCGTGAGCGGCTGATGCTCGCGCCCTCCTCGATCACCACCCGCCCTATGGTCTCGGACGCGGTGTCCACGTCGCCGTCGATCCGCCGTTCGAGGCCCTCCAGGACCATGCGGTTGACCTCCAGCATGTCGGTGACGTTCCCCGTGTCCTTCCAGTAGCCCTTGATGAGCGTGGATCGTACGTCGGACCGGGCGTCGATGAGGTACTGGATGGCGTGGGTGATCTCCAGCTCGCCCCGCCGGGATGGGCTGATGGAGCGTACGGCGTCGTGGATCGCCGGGGTGAAGAGGTACACGCCGACGAGGGCGAGGTCGCTCTTGGGGTGTTCGGGTTTCTCCTCCAGGCCGATCACCTGGCCGGTCTCGTCGAGTTCGGCGACGCCGAAGGAGCGGGGGTCGGGGACCTGGGTGAGCAGGATCTGGGCGTCGGGGCGCAGCCGGCGGAACTCGTCCACGAGGTCGCTGATGCCGCCGACGATGAAGTTGTCGCCGAGGTACATGACGAAGTCGTCGTCGCCCAGGAAGTCCCGCGCGATCAGCACCGCGTGGGCCAGGCCCAGGGGCCTTTCCTGCGGGATGTAGGTGACCTTCAGGCCGAACCGCGACCCGTCGCCGACCGCCTCCTCGATCTCGGGCGCGGTGTCACCGACGATCATGCCGACCTCGGTGATGCCCGCGTCGGCGATGGATTCCAGGCCGTAGAACAGCACGGCTTTGTTGGCCACGGGTACGAGCTGCTTCGCCGAGGTATGGGTGATCGGCCGAAGCCGCGTGCCGGCGCCACCGGAGAGCACGAGAGCCTTCATCCGTTCACCCTAGCTTCGATTTCCCAGGACGTAATATCCGGTGCCTCAGAGTGACCGGCGCGGGGACCCGCCGGGCGGTCCTCAGGGCTCCAGCGCGATCTCGCTCCACACCTGTTTGCCGCCGCTGACCGGGACGGTTCCCCAGGCCGCCGACATGGCCTCGACGAGGAGCATGCCGCGGCCTCCGGTGGCCTCCCAGCCGAGGTTCGTCGGTTTGATGGGTGTGCGGGGCGAGTTGTCCGCGACGGCGACCCGCAGCCGGCCGTTGAAGACGGTGAGGTCGAGACGGACCTGGCCGTCGGTGTGCACGAGGGCGTTGGTGACCAGTTCGGAGACGACGAGGAGCACGGTGTCCATGTTCTCCTGCAGCCCTGCCTCGCCCGCGAAACTCCAGGTGCGCAGGGTGCGCCGGGTGAAGCGGCGGGCGTGCCGGACGGCCTCGGGCACCCGCCACACGGTCCAGCTCTCGCGCAGCGGGCGCCGTTCCATGGCGTCGTAGCGCAGCAGGAGCAGGGCGACGTCGTCGTTGCGGTTGGCGTCCGCGAGGAGGGCGTCGGCGACCAGGCCGAGGTGGGCGGGGTCGGCGGCGGCGAGGTTGGCCGCGAGGGCGTCGAGGCCGTCCTCGACGTCGATCTCCGCGGACTCGACGAGGCCGTCCGTCGTGAGGGCGAGCAGGGTGCCGGGCTGGAGGCGGATCAGGCTCATCGGGTAATCGGCCCGGGCCTGTACGCCGAGTGGTGGACCCACCTCGGACTCGGTGATCTCGGTGGTGCCGTCGGGGTTGCGGACGACCGGGGGGATGTGGCCGGCGCGGACGTACCAGGCGGTGCCCTCCTCCATGTCGACCTCGACGTAGCAGCAGGTCGCGAAGAGGTCGGTCTCCATGTCGACGAGGAGACGGTTGGCGTGGGAGACGACGACGTCCGGCGGGTGGCCCTCGACGGCGTAGGCGCGCAGGGCGGTGCGCATCTGGCCCATGAGGGTGGCGGCGCCCGCGTTGTGTCCCTGGACGTCGCCGATGACGAGGGCCACGTGGTTGTCGGGCAGGGGGATGACGTCGTACCAGTCGCCGCCGACCTCCAGGCCCTCGGTGGTGGGGAGGTAGCGGGCCTCGGCGACCCCGCCGGGGAGCTTGGGCAGGCGGCGGGGCAGCAGTGTGCGCTGGAGCATGCCGACGAGTTCGTGTTCGGCGTCGAAGGCGTGGGCGCGGGTCAGGGCCTGGCCCGCGAGGCCGGCGGCGGCGGTGAGCAGGGCGCGTTCGTCGGTGCCGAACTCGTGCGGGTCGTCCCAGCCGATCATGCAGACGCCTGCCATCCGGCCGCCCGCGGGCAGCGGCAGCACGGCGAGGCCGCCGGGGCCGACGCCTTCGAGCGCGGGCTCCAGTTCGGCGCCCGCCGGCCAGATGGCGGCGCGGCCCTCGCGCAGGGCGGCGGCCACGGTGGGCATGAAGCGCACGGGCGACTCCGGCCACTCGGAGCGCCATTCGAACCGCCACAGCCCGGGCCAGGCCTCGGGTTCGGGCGGGTCCAGGACGGTGACGACCATCCGTTCGTTCTCCAGCTCGGCGAGGGCGATCCGGTCGGCCCGCAGCGGCTTGCGCAGCGCGGTGACGACGGCCTGGCTGACGTCGCGTACGGTCCCGGCGGTGGCCAGGGCGGCGGCGAGGCGCTGGACGCGGGCCACGTCGGTGACGCCGGAGCGCAGCGTGGAGGCGTCGCCCACCGTGCCCACCAGCCGGGCCGGGCGGCCCTCCGCGACGGTCTCGAGCCGCCCGCGCAGCCGCAGCCATCTCGGCGGCCCTGCGGGCTGGAGGACCCGGAACTCCAGCTCGCGGTCGCCGATGGACATGTGGTCGGCCTCGACGACAGACATCAGTGAGGGCAGGTCCTCGGGCACGGTGAGGCCGAGCAGGGTCTCCACCTTGCCGTCGAAGTCGGCGCGATCGAGTGCGAACAGGTCGAGGAGTTCGTCACCGACCTCGACGTGTCCGCTGTCCATGGCGAGGCTGAAGGCGTTGTCCGACAGTTCGCCGGCGTCCGAGGCGGTGGGCGGGGCGGGCCAGGCGACGGCGTCGGCGAACAGTTCCAGGCAGTCGCGGGCGTTTTCGTCGAAGCCGCCAGGACACTCCGTCACGACCAGCAGACAGCCGCCGTCACCGACCGCCGCCCCGGCGCGGACGGGCAGTGCGGCCAGATGGACGGTACCGGCGGGCAGCCGCCGGGACTCGGCGCAGTCGGCGAGTTCGTCCGGGCCGAGCCATACGGGCGTTCCGGTGCGGTGGGCGTCGGCGGCGGGCGATCCGCCGGCCACCGCGTAGCTGTCGCGCAGGCCGTACAGGGTGCGAGGCACGCCGGCCGACTCGACGAGGCACAGCACGTCACCGGTGTCGCCCGGGGTGTAGACGGCGCTGACGGTCGCGCCGGTGAAGACGAGTGTCTGTTCGAGGATGCGGCGGAGGCGTTCGCGGGGGTCGAGATCGGCGGTGAGCGACTTGAGGGCAAGTTCGGCACGCGCCCTTGTCGCTGCGCGTCCCGCGTCCTCACTGACCACGTTCGTCATTACAGCGCGTATGGGGCTCGGGCGCAGCCCCTGGCGTTCCAGGTCGTCCATGCGTTCCGCACGGTCGTCTCGTGACAGCGGTGACTGTCGGGCCCCGGGGGCGGGCTGGAAGGCTCGGTGCCAGACATCGAGGAGGTGGGCATGGACCAGCGGTACGAGGTGTACGCGCTCGCCGACCGGCACTTCTACGAGACGCCCGACCGGCTGTCCGCACCGGGCGAAACCGCTCCCTTGTTCGAGACAGCGGGTCGTGCGGTGCCGGAGGGCTGGCGGGCGGACCGGATCGGCGACTGGCTGACGCTGACGCCGCTCGGGGCGGACGGTGACCCGCTGCCCGGACCGACCCAGGGCTGGAAGGTGCACGCCTCGGCCACCCGGGCGAACGCCGAGCGGATCGCCGAGACCGTGTGGGAGTACTGCGTGCCGCGCGGCATCCCGTTCAAGTTCCTGCCGGGCCCGCATCTGCTGCATCTGCGCAACACCAAGTACGCGGGCCGGGACGGCAGCGGCAAGTTCGTGACGGTCTACCCGGCCGACGAGGACCAGCTGCACCAGGTGCTGACCGAGCTGGGCGCACTCCTCGAGGGCTGCGAGGGGCCGTACATCCTCACCGATCTGCGCTGGCAGGACGGCCCGCTGTATGTGCGCTACGGCGCGTTCGCGCGCTCCTTCGTCGTCGACGAACGCGGCTCGCTCGTGCCGGCGGTGCGGGACGGTGAGGGGCGGCTGGTGCCGGACCGGCGGGCGCCCTCCTTCCAGGTACCGGAGTGGGTGCGGCTGCCCGCGTTCCTGGAGGCGCAGCTCGCGGCCCGCAACGCGACGACGGTCGCCGACCTGCCGTACCGCATCGAGAAGGCCCTGCACTTCTCCAACGGCGGTGGCGTGTACGTGGGCACCGACACCCGCGACGGGCGCCGGGTCGTCCTCAAGGAGGGGCGGCCGCACGCGGGGCTGGCGGCCGACGGCGCCGACGCGGTCACCCGGCTGGAGCGGGAACGTGCCGCGCTGGAGCGGGTCTCGGGGCTGGAGTCGGTGCCGCAGGTGCGGGACTGGTTCACGCTCGGGGACCACCGCTTCCTCGTCATGGACTTCGTGGAGGGGCGTCCCCTCAACTCCTTCTTCGCCGAACGCCACCCCCTGCTCACCCACGACCCGGATCCGGCGGCGGTGGCCGCGTACACGCGGTGGGCGCTGCGTATCCACCGGATGGTCGAGGAAGCCCTCGACGCGGTGCACGCGCGCGGGATCGTCTTCAACGACCTGCACATCTTCAACATCATGGTCGCGCCCGACGAGGAGTCGGTGTCCCTGGTCGACTTCGAGGCGGCGGCACCCGTCGAGGAGCGGGGCCGGCAGGTCGTCGCCCACCCCGGGTTCTTCGCCCCGCCGGACCGCAGGGGCACGGACGTCGACCGGTACGCGCTGGCGTGTCTGCGGCTCGCGCTGTTCATGCCCCTGACCACCCTGTTCGTGGTGGACCGCGGCAAGGCGGCGCAGCTGGCCGAGGTGATCGCCGGGCAGTTCCCGGACGTACCGGAGGAGTTCCTGGCCGAGGCGGTCGCCGAGATCACCCGTGACGTGTCCGCGCGCGGGCCGGCCCACCGCGTACCCTCACCGCCCGCCGCTCCGGTCGACCCCGGCGACTGGCCGTACAGCCGCGACTCGATGGTGAAGGCGATCCTCGCCTCCGCGACCCCGGACCGCGACGACCGGCTCTTCCCGGGCGACATCACCCAGTTCTCCGACGGCGGCGGACTCGGCCTCGCGCACGGCGCGGCCGGAGTGCTGTACGCACTGTCCCAGGCGGGCGCCGAGCGGTACGAGGAGGGCGAGCGCTGGCTGCTGGCCCACACGGACCCGGTGCCGGTGGGCACGCCGCTGGGGCTGTACGACGGTCTCGCGGGCGTCGCCCATGTCCTCGGCCTGCTCGGGCACCGGCAGCGGGCGCTCGACCTGATCGACCTGGTCCTGCGCGAGAAGTGGCACAAGCTCTCCTCGGACCTGCGCGGCGGCCTCGCCGGTCTCGGCCTGGTCCTCGGCAGGCTGGCGCACACCACCGGGGAGACGGAGCTGGCAGCGCGGGCCCAGGACGTCACCGACATCCTGGTGGGCCGTCTGGCCGAGCCGCTCCCGGACCCGCCGAAGCGGCGCGCGGGACTGCTGCGGGGCGCGAGCGGGCCCGCGCTGCTGTTCCTGCGCCAGTACGAGGTGACGGGCGACCCGGCGCTGCTCGACGCGGCCGGCACGGCGCTGCGCCGGGACCTGGACGGCTGTGTCGTCCAGCGGGGCGGCGGACTCGAGGTCGACGAGGGATGGCGGACGATGCCGTACCTCGCGGAGGGCAGCGTGGGCATCGGCCTGGTCCTGGACGACTACCTGGCGCTCGGCGCGTCCGGGGAGCACGCGCCGACCCACACCGACCGGCGCGAGGACTTCGAGCGTGCCCGCGACCGCATCCTGACCTCCGCGACCTCGCGTTTCTACGCGCAGCCCGGTCTGTTTCAGGGCAGAGCGGGCATGATCCTGCACCTCGCCCGCACCGGCGCCCCCGAGGCCCGGCTGCGGGAGCAGATCGCGGGGCTCGGCTGGTACGCGATGTCGTACCAGGGCCAACTGGCCTTCCCCGGGCACCAGATGATGAGGCTCTCCATGGACCTGGGCACCGGAACGGCGGGCTGTCTGCTCGCGCTCGGCGCGGCCCTCGACGAGTCGGCCCCCGCCGCTCTGCCCTTCCTCCCGCCGCTGCGGCGGCCCCATGACGCGGCTCCGACCGAGGAGTCGTGACGCGACACCCGTCCCCACAGGAACCCGGGTCACCGGGACCGAAGGAAAGGAATCGACATGGCACTGCTCGACCTTCAGACGATGGAGTCCGACGAGACCGCCAACACGGGCGGCAACAGCACCCTGAGCCTGCTGTCCTGCGTCAGCGCGGCCAGCGTCGCCCTCTGTCTCTGAGCATCTCCCGCACGGACGCCGGGCGGTCACTCCCACTCGTGGAGGGCCGCCCGGCGGTCGGTCACCCCGCGCGGAGGGACCACCCGACATGACGACAGCCACCGACGACCGCTCTGCCCCGGCCGTGGACACCACATCGCCGCTGCGCGCGACCGTCCGCCGCACCGGGGGACGCTGCGCGGCCCTGTTCCTGACGGCCACGGTCTCCACGGTCCTGAGCCTGGCCCTGCCCCTCGCCCTGGGGCGGGCCCTCGACGCGCTGCTGGCGAACCCCGACGATTTGGGCTCCGGGGCCGTCCGCTGGGTCCTGTGGTGCACCGCTCTCGTCCTTCTCATGGCCGTGCTCGACGCCGTCGAGACCGTGCTGGGCGCAGCCACGACCGCCCGCGCGACGGCTCTGCTGCGCCACCGGCTGACCGGGCACCTGCTCGCCGTGGGGCCACGGGCCGAGGAGCGCTTCGGGTCCGGTGAACTGGTGGCCCGGCTGGTCGGCAACGCCGCGCAGGCCGGCATCGCGCCCGCCTCCCTGGCCGCGCTGCTGGCCGGGGTCGCCGGACCGGTCGGGGCGGTGGTCGCGCTCGGTCTGCTCGACCCGTGGCTGGCCGCGGTGTTCCTCGCCGGGGCGCCGCTGCTGGCGATGCTGCTGCGGGCCTTCACCCATGACTCGGCACAA
Source organism: Streptomyces sp. NPDC047042 (assembly GCF_040644035.1). Taxonomy (NCBI): domain Bacteria; kingdom Bacillati; phylum Actinomycetota; class Actinomycetes; order Kitasatosporales; family Streptomycetaceae; genus Streptomyces; species Streptomyces sp. NPDC047042. The sequence goes on along the minus strand of NZ_JBEYVP010000064.1, from coordinate 25,674 downwards.
TGCGCCGCCGACTACCAAAAAGCCCAGGGACTGATCGCGCGCGGGCTCGCGGAGGCGATCGGCGGCGCACGCACCATCGCCGCGTGCGGGACGGCGGACCGGGAGGCCGCCAGGATCCTGCGGCCGTTGCCCGGACTCGCCCGGGCGGGCCACCGGATGTGGCACGTCCAGGGACGCGCGGCGGCCAGGGCGGTCGTTCTGGCCCCGCTGCTCCAACTGGGGGTGGTGGCGGTGGCGGGGGTCCTGCTGGTCCACGGCCGGCTGACAGTGGGCGAGATGCTCGCCGCCTCGCGGTACGCCGTCCTGGCGGCCGGGGTCGGTGTGCTGGTCGGGCAGCTGTCGGGGCTGGTCCGGGCTCGGGCGTCGGCCCGGCGCATCGGCGAGGTGCTGGCCGAGCCGGTCACACGGTACGGAGGCCGCCGCCTGCCGCCGGGGCGGGGCCGGCTGGAGCTTCGCGGGGTCACCGCCCGGCGCGGGGGACGGACGGTCCTGGACTGCGTCGACCTGTTCGTCCCCGAGGGCTCCACCCTCGCCGTGGTCGGCCGCTCCGGCGCGGGCAAGTCCCTCCTCGCCGCCCTCGCCGGCCGCCTGGCCGATCCCGACGAGGGGACCGTCCTCCTGGACGGCGTGCCGCTGCCCGAACTGGACCACGACGAGCTGCGCCGGGCGATCGGCTGTGCCTTCGAACGGCCCGCCCTGCTTGGCGACACCGTCGCGGACACGATCGGCCTCGGCGTCCGCGCGGCGCCGCCCGACCGGATCCGGGCCGGCGCCGCTGCCGCCCGCGCCGACACGTTCGTCCGCCGGCTGCCCGACGGCTACGCAACCCCCTGCCGGGCCGCGCCCCTGTCCGGGGGCGAGCGGCAGCGCCTGGGCCTGGCCCGGGTGCTGGCCCGCGACAGCAGGCTGCTCGTCCTCGACGACGCGCTGTCCAGCCTCGACACGGTCACCGAGCACCAGGTCGTCGACGCCCTGCTGCACCACTCCCCCGGCGGCACCCGCGTCGTCGTCGCCCACCGGGCCTCCACCGCGGCCCGCGCGGACACCGTGGCCTGGCTGGACGCGGGGCGGGTGCGGGCGGTGGGCACGCATGCGCGGCTGTGGCGCGAGAGCGGCTACCGGGAGGTGTTCGCGGATGGCGCGGGGTGAGCGCGCCCGGCGGCGGTCCGCCGGACGAGAGGCGGGAAAACTCGGCCTACGCGCGCGTGGGCTGCGTTTTTTGCGACAGCAGCGGCGGGTCGTGGCGCGGCTCGTGCTGTGGTCCGTGCTGGAGACCGCGCAGACCTTCCTCATGGGGTACGCCCTGGCCCGCGCCCTCGACGAGGGGTTCCTGCGGGGCCGGGCGGGCGTCGGCCTCGGCTGGCTGGGGGTCGCCGCGCTCGCGGTCGCCGTGGGGGCGTACGGCACCCGGCGGGTGTACGGGGCTGTCGCCGCGCTCGTCGAACCGCTGCGGGACCGGCTCGTTGAGCGGGTGGTGGCGCGCGGGGTCCGGGAGGCGGACGGCGGGGCGCTGTCCGCGCTGACCCAGCAGGTGGAGATCGCCCGGGACACCTTCGCCGGGGTGGTGATGGTGTCCCGTTCGTTCGTCTTCACGGCCGGGGGTGCGCTGATCGGGCTGGCCTCGCTGGCGCCGCCCCTGCTGCTGGTGGTCGCTCCCCCACTGGTCCTCGGCGTGGGCCTCTTCGCGGCGAGCATGCGCCCGCTGGCCCGCCGCCAGGAGGCGTTCCTGGTCGCCGACGAAGCGCTCGCCGACCGGTTCGGGGAGGTCTGCGCGGGGCTGCGGGACGTGACCGCGTCGGGCGCGGAGAAGCGGGTGGCGTCCGACGTGGGCGACCGGGTCGAGTCCGAGCTGCGGGCCGCGCGCTCGCTGGCCCGCTGGGGGGTGCCGCGCGTCGCGTCGATCGCCGTCGGGGGCCAGCTGCCCCTCGTACTGCTCCTGCTCACCGCACCCTGGCTGCTCCGCCGGGGCGTCACCCCCGGCGCCCTGGTGGGCGCGCTGGCCTATGTCACCCAGTCCCTGCTGCCCGCCCTGCAGAACCTGGTCCACGGCATGGGCACCAGCGGCTCCCGCCTCGCGGTGGTCCTACGCCGCCTCGTACCGCCCGGCCGGGCGGGGGGCGACGACAGCGGGGCGCCCCCCCGTCCCGCCCACTCCCTCAAGCCCGCGCCCACTGAAGCTCCCGGCCCTGCACCCACCCCCGCGCCCGCGCCCACCGAGACTCCCGCCCCCACGCCCTCGCCCGGGTCACCACCCTCACCCTCACGTGCGCCCACGCCCACCGGGCCTCCGGCACCGACACCTGCGGCCCGACCCGCTCCTGAGCCCTCGCCCGAACCCGCCGAAGCGGCCGCCCCCACGCCCTCGGCCGCACCCGCCGAGGCACTCACCCCTGCACCCACGCCCACGCCCACCGAGGCTCGCGCACCCACACTCGCGGCCCCACCCGCCCCCACGTCGCCGCCCTCACCCCCACGTGCGCCCACGCCCACCAACGCACCCACCCCCACGTCCCCGACCCCGCCCGCATCCACCCCCGCCGACACGCCCGCTCTCGCCATCACCGGCCTCACCTTCGCCTACGGCTCCACCTGCGCGCCCGTCGTGGACGACCTCACGCTCAGCCTGCCCGCGGGCACCCGGCTCGCCGTCGTCGGTCCCAGTGGTATCGGCAAGTCAACCCTCGTTTCCCTGGCCGCCGGTCTCCTCGATCCCCGGCGCGGCACGATCCGGCTGTGCGGGCATCCGGTGCCCGGCGAAGCCGCCCGCGCGCATCGGGTCGTCATCCCCCAGGAGGCGTACGTGTTCAGCGGGACGTTCGCCGAGAACCTCGGCTGTCTGCGGCCGGAACCCGTGCCCGAGGCCGAACTGCTCGCCGCCGCCGAGGCGGTCGGGCTCACCGCGCTCCTCGACCGGCACGGCGGACCGCAGGGCCTGGTCGACCCGGCCGCTCTGTCGGCCGGCGAGCGCCAGCTGATCGCGCTGACCCGGGCGTTTCTCTCGTACGCCTGTGTGGCGTTCCTCGACGAGGCGACCTGCCATCTCGACCCGGAGGCGGAGGAACGCGCCGAGCGGGCCTTCGCCGACCGGCCGGGCACGACCATGGTCGTGGTCGCGCACCGGATCGCCTCCGCGCGCCGCGCCGACCGGGTCCTCGTCATGGACGGCCGGGAGTGCGCGTACGGGACGCACGACGAACTGCTGGAGCGCTCGCCCCTCTACCGCGATCTGGTCGGCAGTTGGTCGGCGACGCCGCCGGTGCCGTCACAGCCAGCCCTCGCCCTGCGAGATGCGGATGGCGTCGATGCGGTTGCGGGCCCCGGTCTTGCGGGTGATGGCCGCCATGTAGTTGCGCACGGTTCCGTGGGACAGATGCAGGCTGCCGGCGATCTCCGCGACGGACGCCCCGTCCGCGGCGAGTGACAGGACACTCAGCTCACGCCGGGTGAGCGGGATCTGCGTGGCTCTGAGGAAGCCGAAGCCGAGCGAGTCGTCGACGAACCGTTTGCCGGCCGCGACGCTGCGGATGGCGGACAGCAATCGTTCCGGCGCGCCCTCCCTCTCCTTGTCGACGTAGCCCAGCGCGCCCGCCTCCGCCGCCCGCTTCAGCAGTCCCGGTCTGCCGGCGCCGGCCAGCACCAGCAGGCGGGGCGCGGCCGCGCCCGACCCGCGCCCCCGTAACTCACCCAGCGGCGGTAAGCCGTACGAGTCCAGGCTCTCCAGGTCGGCCGCGCAGACATCGGGCCGCAGCGCCCGCACCCTCCCCCCGGCGCAGCGCCAGGAGGCCTCGGACACCCCCAGGTCGGGTTCCTGGCGCAGCCACTCCGCCAGGACCGACCGCACCAGACTCGCGTCGTGCACCAGCAGCACTCGGATCACCACAGCTCCTTCACTCGCGTCGGCCCACTTCACCGCTGACGCGTGTGCCCCGTTTTCGGCACTCGGTTCTCAGGGCGACCCCGGGGCGTGCAGAACTGGCCAACGGGAGGCGCGGGGGCGCACCCGGGGGGCTCCCGCGCCGGGCCCGTGCTTCGACCGGGGGGACATGAGCGGGTGCGGAGGGGGTATTCGGTGGGACCCCCGCCTGGCGAGGTGTCTCGGCCCGAGGCGGGGGCGGGGCGGCGGGCGCTCGCCGTGCGCGACGGCCCGAGTGGACAGAGCCTTGAGTCGGAAGCACCCGGCCCGGTGAGGAGGTGGTCCCGATGGCCGACGGACGGACCTCCGCCCACGGGCCGCCGGGAGACGAGGCTCCCTCGGCCCCGTTCGGGAGGCCGCTGCTGTCGCTGGCGCTCGCCGGGATGATGGAGGAGGTCCGGGCTCTCGCGGGCGCGGTGTATCTGCTGGAGCCCGGTGGGTCGGTGCTGGAGATGGCCGTCATGGCGGGGCTGCCCCGGGCGTTCGCGGCGCCCTGGGAGCGGGTCGGGCTCGGTGCGCCGGTTCCCGTCGCCGAGGCGGCGCGTGAGCGGCGGTTCGTGTGGGTGGGCGGCGAGGAGGACATGGCCCGGCGCTTCCCTCGGGTCGCGGTGGTGCTTCCCTACCCCTTCGCGCTGGCCGCCGTACCGCTGGCGACGGACTCCGCGGTGTACGGGTCGGTCTTCGTCACCTGGCCCGGTTCGCACCCTTCGGAGCTGTCGGACCGAGAGCGGGAGCAGCTCCGCGCGGCCTGCGACCGGCTGGCCCTGCGCCTGGAACGGGCCGTCGTCGAGCGCCGTCCGCTGGGGCCCGAGGCGGATCTGCTGGCCATCCCGCCCGATGTGCCGACGGCGGAGACCTTCGGCACGGTCGAGGCGGCGCGGATGGTGTCACGGCTGCCGTACGGGCTGTGCTCCCTCGATCTGCACGGGCGGGTCTCCTTCGTCAACACGGCGGCCGCGGAGCTGCTCGGCGTCCCCGCGAGCGCGCTGCTCGGCTCGCGACTGTGGGTGTCGGTGCCCTGGCTCGACGATCCGGTGTACGAGGACCGCTACCGCGCCGCGCTGTTCAGCCTGCACGTCACCTCGTTCGTGGCGTTGCGCCCGCCCGGCGACTGGCTGTCGTTCCATCTGTATCCGAGCGAGACCGGGCTGAGCGTCCGCATCACACCTGCGCGGGCGGTGGCCGACCTGGACCGTACGGGGCGCCGGAAGGGCGGTCCGTCCAGTCTGGTCACGATCTCGCAGGTGCTGTCGTTGGCGGGTGCGCTCACCGAGGCGGCGGGTGTCCAGGACGTCGTCCAGCTGGTCGCGGACGAGATCATGCCCGCGGTGGGCTGCCAGACGCTGGTGCTGCTGCGCTCGGGCGGCGGACGCATGCGCGTGGTGGGGCATCGCGGGTTCGCCGATCCTCAGCTGGTGGAGCGGTTCGACGGTCTGCCACTGAGCGACCAGAACCCGGGGACCCAGGTCCTCACCACGGGTGTGCCCGCCTTCTTCGGGTCCCGAGGGGAACTGGACCGGGCGTATCCGGTGGTGCGGGAGGTACCGGGTTCCATGGCGGCCTGGGCGTTTCTGCCGCTCATCGCGTCCGGGCGTCCGGTGGGCACCTGTGTGCTGGGCTATGCCGAACGGCACGACTTCCCCACCGACGAGCGCGCCGTCCTGACGAGTCTCGGCGGAATGATCGCCCAGGCTCTGGAGCGGGCCATGCTGTACGACGCCAAGCACCGGGTCGCGCACGGCCTCCAGGCCGCCCTGCTGCCCAGTTCCCTGCCGTCGTTGCCCGGCATCGAGGCCGCCGCGCGCTATCTGCCGGCCACCCAGGGCATGGACATCGGCGGCGACTTCTACGACCTGGTGCCCTCGCACGGGCGGGCCTCGGCGGTGATCGGGGACGTCCAGGGGCACAACGTGCCTGCGGCCGGCCTGATGGGCCAGATCCGTACGGCCGTACGGGCGTACACGACCGTCGGGCAGGCGCCGGAGGAGGTGATGAGCAGCACCAACCGGCTGCTGATCGACCTCGGCACCGAGTTGTTCGCGAGCTGTCTGTATCTGCGGCTCGATCCGGGCACCGGCCGGGCCGTGCTGGCCCGTGCGGGGCATCCCCAGCCGCTGCTGAGGCTCCCGGACGGCCGGGTCGAAGTGCTCGACCTGGCCGGGGGTCCCCTGCTGGGGATCGACGCCTCGGCCACGTACCCGACGACCGAGGTCGAGCTGCCGCCGGGCTGTGTGCTCGCCCTGTACACGGACGGGTTGATCGAGTCGCCGGGCGTCGACCTCGACGAGACGCTGGCCGCCCTGGGACGTCGGCTCGCGGAGACCGGGGACCGGCCGCTGGACGAACTGGCGGACGGGCTGGTCGAGTTCGGCGCGGGGGTGACCGACCGGGTGGACGACATCGCGCTGCTGCTGCTGAAGACGCGGGGTGACGAGCGCTGACCGACCCCCCCCCCGTGCGGTACCGGCCCTGACGGGTCGTCACGGCGCTGCCCCGCGGACGACGGGTCCGCGCACGCAGAACGGTCCGGCCCTCCCGCCGGAGGGCCGGACCGCGTTTCTGTCGGCCGGTACTACTGGCGTGGCCGATCAGTGCTTCTGGTTGTTCCCCAGGCCCGTGCCGTCGTCGGCACCGTTGCCGTTGCCGTTGTCGCCGAGGCCGTTGCCGTCACCGAGGCCGTTGTCGGCGCCGTTGCCGATGTCGTCGACACCGCCGAGCTCGTCGCCACCGACCTCTTCACCGAGTCCGGCGTCGTGGCCGGCGCCCGCGTCCTGACCGGCACCGCCCTCTTCACCGGCACCGGCGTTCTGCCCGGCGCCCGCCTCTTCACCGGCACCGGCGTCCTGACCGGCGCCCGCGTCCTGACCGGCACCGCCCTCTTCGCCCGCACCGGCGTTCTGCCCGGCGCCCGCCTCTTCACCGGCACCGGCGTCCTGGCCCGCGCCCGCCTCTTCACCGGCGCCCGCGCCCGCGCCGCCCTCGCCGAGGGTCGCGCCGACGGCCTCGAGGGCCGTGGTGACCGGCTGGAAGAAGGTCTCGCCGCCGACCGTGCAGTCGCCGCTGCCGCCCGAGGTCAGGCCGATCGCGCCGCCGTCCTGGGTGAACAGCGAGCCGCCGCTGTCGCCGGGCTCGGCGCAGACGTTGGTCTGGATGAGGCCGGTGACCGTGCCCTCGGGGTAGTTCACGGTGGCGTCGAGGCCGGTGACCTCACCGTCGTTGAGGCCCGTCGTGGAGCCCATGCGGAAGACCTGCTGGCCGACCGCTGCCTCGGCGGCCTGGAGGATGTCGACGGTCTGGCCGTTGCCGACGTCGACGGTGCTGGCCGCCACGGTCGCCGGGTCGTTGTACTTCACAAGTGCGAAGTCGCCGTCGCCGGGGAAGGTGGCCGTCTCGACCGTGGCGATGGGTTCGCCGTTCTCCTCGTCCGCCCACTCGGCCACCGCGACACCGCAGTGACCGGCCGTCAGGAAGCCGGGCGTACCGTCGCCGGTCACCACGTTGAAGCCGAGGGAGCAGCGGGCGCCGCCGCCGAAGATGGCGTCGCCGCCCTCCACGAACGTCTTGAAGGTGCCCTGCGTCTTCTTGATCGTCGCCATGCCCGGGCCGAGACTCTTGACAGTCGACTCGATCGTGTCCCACTTGGCGCCGGTGACCGTGCTGTCGGCGGTGACCTGGATCTTGTTGGTGCGGGGGTCGAGGGCCCAGGCGGTGCCCGGGATCGTCGCCTTCGCCTTCAGCGTCTGCGCGCCCGCCTTGAGCTCGGCGATGCTGTTGTCGACCTCGCGAACAGCGGCGCCGGCCTTCTTGGCCTGGACGATGACGTTGTTGTTGTCGCCCTCGACGACGTTGATGATCAGCTGCTGCCTGTCGGCGTCGTAGTAGGAGCCCGCGAAGGCGTCGCCGAGCAACTCCTGCAGCTGCGAGGCCAGATCCGAGGCATCCGTCGCCTTGAGGGTCTTCGGCGCCGCGCCGGCCGCGGCGTCGGTCTGGGACGCCATGGCGTTGGGCAGCAGCAGGGCCGCCGCTCCGAGCGCCGCGACACTGCCCACCGCTATCGCGGCCTTACGCTTCGGAACTCGCTTGTGACTCAACTTCTTGACCTCCTGCGGGGCGGGGTCTTAGCCGCCGATGGTTCTCGGCGACCGAGTGGGGCGCCTGGATGGCTCTAGGTACGGACGGGTTGCGTGGGGCGTTCAAAAGATTTGCCAACTCCCTTTGCGAAACAGCGAATCGGCCATTGCCCGCACCTGACCGACGGGAGCCGGGAACAATCACCCATATGACGATGACGCCCGCCGAAGCAGACAAGATCCTTTCCGCCAACTTCGCCCCCTGGGTGCTCGATCTCGGCCTGTCCGTCGAGGAACTGGGCGAGCACCGCGCGCTGCTGCGTATGCCCTGGTCGACTCGACTGGCCCGGGAGGGCGGGGCGCTGTCGGGGCAGGCCCTGATGGCGGCCGCGGACACCTCGACCGTGATCGCCGTCTCGGCGGCTCGCGGGGCCTTCGTCCCCATGACGACGGTCCAGCAGTCCACGACTTTTCAGCGCGCGGTGGCCGGATCCGATGTCCTGATCGAGGCGGTCCTCACCAAGCTGGGCCGCCGGATGGCCTTCGCCGACATCACGCTGACCGACGCGGACTCCGGTGAACTCGCGGCCCGCGCGAGCACGGTGTACGCCCTGCTGGGCTGACAGTCCTCAAGAGGGGGGCGGCAAGGAGGCCGGAGGACACCTTCCGTAGTCGCCGCATGGCGCTGTGTCGGTCATGGCGGGACGAATCCCGGCTCCAGTGAATCTGCACATCGAATACGCAGTCAGGTCACCGGATACGACGGTTGCGCACATCCGCTCGTAACACGCCACGCCTTTGGTGGCGGAGTGTCCGATTCCGCCGAGCGGACGTGACCCGCGCGCGCGTCCGACCGCAAGAGCCGCGCTGCACCGAAGCCGTGCGGCATGTGAAGAAGTCGCCGCCAAGTCGTGCGCGCTCCCTCACGGTGTGAGGCCTCTGGCTCTCAAATGCCCAGGTGAGGCGGTTGGTTGATTGGAAGGGCGTGGCGCGGGCGTGCTTTGATCCATCGCATCGCAGGGGCCGCCGAGGTTGTGCAGACGATCCCGAGTGGCCCTGCGGTCGCGGCCGTCACTGTCCCCAGAGGGGGCCGCTCCCCCCTTGTGAAATCCCCATACGAAGGGAAGTTCCATCATGAACTCCACCCCCCAGGTTGAGACCGCCGAGCTGTCGGACGCCGCCCTCGACGCCGTCTCCGGCGGTCTTTCCCTGAACGCCGTCGGCACCGTCACGAACCTGGTGGACAGCGTTGCCCCCGGCGCGCTCCCGCTGGTCGGCACGGTTGTCGGCACGGTCGAGGGCCTCACCGGCCTGAACACCGGTGCGATCACCAACACGGTCGCCGGTCTCTGATCGTCGCCTCGCGCCGCTGAGTCCCGGAACCGTCTCCCGGTTCCGGGACTCTCGGCTGCCCTGAGTTCACTTCTTCTTCCTACGCAGGTGGGGAAAGCCCGTGCAGTTCCGCCAACAGGCCCTCGCCAAGCTCCAGTCGGCCGAGGAACTGGACCTTCCGGTGCGCTTCGCCCGTCCCCAGGGCTGGCTGGTCCTCGCGGTGACGGTGGTCGTGATGGGCGCCGCGTCCGTGTGGGCGGTCACGGGGACCGTCTCCGCCTCGGTCTCCGCGCCCGCCATCCTCACGCACGGGGAGGGCAGTTACGTCCTGCAGAGTCCCGTCTCCGGCCAGATCACCGCGGTCCTTGCCGAGGAGGGCGCCCGGCTGCCCGCCAACTCGCCTGTGCTGAAGGTCCGTACGGCCTCCGGTGACTCGGTCGTCCGCTCGGTCGCCGCGGGCCGGCTCACCGCGCTCGCCGCCACCATCGGCCAGATCATCACCACGGGCACGAACATCGCGGCCATCGAGAAGGTCGCCCGCGCGAGCGACCCGCTGTACGCGACGGTGTACGTCCCCGCGGAGAGCGCCGCCACGATTCCCGCGGACGCGGCCGTCGACCTGACCGTCCAGACCGCGCCCACCCAGCAGTACGGGGTGCTGCGCGGCCGGGTGAAGTCGGTGGACCGGGCCGCGCAGACACAGCAGCAGATCGGCGCGTTCCTCGGGGACAGCCAGCTGGGCGAGCAGTTCACCAGGAAGGGCCGTCCGGTCGCCGTACTGGTGGAGTTGGAGAGGTCGTCGTCCACCAAGAGCGGCTACCAGTGGTCCTCCGCCGACGGGCCGCCGTTCCAGCTCACCTCCATGACCCTGGCCTCGGGCTCGATCCGGCTGGCCGACCAGCGTCCCGTCGATTGGCTGCTGCCGTGAGTCCCGCACACAACTCCCGGGCGGGGCACCGCTCTTCCCCGCCCCGGCGCGCGGTCCCCAAGGGCGGCGGCAGATCCGTGCGCACGCCGACCGTGCTCCAGATGGAGGCCGTGGAGTGCGGCGCAGCGTCGCTCGCCATGGTCCTCGGGCACTTCGGGCGGCACATCCCCCTCGAAGAGCTGCGCATCGCCTGCGGGGTGTCACGGGACGGCTCGCGCGCCAGCAACCTCCTGAAGGCGGCCCGGAGTTACGGTCTGACGGCCAAGGGCATGCAGATGGACACGGCGGCGCTTGCCGAGGTGAACGCGCCCGCGATCCTGTTCTGGGAGTTCAACCACTACGTCGTGTTCGACGGCATGGGGCGCCGCTTCGGACGGCGCGGGGTGCACATCAACGACCCCGGCAAGGGCCGCCGGTTCGTGCCGATGGAGGACTTCGACTCCAGTTTCACCGGAGTCGTCCTCGTCATGGAACCGGGCCCCGACTTCGAGCGCGGCGGGCGCAAACCGGGGGTTCTGGGCGCCATGCCGGCCCGGCTGCGCGGTACGTCGGGCACGATGCCCGCCGCGATCCTGGCGAGTCTGCTGCTGGTGGCGGTGGGCGCCGCGATGCCCGCGCTCAGCCGTACCTACATCGACTCGTTCCTGATCGGCGGCCAGACCTCGATGCTGGAGGTGCTGTTCGCGTCGATGGCCGCGTGCGTGGCGCTCACCGTCGTACTGACCTGGCTTCAGCAGGCGAACCTGCTGCACGGCCGCATCATCTCCTCGACCCTGAGCAGTGCCCGCTTCCTGCGCCATCTGCTGCGGCTGCCGGTCACCTTCTTCTCCCAGCGCAGCCCCGCCGACCTGGTCCAGCGTCTCCAGTCGAACGACGCGGTGTCCGAGACCCTGGCCCGCGACCTCGCGTCGGCGGGCGTCGACGCCGTCGTGGTCGTGCTGTACGCCGTGCTCCTCTATACGTACGACCCGCAGTTGACGGCCGTCGGTATCGGGGTGGCGCTGCTGAACATCGTGGCCATGCGGGTGGTGATCCGGCTGCGCGCGACCCGTACCGCGAAACTGCGCGCGGACAACGCCCGGTTGACCAACACCGCCTACTCCGGGCTGCAGTTGATCGAGACGATGAAGGCGACCGGCGGCGAGGAGGGCTACTTCCGCAAGTGGGCGGGGCAGCACGCGACGACGCTGGACGAGCAGCAGCGGCTCGGGGTGCCGAGTGCCTGGCTGGGGGTGGTCGCGCCGACGCTCGCGACGCTGAACAGCGCGCTGATCCTGTGGATCGGCGGGATGCGGGCCGTCGAGGGCCATATATCGGTGGGTCTGCTGGTGGCGTTCCAGGCCCTGGTCGTGCGGTTCACCGCGCCCCTCACCCGGCTCAACGGGGTGGCGGGTCGGATCCAGGACTTCGCGGCGGACGTGGCCCGGCTCAAGGACGTCGAGAACTTCCAGGCGGATCCGCTGTACGCGCGCCCGGGCGGCGGCGACTCGACGCGCCGGCTGCACGGCCACATCGAGCTCCAGGACATCACCTTCGGCTACAGCCCGCTCGACAAGCCCCTGCTGTCCGGCTTCGATCTGACCGTAGGTCCGGGGCAGCAGGTGGCGCTGGTGGGCGGCTCCGGCAGCGGCAAGTCGACTGTCTCCAGGCTGATTTCGGGCCTGTACGCGCCCTGGGAGGGCGTCATCCGTATCGACGGGCAGCGCCTCGAGGACATTCCGCGCGGCGCGCTGGCGGCCTCGGTCTCCTTCGTCGACCAGGACGTGTTCCTGTTCGAGGGCAGTGTCCGCGACAACGTGGCGCTGTGGGATCCGTCGATCCCGGACGAGTCGGTGGTGGCGGCCCTGGAGGACGCGGCGCTGTACGACGTCATCACGCGCAGGCCGGGCGGTATCCACAGCCGGGTCGAGCAGGACGGCCGGAACTTCTCCGGGGGACAGCGTCAACGCCTGGAGATCGCGCGGGCGTTGGTGCGCAACCCCAGCATTCTCGTCCTCGACGAGGTGACCAGCGCGCTGGACGCGGAGACCGAGCAGACGGTGATCGACAACCTGCGCAAGCGCGGCTGCGCCTGTGTGGTGATCGCGCACCGGCTGAGCACCGTGCGCGACAGTGACGAGATCGTCGTACTCCAGCACGGCACGATCGTGGAGCGCGGGCGGCACGAAGCCCTGGTGGCGGCCGGTGGGGCGTATGCCGAACTGGTCAGGGAGCGATGAGATGACGACGGTCAACGAAGGCGATGTCGATGTCGTCCTGGGCGCGCTCGGGCAGCTGGGGACGCGGTTCGATCTGTCCGGGCAGGGCCGTCTCGATCTCGAGGGCCCGCAGGTGCTGTGGCTGGTCGCGTCCGGCGCGCTCGATCTGTACGCGGTGGACGCCGTGGAACAGGGCCAGTGGCACCACATCGGCCGGCTGGAGGCGGGCGCGCTGCTGCTGGGCCCGGTCACCGGGCCGCAGCACACGCTGGTCGCCCGCCCGGTGCGCGACTGCGTGGTGCACCGCATCGGCCTGCGCGAGCTGTACCAGTCGCCGGCCACGGAGACCTGGTCGTACGACGAGTACGGCAACGCCCAGTACGTGCCCCCGGCGACCAGCCCGCTGGAGTACGCCCTCGCCCTGGGCGTCGGACGCGGCCTGTCGATCCTCTTCCAGGCGCCGATGGCCTCCGAGCGGGCCGCCGCGCCGACCGACGACGACGTGTTCTGGATGCAGGTCCCGCCGGGCAGCGTGCAGTACGGATCTTTGTACGGGGCGGAGGCCGGCGCCGATCTGCTGATGGACCCCGGGGTCTGGCAGGGCATGGTCGACCAGCAGTTCCGGCTGCTCGCCACCCTCGACCGGTGGATCGAGCAGCTCGAACGCAGTCACGAGACCCGTACGGCGGCCGGTATCAAGGCGGGTGAGGCGGTCCGGGCCCAGGCCGACCGGACCCTGCTGGCGTCGATCGGCAAGCCTTCGGCGAGGCGCACGACCGCCGCCGACGCCGATGCCACGTACGCGGCCTGCAAGCTGGTCGCCGAGGCGGCCGGCATCACGCTCGCCGAGCCCGCGCAGAGCGGCACCGAGAGCGACCGGCTCGATCCGGTCGAGCGGATCGCGCTCGCCTCCCGTGTCCGTACCCGGGCGGTGCGGCTCGACGGGCGCTGGTGGCACGACAACGTCGGCCCGCTGATCGGCCACCGCAGTCTGTCGGGCTCACCCGTCGCCCTGCTGTGGCGGCGCGGGGGCTATGTGGCCGTGCATCCCTCGTCGGGTCGCGAGACGCCGGTGGAGAAGGCGAACGCGGCGGAGTTCGAGGAGCGGGCGGTGATGTTCTACCGGCCGCTTCCCGAACGCGGGATGAGCCCGCTGCGGCTGCTCCGGTTCAGCATGGGCGGCAGCCGGGGCGATGTGGTGAACCTGCTGCTGAGCACTCTGGTGACGATCGCGATCGGGGCGCTGGTACCGGTCGCGACGGGCAAGGTGCTCGGCGAGTTCGTGCCGACGGCGCAGACGACGCTGATCGTGCAGTTCTGTCTCGCCGTGATGATCAGCAGTGTGGTGGCGGCGGCCTTCATGCTGCTGCAGAACCTCACCCTGCTCCGGATGGAGGGCCGGATCGAGGCGACACTCCAACCGGCCGTCTGGGACCGGCTGTTGCGGCTGCCGACGAAGTTCTTCACCGAGCGCTCGACCGGTGAGCTGGCGAGTGCGGCGATGGGTATCAGCGCGATCCGCAAGCTGCTGGCGGGAGTCGCCCCGGTCGTCACGCAGTCGGTCACGGTCGCGGCGATGAACCTGGCCCTGCTCCTCTACTACAGCGTCCCGATGGCGCTGGCGGCGATCGCCATGCTCGTGGTGATCGCCGCGGTGTTCCTCGGACTCGGGCTCTGGCAGGTGCGCTGGCAGCGGCGCCTGATCGTCCTGTCCAACAAACTCAACAACCAGGCCTTCCAGACCCTGCGCGGCCTGCCCAAACTCCGGGTCGCGGCGGCCGAGAACTACGCGTACGCGGCCTGGGCGGGCGAGTTCGCGCGCAGCCGCGAACTGCAGCAGAAGGTCGGCCGCATCAAGAACCTCACCACGGTGCTGGGCGCGGTGTACCTGCCGGTCTGCACCCTGCTGATGTTCATGCTGCTCGCGGGTCCGGCACGCGGCGCGATGTCGGCGGCGGCCTTCCTCACCTTCAACACCTCGGTGACGATGCTGCTGACCTCGGTCACCCAGCTGACCGGCGCCTTCGTCTCCGGAGTGGCCGCGCTCCCGCTGTACGAGGAGATCAAGCCGGTGCTGGAGGCGACCCCGGAGGTGCGTGTGGCGAGCACCCGGCCGGGTGTGCTGACCGGCGCGATCGAGGCCCGCCGCCTGTCCTTCCGCTACGCGGACGACGGGCCGCTCGTGCTGGACGACGTCTCTTTCCAGGTGCGGGCGGGTGAGTTCGTGGCGATCGTCGGCCCCAGCGGCTGCGGCAAGTCGACGCTGCTGCGCCTGCTGATCGGCTTCGACAAGCCCGTCTCGGGCAGTGTGCTGTACGACGGTCAGGACCTGGGCGCCCTCGACCAGTCGGCCGTACGCCGCCAGTGCGGTGTCGTGCTCCAGCACGCCCAGCCGATGACGGGTTCGATCCTGGACGTCATCTGCGGCACCGAGCCCTACACGCCGGAGGAGGCGATGGCGGCCGCCGCGATGGCGGGGCTCGCGGAGGACATCCAGCGGATGCCGATGGGTCTGCACACCATCGTCCAGGGCAGCGGCGCGATCTCGGGCGGCCAGCGGCAGCGGCTGATGATCGCGCAGGCGCTGATCCGCAGGCCGCGCATCCTCTTCTTCGACGAGGCGACCAGTGCCCTGGACAACGAGACCCAGCGCACGGTCATCGAGAGCACCCGGGCGCTGAACGCCACCCGGATCGTGATCGCCCACCGTCTGTCGACGGTGCTGGACGCGGACCGGGTGATCGTGATGGAGGACGGCAGGGTCGCCCAGGAGGGTCCCCCGGCCCAACTGCTGGCGGACACGGGCGGGCGGCTGCACGAACTGGTGCGTCGGCAGTTGGCGTAGGCCGGCCGACGGGCGAGGGGTCGGGGATCAGGGTGGCGCCGGAACCCCGTGCCACGGTTCCGGAACCCGGCCGTCGGCGGCGTACACCTGGGTCGCCAGGACCCGCAGGGCCGCTGCGAAGACCGCGGGGTGACGCAGGAACTCCATGTGGATGCCGGGGAACTCCACCCATGGCACGCCGATCCGGTGGGCGATCTCGATCGACGGCCGGGCGTAGTACGTGCCCCGGTCGTCCGCGCCGGCGCCCAGGACGATGGGGAACGGTGCCGCGCGCAGCGCCGCCTCGTCGGGGTGGAAGGCGGCGAAGCCGGGCCATTCGTGGCGGAAGAGCTGGTCGGCGTTGCCGAGGAAGCGTTCCCACAGGTCGGCCGGCCAGCGGTAGGAGCCCTCGCCCCGCGTCGTCCCGGCGAAACGGCGGCCAGCGGCGGGGGCACCGCCCGCCTCGTACCGGGCGGCCAGGTCGGTGAAGAAGCCGCGCGCGGGGTCGCCCTCGGGCAGGACGTTCACGGCGGGCGGTTCATGGGCGATGAGGCCCGCCAGGCACTCCGGGTGACGTGCGGCCAGGGTCAGTCCGATGATCGCTCCGCCGCTGTTGCCGAAGACCAGCGCCCGGCCCTCCGCCAGCTCGGCGACCAGTGCCCGGGCGTCGGCGGCCTGCCGTGACAGCGCCATGAGGGCGCCGCCACCGGTACTGCGGGAGTTGCCGCGCCGGTCATAGGTGATCACGGTGAAGGCGTCGGCGAGGCCCTCGGCGATCCCGGAGTAGTAGCCGGCGTCTCCGCCCGCGCCGCTGATCATCAGCAGGGCCGGGCCGACCCCGCGCACCTCGTAGTAGAGCTCGGCACCGTCGACCGCCAGCCTGCCGCTGCGCACGTCCGCACTTCCTCCCTAACGATACTTTCCCGTATCGATACTTTGCCGTTTCGATGAAAGTGGGCTAGCCTCGGAACATCGGCGTACGAAACGGTTTCGTTTACATACGCGTAATCCCACGCCTTCCCTGGAGTGTGCTCAGATGTCCCAGTCCCTTACCGAAGGCGCCCCGAAGGGCGTCACGAACCACACGGACAACGGGTCCGCCGCGCCGGACCCGAGGCGGTGGCTGATCCTCGCGATCATCGGTCTCGCGCAGCTGATGGTCGTCCTCGACGCCACCATCGTGAACATCGCCCTCCCCTCCGCACAGGCCGACCTCGGCTTCACCGACGGCAACCGCCAGTGGATCGTCACCGCGTACGCGCTGGCCTTCGCCTCCCTGCTGCTGCTCGGCGGCCGGATAGCCGACCTGTTCGGCCGCAAGCCCGCCTTCCTCATCGGCGTCGCCGGTTTCGCCGGCGCCTCCGTCCTCGGTGGCGCGGCCAACAGCTTCGAGATGCTGGTCGTCGCCCGGGCCCTCCAGGGTGTCTTCGGCGCACTGCTCGCGCCCGCCGCGCTCTCCCTTCTGAACACGACCTTCACCGACGCCCGTGAACGTGCGCGCGCGTTCAGCGTGTACGGCGCGATCGCCGGAGCCGGCGGCGCGGTGGGCCTGCTGCTCGGCGGACTGCTGACCGACGCGCTCGACTGGCGCTGGACGCTGTACGTCAACCTGGTCTTCGCCGTCGTCGCGTTCGTGGGCGGCTGGATGCTGCTGGGCAACCACCGTGACGCCGCCAACTCCAAGATCGACGTCCCGGGCACCCTGCTGGTCTCCGCCGGACTCTTCTCCGTCGTCTACGGCTTCTCCAACGCCGAGACGCACGACTGGGGTTCGCCGCAGACGTGGGGCTTCCTGATCGCGGGCGTTCTGCTCCTCGTGGGGTTCACCCAGTGGCAGACGCGGGCGAAGCACCCGCTGCTGCCGATGCGCGTCCTGCTCGACCGCGACCGTGCGGCCTCGTTCCTCACGGTGCTCATCTCCGGCGCGGCGATGTTCGGTGTCTTCCTCTTCCTCACCTACTACCTGCAGCTGAACCTCGGCTTCAGCCCGACCAAGACCGGCCTGGCCTTCATGCCGATGATGGCGGCCCTGATGGTCGCGGCCCAGGTCTCGACCACGATGCTCGTGCCCCGCTTCGGCCCCAGGATCATCATCCCGCTGGGCTTCCTCCTCGGCGCGGCCGGCATGGTCTGGCTGACCGGTATCGGCGTCGGTTCGGACTTCAGCACCGCCGTCCTTCCGCAGCTGCTGGTGATCGGCCTGGGCATGGGCACCATCATGCCGCCCGCCATGCAGCTGGCCACGAGCGGAATCGGTGCGGAGGACGCGGGGGTGGCCTCCGCGACGGTCAACACCATGCAGCAGGTGGGCGGTTCGATCGGTACGGCGCTGCTGAGCACGCTCGCCGCGAGCGCCGCGACCAACTACCTGTCGGGCCGGAACGCGGCCGACAAGCTGGTCCAGGCCCAGTCGACGATCGAGAGCTACACCACCGCCTTCTGGTGGTCGGCCGGCTTCTTCGCCGCGGGCGCGCTGATCACCTTCCTCCTCTACCGCCCCGGCGTACCGGTCCAGGACGAGAACGCCGCGCCGGTGGTGCACATGTGACGCACCCGGACCGGAGAGACCGAGGGGCCGCCGTCTTCAGGGAGACGGCGGCCCCTCCCGGCTGCGGCGAGTGCATGGCGCATGGAAATGTCAATCAAGAGGCTCGTAATTCACCTTCTCGGGTGAAATAGATCTTGCGGACGACGCCTCAGGGATGGTCAGGGCCCCGGAAGGGTAGTTACCGAGACCGAAATGCGCCCACTGCAGAGGTGGAGCGGCCATGACGCCAGAAGCCGACGACCGTACTCGCGGGCCGTCCGAGCGCACAGCCTCGGACTCGTCCGGAGCCCTGCCGCCGACGGCCAATCCGTATGCCCGTACGTATGTGCACGGGCCGTTCACCGTGGTCGAGGTCTCCGGGGAGATCGATCTGGCGACCGCGGGCCTCCTCGCCGAGCACCTGGACGCCGCGACCGCACGCCCCGAGCCGGACGTACTGGTCGACCTCCGGCACGTCGACTTCTTCGACTGCTCGGGCCTGCGCGAACTGTGCCGCGCGGACAGCCGGGCCCGCGAGCGGGGCGGGCGCCTGCGTCTGGTCTCCGACACGGCCCGCATCCACCGCCTGCTGCGGGCCGCACGTCTGCTTCGACGCTTCCCGCCTCTTTCACGTATCCCCGAATAGGGCTCCGGGGTCCGGGGCGGGTCTCTGCCCCCGCACACGCCGATGGGCCGGCCGGTGGCCCCACACCACCGACCGGCCCCGCTGCGAGATCGCGCGGCTCCCGCGACACAGGGTTGGCTCTCCCCATCCGTGAGCGTCCTGCGATGCCCACGGGAGCGCGCGACCCCGGTCCTCAGAACGTGAAGAGGGCCGTCCCGTAGGTGCTCTTCACGCACTCGTTCGCGAAAGTCCGCTCATAGTCGACCCGCTGCCCACGCCACACGCCCTGGACGGTGACGACGACGGGGTCGTACCGCTTGGTGCACTTCACGCCACTTCGCGCCGCCAGGGCGTCGAAGTCCCCGTCGGCTGCGCGGAGTTCGGCACACGCGTCGGACGCCGCCGGGTGCGTGCCCGAGGCCGTCGGCGCGCAGGTCAGGGTGACGGCACGCTCCGGGGTGACGGCGACCGCGGTGTGTCCGTGCCCTGTCGTGAGCACGAGGGACGAGGGGGCGTAGAGCCCGGAGGCGGCGTGGGCGACGGGGGCGGGGGTGGCGACGGCGGCCCCGGTGAGGGGGCCGCAGACGGCGGTGGCCGTCAGGGTCAGAGTCGCTGCCCAGCGCGCGGTGTTCGGCATTGTGTGCATCCTTCCGCTCGTTTCGAAGATGCGAATCGAAGGTCAAATGGTTCGCAGGGTGCTCGATCCCAGCCGGTCGGGCCGGATCGGCGAGCGTGAGTCTGCCGAGTCCGGCGCCGAAACTCATCTCGACCCCATGCGTTTCAGTAACCTTGCGTATTGAATCAGTGGCCTGAAGTTACGTGACGTGAACGCCAGAAGCCCACAACTGAGCGGTCGTTGATCGCCCCGGGATGCCTATTGGCCGGATCCAGCCGCCTTCTTAATCGGCCTGAAACATTCCGATTCAGCTCCGGGCGGAGTCGCACCCAACCCCTTGCGTTCCCCTCGTCACGGAGTAATCGTGATTACATGATTACGACAGAGCAACGTGAGAAGCTGCGCGGTTGGTTCGCCGGCCGACTCCCCGACGACCTGTTCGAGAGCCTGGCCGAGGTCACTGTCGACCGCGAGGAGATCACCGTGATCGGCCGGGTCCCCGCGCCCCGGCTCGCCGAGGACGTGTCGGCCGCCGAGCGGGACGCGGCCGTCCAGGGCCGGATCGAGGAGTTTCGCGAGCGCACCCGGGAGACCCGGATAGCGGTCGCGCGCGAGGCCGAGCACCGGTTCGACAAAAAGGTCTCCTGGGGTGTGGAGTGCGATGGCCGGCGCGCCCTGTTCACCCATATCGCCGCGCCCGTCATGACCCGGCTACGTCAGCCCGAGCGGCAGGTCCTCGACACCCTCATCGCCTCCGGGGTCGCCCGCAGCCGCAGCGACGCCCTCGCCTGGTGCGTGCGGCTGGTCGAACGCCACGCCGACGACTGGCTCACGGAGCTGCGCGAGTCCCTCGAACACGTACAGCGGGTACGGGCCCAGGGACCGGACGCCGAGCCAGGGCCCGAGTCCAAGACGGAGACCGAGCCCGAGGAAACGTCCACCGACGAGAAGTGACCGTCACCTAGGGGAACCGGTCGAACTGCGTTCCCTCGTGCACGGGGTGCACCCGCTGACGTTGTCGGGGCCGGCGGAGCGGGTGAGCCGGCGGGCAGGCCGCCGAGCGGCTGGGGCGGGTCTGCACGGGTGGCGAGCGGCGTCGGGCCTGGCTGAGGGTTTCGCCCCCGCCGCCCCTACCCGTCCCATCCCTGGGGGCTGCGCCCCCAGACCCCCCTACGGCCCTGAACGGGCCTCGTCCTCAAACGCCGGACGGGCTGGAGAAGCGGGCGGGCGTTGAAGGTGCGGGCCTGCTCGTCGGGCCTCGTCCTCAAACGCCGGACGGGCTGGGGGGTGCGGGCCGGGGCTTTGGAGTGTGGACCGCTACCTCTGGGCTGTGGCCACTTGTTCCGCGTGCCCCCTTGGGCCCCCTATCGACAGGGAGCTGGGACTGGCGGTCGTCTGGTCTGTTTGCCAGCGTTGTTTGGGGGAGCCGTCGCGGATCTTTACCACCACGTCCGTGTCGGGGGCGTCGGAGGCGGGGGCCAGGGCCAGGCCCTCCTTCCAGCGGGGGAGCAACTCGCCCCGTACGGTGAGGTCGTAGCGGACGTCGTCGTTGGACGCGGCGGCGCAGCGGCCGAGGATGACCACACCTGCGTCGGCGTGCGAGTCCAGGCACAGCTCCGGGTTGGCGACACTGCGCAACAGGCCGTCGTTCGTGTACGACCACAGCTGGGTCCACGCGGTCGAGCAGGACGCGAGCTTGGTGACGGCGCCGGGCGTGGCCTTGCCGCCCCGGATGTCGAGGCACTGGTCGGCGGTGATGTTGCGCAGCCTGGTCTGCTGGGTCGCCGTCGGGTTCGCGGGCGGGGAGGACGACACCGCGGGCGGGGTCGGCGTGGCGCCGGGCGTCTGGGTTCGGCCGCCGGTCGCGCTGGACGAGGCGGCCGGGTCGGCGCCGCTGCCGTCCTTCGGCCACACCCCGCTGCCCAGCACGACCGCGAGGACGACCGCCGAAGCCAGGCCCACGCTGGTGAACAGGGTTCTTCTGTTGTGGGGGAGGCCCGTTGCTGGGCGGCGGGGGGAGGGGATTTTGGAGAGGAGGCGGCCGCGTCCAAGGCCGCCGAGATCACGGCGGCGGCCGGCGGTGCGCCTGCCTCGCCCCCCGCCACCGCCGTGCCGGGCCCGGCCCCGCGCCCTGGCGGTGCCCTGGGCGCGGCCCGGGCGGGAGTCGAGGTAGCGACGGGCGCCCCAGCCGAGCACCGCCTCCGCGAGCATCGTGCCGAGTGCGCCCTCGACCTGGCTCAACTGCTCGGCGGCGTAACGGCAGTAGCGGCACTCCATCAGATGCTGCTGCACATCGGGCAGCAGAGCCCCGCCGCGTCGGATCGGGACGTCGAGGAGACGGTTGTAGAACCGGCATTCCTTGGACGGCGCGAGTTCCCGGTGCGCGCGTACACAGCCCTCGCGGAACTGCTCGCGGGCCTGTTCCAGCGACGCCGCCGCCGTGTCCGCGTCCATGCCGAGCAGTTCGGCGGGGACGCTCATCGGGTCGGCCTCCACCTCGGTGTGCCACAGCAGGCACTGGGCGAGGCCGGGAAGAGCCTGGAACGAGCGCTCGGCGAGCTTCCGGTTCTCCGGCGTCATGGACTTCGCCGTGCGCATACCGCGACCGCCCGCGGGTTTCGTCAGTTCCGGCAGTGCGTCGGCTATGCGGTCGTCGTCGGCCCACTCCCTGACCGTGTCACGTACGGCCACGAGGAACCGGGAGCGCAGCGCGACGGCCGGCTCCGCCCGCATCACCCGCTCCAGGACCTGGTGGAAGGCCGCGGCGGTGACCATGGAGGCGGTCTGGGCCGAGGTGGCGAGGCAGATGACCGCGTACTCGTGGGCCGCCTGCCAGTGCCGCGCCGTCAGCAGGGCCACAGCAGGGCCGCTCTCGCCCTCCGGTCTGCCTCTGAGCTGCGCCGCGAGGCTCTCGTCCGATTCCCCCAGAACCCCACCGGAGTACGGGAGGTAGGACGGACGAGGGGGGTGGGGATGGGGCACTGAGCGGTTTCCTTCCCACGCGCGGGTGACTCACAGAGGTCCCCCGGCCGCGTAGTCCCGCCCCGGCTGTGGCGCTGGACCGCCACAGCATCACCACCGGCGAGTCGAGCCCGGCCACTCCCCCTGTACAAGTAGTTCACCCTTGCACAAGTTCCTCCTGGCCAACAAGCCACTTGGGCAACATCCGCTCACGTCCGTCCACTGCAGAAAGGTCGGCAACAGGGCAGAAGCTCCAGCAGTCGTACCGGTTTTCGGATTCCTGCCCGCGCCCCGTGTGAACCGCGCGCACACGCCCGGGCGCCGCGCACGCTCCCGGCGCGTGCGACGGTGCGGTCCACTGGAACCGGCCCTCCTCGAAGGCCCCGCGCGAAACGGCGGCTCTTTCGCGCGAAACGGCCGCCGACCCCGTTCCTCCCGCCCTCGGTCGGCGGCCCCGAGGGCGGGCCCGGCTTGTCGCGGCTCGGCCTCAGATCTGCCAGGAACGCAGTCGGTCGGCCGCGCCGTAGACGTCCGTCTTGCCCGAGATCAGATCACGGGCGAGGTCGACGAGAGCGCCGTAGGGCGGGTCTATGCCGACGTCGCTGACGAACATGTACGCCACCGCGGTGGCACAGGCGAAGCGGGCGTTGGCCGACGGCAGCGGCTTGAGCAGCGCGAGGGTGTGCAGCAGCGCGGCGGCCCGCCAGGCGGGGTCGGAGTCCACGCCGAGCCTCGGCGGGTCGACCCGGTGCCGGGCCACGGCAGCGACCAGGGCGGAGAAGTCGTTGACCGTGGGCTGGTCCGGCAGGACCTCTTCGTGGCGCTGGAGCAGCCACGGCACGTCGATGTGGATGACAGGAGCCATCGGTCAGGCGACCTGTCCCTGACGCCCCGGCGCCACCGGTTCGTCCTCGGGGAACGCGGCGGCGAACTCGTCGGCGTGGGCCGCGAAGAACCGCCGGAATTCCTCCGCGCCCTCCTGCAGGGCACGGTGCCGGGCGATGTCGGCCGCCGCCGCCTCCCGCACGAGTGCCTTCATCGACGTACCGCGTTCCTTGGCGATCTGCCGCAGGTCCTCTAGCTCGCGGTCACTGAACTCCACATTCAGAGCAGGCATGCCCCCACGGTACCTCGCCGGTACTTACCCGTAAATACCACCAGGTCAGACGG
This sequence comes from Streptomyces sp. NPDC047042, assembly GCF_040644035.1. Lineage (NCBI taxonomy): Bacteria > Bacillati > Actinomycetota > Actinomycetes > Kitasatosporales > Streptomycetaceae > Streptomyces > Streptomyces sp. NPDC047042. The sequence continues at coordinate 2,510 of NZ_JBEYVP010000064.1, read as the reverse complement.
GTGAGGCAGAGGTACCGTGGGGTGGGACCCGGTCCGGGCTAGCCCTGGTCGGCCACGAAGGACGCCATCCGGGCCAGGGCCGCGTTCCAGTTGATCGTGTGCTCGTTCGTCGACCAGGACTGGATGTCGTCGATGTAGCAGAACTGGCCGACGCAGCCCTGCAGTTTGCTCTGTGCGTAGGGGTCCTGAATGCTCGAGTTGGGGCCGCCGGCGAGCGTGCCGTCCGGCGGGCTCGGCAGCTTCGGGTCGAGCTGGTGGGCGTACCAACGGCTGTGCTGCTGATGCGAGTTGACCTCGCCGTAGCCCGTCACGTACGACATGTTCAGCGCGTTGCGGCCCAGCAGGTAGTCCATGCTCTGGAGCGCGCCGTCCCGGTACTTGGAGGCGCCGCCGATGTCGTAGGCGGTGGCGATGACGACGGCGTTGTTGAGGACCTGGGCGTTGGAGCCCCAGTCGTACAGGTTGGCGTCGGGGGCATAGGGCATGCCGTACGGCTGTGCCGCCAGCGTGGTCAGATAGCGGTCGGCGCCCTTGAGGACGGACTGGCGGACCTTGTCCCGGCCGGGGAGCTTGCTGGGGACGGTCGCCAGGTCGAGGCGGCCCGCCGCGGCGGTCCTGGCCCAGTCGAAGCCGAGCGGGACGAAGATGTCGGCCGTGTGGACCGGCGAGTTCAGGATGTACCGCTCGAACGGCTTCTCACCGGTGGTGAGATACAGCTCGGCCGCCGCCCAGTAGAACTCGTCGCTCGCGTCGGTGTCGTTGTAGGCACCGCCGCCGGTCCCGTCGTTCGGGTCGGCGTGCAGGTCGGGGTGGGCGAGGGCGGCCGTCCATGCCTTCCGGGCCACGGCGAGGGCATGCGCGGCGAAGGTCCGGTCGTAGGGCCGGTACAGCCGGGCCGCCTGCGCCGCCGTGGCCGCCAGGTTCAGGGTGGCCTCGGTGGTCGGCGGGTGCAGTTCGCGCTTCTGCGGGTCGTCGCTCGGCAGCAGCGGCAGCCCGGTCCACTGCTCGTCGTGCATCTTGTGGTGGGCCATGCCGGCCAGCGGCTGCCCGGCGGGCACCTGCATCTTCAGCAGGAACTCCAGTTCCCAGCGGGCCTCGTCCAGGACGTCCGGCACCTTGTTGCCGCTCTCCGGGATGGCGAGCGTGCCGTCACCGAGCTTGTCCCGCTGTCCCGTACGGGCGTGCAGGGCTCGCTCGTACGTGCTCAGCAGCTCCCAGGTGGAGATGCCTCCGTTGACGACGTACTTGCCGTGGTCGCCGGCGTCGTACCAGCCGCCGGTGACATCGAGGGTGTAGTCGCACACGCCCGGCTGGCACGGCACCCGGGAGTCGCCCCGGTTGGGCGCCACGTCCACGTGCCCGGCGGGGCGGGCGTAGCCCGGGCGCAGGTCGTCGCGGATCGCGATGCCGCTGCGCTGTGTGTAGTAGTACTTCAGCGAGTCGAGCCGCAGCCGGTCGTAGGCGCTCGTGCCGATGTCGAAGGGACGGCTGGTCTCGCCGTCGGCGACCAGTGTGAGCCCGGTGCCGAGCTTGCGGTAGGCGCCGAAGTCGATCGACTGGACGTTCTGTCCGGAGGACACGTCGGTGCCGCGCGGCACGGTCCTGCCGTGGGCCACCGTCTTTCCGTCGGCGTTCTTCAGCTGCCAGGGCAGCGGCTGCGTGGCGCCGGTGACCAGCGTGGCGTTCTTCGGGCCCGCGGGGAGGTAGGCGACCTGGTTGACGCGTACCCGGGGACCGGTATCGGGTTCGTACACCTCGGGCGGCACCCCGCCCACCAGTGAAACGTCGTCCATGCAGAACCGGAAGGGGTCCGCGCTGCCGCCGAGCTGGAAGCCGACCTGGCCCTGGGCGGTGTCGGCGGGGGCGGTGAAGGTGTACGTGTATGCGTCGCCGGAGACGCTCAGCTGCGGGCTGACCTCGAAGTAGGTGTCGTACGGGGCCACCGACAGGCCGACGATCGCCCGGACGACGTGCCCTGCTGGCGTGCCCAGCGCCTTGAAGCTGAACCGGTAGGACTCGCCCTTGACGAGGGTGAGGTCGTTCTGGCCGACGGCGGCGTCCCAGCGGTTGGTGGTGCCGCCGGGGACCTCGGCACAGAGGCCGCCGTCGGCGAGGCCGGCGGTGACGTTGCTGGTGGTCCACCAGGGGGCGGTGGTGGTGTCGAAGGTGCCGTTCTTGAGCTGCTCGATCTCTTCGGCGCCGGCCGGGGTGGTGGGGAGGGTGGTGAGGGCCGCTGCGAGGAGGGCGGTCACCGAGAGCAGGGTGGTTCTGCGTCGTTTCACGTCGGGCTCCTCGGGTGAGGGTGGGGGTGCGTTGCTTGCCGTGGGAGCGCTCCCAGATGTGGACTTGGCCCATGCTGTGCGAGGTGTGATGGCTCGTCAACGATCCGGACAGTTTTTCGCCCCCGCCGCCCCTACCCGTCCCATCCTTCTCGGGGGCGCTGCCCCCGAACCCCCGCTCCTCAAACGCCGGAGGGGCTGAGTAGTGCGGGGGGTCTGGGGGCGCAGCCC
>NZ_JBEYVP010000063.1:0-47319 GCF_040644035.1 Streptomyces sp. NPDC047042 | reverse complement strand
TGCCGCGAAATTGCAGCATCCAGCGAGAAGCGATGTCAAGACAGGGGACTTTCCGGCCACGTCATATTCCCGGAACCAAGCGGCGCGCACACTCCATGGTTCAGGAGGCGCCGGCGGCACCGGAGGTGCCCCTTCCACCTGCAGCACGTCCGTGAGGAACGCACCCGGCAGCGGAGGGTACAGCGGACCACTGACCGGCACAGCGTGTTCCAGCAACCGGTCCATGGCCGCCTCCAGCACACTGTGGGCAGTGGGCCGGTCCTCCGGAGCGTAGGACAAGGCACTGACAACCAGTTCTCGCAGGCTCTCAGGCAAGCCTGAAAGATCAGGCTCGACGTCCAGCATCCGCTGTACCGGAAGATCGGCGTAGAACGGGGGGTGCCCAGTCGCCGCATGCACCAGCGTCGCGCCCAGGCTGTACACGTCCGCGGCCTCGCTCGCCTTGCGGGAGTCCATGGCCTGCTCCGGAGCCATGTACACGAGAGTGCCGACCGGTGAATCGCCGGAGGTGAGCCCGGTCGCACCTCCGACATGGCAGACGCCGAAGTCGATCACGCGAGTGCCCTGCGTGGTGACCAGCACGTTGCTGGGCTTCAGGTCGCGGTGTAGTAACCGGACGGAGTGGATGTGTATCAGTGCATCGGACAGACTCGCGGCCAGCCACCACGCCCCCAGCTCACTCACTGCGCCGTGCTGGTTCAGTAGTCCCTCAAGTGAGGGGGCGTGGACGTACTCGGTGGCGATCCAGGGCTGCTCCGCGTCAGGGTCGGCGTCCACGAGCGCTGCGGTGTGGAATCCACCGACACGCCGGATCGCCTCCAGTTCCTGAGCGAACCGCTGACGGAAGTACGGCTGGTCCGCCAGCGCCGGTTTGATGACCTTGATCGCCACCGGGCGGGGGCTGCGGTATCCGAGGTAGACGACGCCCATCGCACCCTGGCCGAGACGCTGGGTCAGCCGGAAGCCCGCGATCTCTCGGGGGTCCTTCTCCCGCAGCGGCTCGAACACCATCGCCCCCCGTTCCGCGACCGGCCAGTGAAGGCGAAATGCGCCGGACGCGATGCGTCACACGTCAACAACGCTGAGGCTATCAGTGGCACGAGCTGCATCTTGTGCCTCGCTGGATCTTCTCCATGACTCATATGACCAATCGGCCGGGTGGGTGCACGGGCTCCATCGGATGTCGATCCAGCTGAGCCAGACCCAGCAGGGCGGGAAGCTGAGGAAGGCGCCGATGACTCTGGCCCTCTCTCCTCTTCTCTTCGGGGAGCATCGAGCACGGTTGGATTATCGATGGCTCGTACGACACCCTCAGCGTTGCGCCCCTCGAACAGTGGCCGGTTTCTGCTATGCCTCCGCGCTGGGCACGCACAGCATCCCTGCCGCCGTCGACCCGTGGGCGGTCCTGCACAGGAGTATCCCCCTCTGCAGCAGTGTGGCGTGAGCTTGCTTGTCCTAAACGCCGAAGCGGCTGCCTCTGTCGCCGGTCTCCCACCAGAGCCCGACCGGTAGCCCGCTGCCCTGGCAACGGCTGGACGCGCCAGAGTGACGGTCATGCTGTCGGCCTGGAGACGCCCGCGGTCTCCCGACGGACTCAAGGGAGCCAGGTGGCGTCACCGGCTAGCTGATTGCGGTTGGTGGCCTCCTGCGCGATACGGCGGCCCGACATCAGTACGTCATGAGTTTCCTGTCTCTGGGTGGGTGCAAGCCAGGCCGCGAGGGTGTGGGCGCGTTCCTCGGAGAGCGGCTGGCCTGGGGTGGGAGTGTGGCTCAGGAGTAGGTCGTACAGCGCGGTGGCGGGTTCGACCGGGGGCAGCCCGATCTGGGTGGCCGTTACGGAGGCGCGGGCGGGGATGGACAGTCCTTCTGCGTCGAGGTCGCCGTAGTAGAGAATCCGCTGGATTCCTCGGATTTCTTTGGCGGTTTCGATGGAGGCTTCGAAGGCCCGTCCGGAGCCGAAGGCTACGGCTCTGGTGCGCCCGGGGTTCGGGGCGAGTAGGTCGCGGAGTGTTGCGTAGGTATCGCTGTTCTCGGCGACGAGGAGGGTGTCGCCGTCGCCGAGTTGTCGGAAGGCGAGTGGCGGTGGTTCGCGGTAGGTACCGAGCTGTTCCAGGGTGAGGCGGCCGGGGGCGAAGAGCGCACCGTAGATGAGCGCGTCGAGGCGCTTCTCGTCCTGGAAAATCTCGTATGAGCGTTCACGCAGGGAGATCGGCGCGCGAAGTTCCAGGCGGTTGCTGGTGTCGCGAAACCACCGGTTGATGAGAGCTACGACTTCGTGATGGGCGGTGGTGAGGCGCGCGGTGTGGGCCCAGTCGAGTTCGGGGCGGTAGGAGCGTCGTGTGGCGGCAGGGGCGGCCTTGGGCGGGGTGACTGCGGGCAGCCGGATGTGTTCGGGCAGGGCAGGGCGGCCGGCGTCCCATTTGCCTGCCTGGCCGTGGGGGAGGCGGAGGACGCCGGCATCGGAGAGTTCCTCGAGCAGGGTGGCCAGTGCGGTGCGGGAGTTGTCGCTGCGTGCGGCGCCGGGCAGGGCAGTGGTGAAGGCTTCCATCACGGTGGCGCGCGGCAGCGTGGCCCGCTCGGCGCGGGCGTGGAGAGCGGCGCTGAGGCGGGCAGCGCCAGGCGAGAGGTGGGGCGGCTGCTCGGGGGTGGGCGCTGTCATCAGTCCGTCTCTCCCTTGGCGTACAGGCGTGCGGAGCTGAGGTACCCGGTCGGTTCGGGGGCGTGGGCGTCCGGGGCGGTGCGCGGGCCAGGGATGAGGGCGTTGCGGGTTTGGTCGTCGAGACGGATCCGGGCGAGGCCGGTGCGGGCTTCGGCGTCGTTGCGCAGCTGGATGGTGGCGGGGAAGCGGGCGGTGACGGTTTCGTCGCTCAGGCCGGTGGTGTAGATGAGCTGGATTCCGAGGGCTGCGGCCATCTGCGTCTGGATGTCGACGAGGTAGGGGGCGTTGGCGCGGCCGATGGGGTTGTCCAGGAGGAGCAGTCCGCCGTGGCGGGTGCGGCTGCGGGGGCCGGGGGAAGTGCGCAGCGCGGCGAGCGCGCAGTACAGCAGGATCGCTCCGGTCAGTTCCTGGCCGCCGGAGAAGATCTTGCCCATCTTCTCTACCGGCACGCGGTCCACGCGTTGGGTGGCGTTGGGTTTCATGACCTCGGCGGTGAAGCGGGGAACGGCTGCGTGCAGGCAACGCATGACGACCTCGGTGCCTTTGAGCTTGCGGGTGCGCGGGTTGGCGGTGAGGGTGTCGATGGTTTCGCGCATCTGGGCGGCGAGCATGGCGGGGTCGGGCTTCTTGTAGCGGATGGTGAGGAAGCGCTGTCCGGCCCAGGGGGTGGGGCCGTCGGGGAAGACGGAGAAGCGGCTTGCCTGGTCGACCTGCTGGAGGAGTTCGGTGACGTAGCCGCTGAGCTGGGACGCGAGGGCCTCACGAGCTTTGGTCATGCCTTCGAGCTGGGTTGTCAGGGCTGCGGCAGCGCGGCGCAGTGCGGTGGTCCACTCACGGGCCGCTTCGGGGATGTATCGCCTGTCCAGAGCGGACATCTGAGTGCGCAAGGGGATGTCGAGTTGCTCGAAGGTGACGTCTGCGATCTGGTCCTTGAGGTTGGACACGCTCGCTTCGACCCGGCGCTCCGTGTCGGTGAGTTTGCGTTGGGCGCCTTCATAGCGGGCCATCGCCTGCTGCACGGCCGGCTCGGCCGCATCGGCGGTGCCTTGATAGGCGTCCGGTGCGGTATGGACGCCAAGGTGTTCGATCGTGGTGCCCAAGCGCGCCAAGACATTGCCGAAGGCATCGAGTTCACGGGTGTGCTGGCTCTGCTGCCTGCGGGCCGCGTTGTACTGCTCGTTGGTGCGGCGCTCGGCTTCTTTGGCCTGGGCCTGGGCGTCTTCGGCGCGTGCGGTCAGGTCGCGGGCCTCTTCGAGGGTGTGCGGGGTCCACCGCTCGGTGTCCTGGGCACTGAGGTTTCCAGCCGGGCCGGTGAGAGTGTGGTGTCGTTCTTTGAGTCGGCTCTCCTTGTCGCGTAGCCGCTGCAGCTGGTCTTGGAGACTGTTGATCTGCTGGGTCAGGCCGCGATCTACGGCGTCTCGGTGGACCTCATCCGCGGCGGCAGGGGTGCGGCTGTGCTTTTTGGCGAGGGGCTTGATCCGGTCGGGGACCTGCGCCCACTCTTCCTGGCAGGCGCGCAGGGTGTTTTCTGCGTCTGTGGCGCGCTGGCGCTGGTCTTCTCCGATGTCCACGCTGCGCAGGTCGTCCAGGGCCTGTTCGTAGCGGTACTGGAGTGCGGCGAGCGCTTCGGGGGGCGTGCCCTCGGCTTGTTGAGCCTGCTCTGCCTCGGGCGTCGCGGTGATCTTCTTGCGCGCCTGGGCATGACTCCGGGCCAGCTGGGTGGCGGCTTCCACGGCCCGGGTCATGCGCGTGATGTCGTCGTGGGCCGCCTCTTCTTTCTCGTCTAATGCTTCGAGTTCGCGTCGGCGCTGCTGGGCTTCTTCCTCCAGGACGGCGATCCGGTCGCGTGCCTGGCCGGCCTTGTTCTCGGCCTCTGCGAGCCGATGCAGGTCCTGGGCGGTGCCGGTGGCCTTGCGGTGGGCTGAGTCCTGCTCCTTGCAGGCCCCTTCGGCAGCGGCGACGGCGTCGTCGAGTTGTTCGGCACGGCTGCGCGCGGCGTCAAGGCTGACTTGGGCTGCCTCCGCCGCCTCTTGGAGCTCCTGGAGCTGTTCGAGCCGGACCGGTACGGGCACGGAGCCGGTTTCGTGCAGCCAGTTCGCGATCTTGTTGTCCAGATCGCGGGTGAGGGCGAGGCGTTCCTCAAGCTCCGCCAATGCCTGGGCGGAGGCCGCCAGGCGTGCTTCGACTCTGGCGCGTTCCACTGCGGCGGCCTGCTCGTCGTGCAGGGCCGGCGTCGGCTCGGGCACCATCCGGCCGCTCACGTCCGGTGCGGGCGTCAGCATCCGCTCTCCGGTCCCCACCGCGATGGCCGCAGCGGGCAGGGGACGGGTGCGCTCCAGATGACGCTGCGCCGCTTCCAGCGCCGGGGGGCCGCCGCTCACGATGATGCCGCCGACCAGGTCCGGGTGGGCGGCGATGACGCTGTGGTGGTCGTCTGCGGGGACGTTGTCACGCAGCCACTGCCAGCCCGGGACGGCGTCGGTGCCGTGGGCCGTGAGCTCGGCGCACAGGGAGCGGACCTCTTTGGTGGCGGGCAGGAGGCCGTCACTGATGTCCAGGGCGGCGAGCAGTTCTTCATCCGCGCTGTGCTCGTGCTGGGTCCGCCGCAGTGTCCTGTCCAGAGCGGTGCTCCGGCGCTCGGCCAGGTTCTGCAGTGCGGTGCAGTGGTCGGCGAGCCAGGCCAGGGCATCGCCGTCTTGGAGGTGCTCGGGGCTGAGCTCGAGTAGTTCCGCGGTCAGCGCGTGGCGGCGTACGGTCTCGGCGCGGTCGCGCAGCCGGGTGATGGCTGCTTCGGCTTCCTTGGCCGCTCGGCGGTCGTCGAGAGCCTGCTGCTGGACGTCGGGCAGCCGCTGGTATGCCTGGGTGCGGCGGGTGCGGGCAAGGTCCTGTTCCTGCTCCGCTTCCTCAAGCAGGCGGCCGTGGTGATCTGCTTCGGCGTCCATCCGTGCCGAGGCGTCCGCGGCGCTCTCGTCGGTCTTCACCTGCTCCTGCTCACGGGCGGTGTGCAGCTGCTGCTCGAAGTCCTGCACCTGGCGGCGGAGCAGGCGCTGTTCTCCCTCAGCCGTGCCGGCGTGCGTGTGGAGCGAGTTGCTGCGCTCACGCCACTGCTGGATGCTGCCGCGAGTCTCGACGATCTTCTTGTTCACATCGTCGGCCTCGGTGCGTGCCTGCGACTCGGCTGCCGCGTAGCGCGCCCGCAGTGCTGCCGCGGCTGTGTCACGTGCCTGTACATACGGGGCAGCGGCCTGTTCGGCCTGCGAGAGGGCCTGCTGCATACGGCTGTGGTGATCCTGGGCTGCCGCGTGACGGAGGGCGACGGGGACGCTGCGCCAGCCCGCCAGGCTGTCCTGCAGCTCCTGGGTTTCCCCGGCCACTCTTTTCTGTTCCGCGGCTGCTTCGCGCAGCTCGATACCGCAAGAAGCCCATCGCACATGCGCCACTCGCACATTGGCGACGTCCAGGTCCTGCTTGGCTGCTTCATGGTCGCGGTATGCGGTGTTGACCGTGCCGGTGGTTGTCTGCGCGGCGGCAATGAGGATCTGATGCCGGCGCATCAGCCCTGACGCGAGGGTGACCAGGCCGGATTTGGCCTGGGCGGTCTCCCGCTGCTGGTCGGTGTGCTCCTGGTGCCGGTCGGCGACCTGGGAGCAGATCTGCTCCATGGCCAGGGCGAACTGCCGCTCCTTGCCCAGCTTCTCGCGCTGGTCGTGCGCGCTCGCATAGGTCGCGAAGGCGTCGCCGAGTTTTGCGTACTTGTCGTCATCGTTGGCCTTCTCCAGCAGCCACTGGACGAACGCTCCGGCGCTGGAGGTGGTGAACGCTTCGGCCGCGCCGCTCTCGGTGGCGTTCATCTTGCGCTGGACATCGAAGAGGCCGGGCTCAAGTCCCAGGCTGTCTTGGTGCTTTTCCCACTTCTCCTGCACCTCCAGGATCTGCAGTTCCAACGCTTCTACCGTGCTCTGCAGTTCGCGCAGCTCGGTGCAGTAGTGGTCGAAGGGCAGCCAGTGCCCCTCGCGGTGGAAGGGAAGGTCGTCGGCGCTCAGGGCAGCGCTCGGGTGGAAGCTGTAGAAGCGGCGCTTTATGCCGTCGCCCTCGGGAGCGAGGACTTGCGCGGTGACCAGGAGCCTGCCGGTGCGGGCATCGGCCCATTCCAGGACAATGTGGGAGGGCTGGGCCAGGGAGACCACAAAGTTCCGCAGCACCTCCAGGTCCTGGTGGCGGCGCGGGATCGTGGTGCAGGTGATGCCGGTCAGCAGCACGCCTTTGCCGCCGCCGTTTTGGAGCATGACCAGGCTGGCCGGTGAGGGCCGCTGCGTGACGTGTCCGGCCACCGGCACCAGGGAGGCCGCCTGTACCGGTGCGCCCACTGCGGAGAAGTCCAGGTCCACGTTCTCGTAGCGGGCATCGCGCGGCCCGAAATTGCGCAGCAGGATGCGGTTCAACTCGTACATGAAGAGGGGTCCTTGCGTCGCGGAGGCGTCAGAGGTCAGAGGGGAGGGGCGGAGTCCGGCAGCATGCCGGTGTCTGCACTGTCGGTGTGTTCCGCAGCGCCGGGCGGGGGCGTCGCGTCGTCGTGCGCCAGGGCCGCGACTCCCAGGGCGGCCAGTTCCTGGAGCATGTCCTGGGCTGCCTGGTCACGGATGTGCAGCCGGTACTGGACGTTGGTGGCGTACGTGCCGCCGCCTTCCTCACTGGTCCCCCGGACGAACCCGCGCTGCTCGAGGTGTGTGAACGCCTTCTTGACCAGCGCGTAGGTTGCCGAGAGCGGTGTTCTGTCCTTGTCCGTTCGGCCGGTGGGGTTGCGGCGCAGATAGGTCCGCCACAGTCCCTCCAACCCGGGGCTGCCCGCCGGTGGGTCGGTGTCCTCGCCGGCGGCTGCGGCCCGGCGTTCCAGGACGGCTGCATAGGCCCGGACGTCCTCGTCGACTTTATGCACCGAGATGCGGGCGACGTGCTCGTCGTCGTCCATGTCCTCAGGACGGGGGAAGGCCCGCGAGGCGATGGCCAGGTGGGCGAGCAGATAGAGCGGCCTGTGCTCCGTCTGCGGCACGAGGTCGGCGACGGAGACGGCGAAGTCCGTCTCGGGTGTGGTTGCCAGGATCAGACCGGCCTGCGGGTGCGCTTCCTGGGCGGTCAGGCCAAAGCCCTGTGCGACCTTCCGCACCAGCTGGGCGAAGTCCGGCTCCGCGTCGAATCGCCGTACGAGCCGGGCGTACTCGCCGGAGCGGGCCGGGGACTTGCCGCGGGTCATGGCCAAGGCCACCATCCGGGCAGCCGCGGCAACGTCGTCGTACTGCGTCATGCACTCGGCTCCAGATCTTCGCTCGTGCTCCGGGCGCCAGACCCTGGCGCGTCAGGCGGCTGCGTGCCAGGGCCCGCATCAACGCCGTCGCCCACCGGCTCACCCTTGGCTGGCGTCAGCAAGAAGTCGCTGCCACCGAAGGCCAGATCGTCCAGAGAGGTCCCGTCATCAACAGCGATGACGGCTTCCTCCCCGCGCAGCAGCTCGGCGACGGGGACATGCCTAAACCGGTGCGCCGTCTTCATGGCCAGCAAATGGTCGGTGTTATCGTCAGGCCCTCTGTCCTCTCCCCACTGGCGGGCGTGTTCAAGTAACTGCGACAGCCTGATGCCCTGCCCGGGGATGGACGCAAGCAGTCTGTCCACCTCGGCGTGCTGCGTCTCATCGAACCGTGGCAGATCGGGCACCTCTTCCCAGTCCTCCAGGGCGTGTACCTCGACCAGCTCGACATCGTCCTGCTCCGGCACACGCATCAGGGCCTCGAAGTAGTCCGGCAGGTACATCACCCGCGGCCGGACCGGGCCGAGCACCCCGCGCACGAACGCCTCCAACGGCCGCTGGCTGTCCTCGATGCTCAGCTCCAGCGCCGGCTCCAGGAGCTGGCTGCGCAAGTGCACCCGCGCATGGACCACGGGAGCCACGAAGATCTGCCGGTCCTGCTGGTGCCGGAACTCAGGCACCACCTTGAGCAGCATGTCGATCAGCATCGAGTGCCGCTGCAGGCAGTCCCCGATCAGCGCATCCAGCGACTCCAGCTGCTGCCGCTTGTGTTCCTCCTCGGTGACCTCGAGTAGCTGGGCCACCTGCTGCTTCATCTGACTCTCCACCCGGGACCTGTCCTGGACATGGTCCTGGGCTTCTTTCAGGGGTCCCTCAAGGTCCGCTTCCCAGTCGATGGTGCGCACGTTCCGCTTCATCTCCTCCATGCGGTCGAGCAGTTCCTTGGCATACCGCAGGCTCTGCAGATGGGCGGTGCGGGCGGCCTGCCACGCCTCGCTGATCCGAGCGCGCTTGAGCAGTGCTTCCAGCTTGGCCTCCGCCGCGATCTGCTCGGAAGCGATGTCCACGTCGACCGCGTGGACGAGCACCGTGATAGCCGCATCAGTAACTGTCAGCGCCGCTTGCCCGGCCTCGTCCGGCACGTCCTTGAGGATCTGGAACGGGAAGTCCTTGACCACGAAGCCGTCGGCCGTCACGCTGCCGATGTCGTGCGAGAAACACCGGTCATGCTTCTCGGTATTGATCAGCCGCTCCACCACCCAGCGGGCGACCTCCCGGTACTCGCCTCCGGGCCGGCCGGGCATCTGGAGCGCGGCAGACTCAGCCGCCTCCTCCACGACAATTTCCTGTCGCACTGCCGACCGTGTCCCTATCCGCAGCGTCACGCAGTCAATGGCTGTCAGTGCGACTTCGGCCAGTCGGTAGCCCTCCCAGCCCCGTTCCCGCTTCACCGGACTGTCGTCAAGCGCCAGCAGCGGCCGTACCACCGCCAGCGCTTTCATCCGCGACGTAATGCTCTCGTACGCCGCAGACGAGTCGCCAAAGAACACCGGGCATCCTCCCAACACTGCTCATCCGACAGGGAATTCACGCTAGAGCACGGCACTGACAATGCATCAGGAAACGAACACACGGGCGATTTCTGGCGGTCGGTTGCATCCACCGGCCTTGTTTCCGGTGGACGGCATCTGCGGCACCTCGACGCTCTCTCGCCTTGGGCCCTGTGCGTACGTGCAGGGCGCCACCGTTGTCCGGTAGCAACTCGCAGCGATGTCTTTGGCATGGGCGTCTTCCGGCTCAGCGCATAACCTCCGTGACGAGGCGTACACCGGTCTGTGGGTGAACACGTCCAAGCCAGCCTCCCGGGAGTCGGTGGGGCCTGACCTGCCCCTCTTCCACCCCAAGCCGGCACCCGGGACTGAAGAGAAGTCCGCGCTTTCCCACCGCCAGATGGCCAGCGCGGACGACATGCAACGATCCGCAGAAGCCCCGGTTTCGCTAAGCGGGGATCACCTGCTATCTATCGCGCTGCGCAGTGCCGCTGTGACCGAATGAGCGCGCTGACCGTTCGGCGGCAACTACGCCCTCGCCGCTGAGCCCGTCCGCAGGCTCTGTGATGGGGGCGCTGGCACTCTCCTCAGCGCCAGATGGCTGGCGGCAGGTCCGGGTGATGCTGCATCTGCTGCCCGCATATCTCTGTCCGTCGACAGCGAACCCAGTCCGCGGCCGTTCTTGACATCCAATCCAGTCGTCGCAGGTCACGGTGCTCGCAGCAAGGCCAACGCCGAGTAGGGCTGCCTTGACACCGAAGTTAGTCCGCGCAGGTCAACGCCTCGCGTCCGACTGGCTTCGCTGTCAACGGACAATCTCGCTCACAGCAGACGAGAAAGAGCCCCAAGGGACTGGAACCTTGCCCGGGACCATGTCAACGTACAACGTCCCGTAAAAAGACCAGGTCAGTGCAGGGATGCTGGCCTCCGGGGCGTCCGGCAGCAGGCTGGTCGCCCCGGCAGCCCGTACCCGCGTCCAACTCGGTCTTGCCGCCGAGGCCCGCCCCAAGGAGGCCCACCTGTCGAATCCCGCTCTCCGATCCGCCCGCTTCACTGCCCCCATCCTCTTGGCGCTCGGCGCCCTGAACGCGGGGACCGCACAGCAGCGTCACGATTACGGCGCCTTCTCCACGGCACTGTGCCTCTGCGTCTGTGCGGCCGGGCTGTTCGGCGAGGACCTGGTGCAACCCGGCTACCGCCGTGATCGAGTGGTCCTCGCGCACATCGCGACGCACCCCGGAGCCGCAACCCGGCAAGTTGCCCGAGCCGTTGGTGCTTCCGAACGCGTCGTGGCCCGCAACCTCGACCGGCTCACTGACGATGGGCTCCTGGTGCTCGTCATGGGCGGCGAGCCCCCCGTCTCCGGACGTACCCGGCTGGCTTCCTGAGCTTCGTCCGCCTGGAGCAGCCCGTGAACCTCCCTATGCGGGCGCGCAACATAGCCGACGATCGCCGGTTAGCCAAACCGGCGATCGTCCGGAGTATTGATGTCGTTCGCACCGGCTGCTTGGCGGTGGACCTGGAGCGGACAGCTCCTTCGCGGTGCCCAGGCGTCGTCTAGCGCCTGTTCAGTGCGTAGGACCAGATCCCGGAAACCAAGAAGGGTACGAAACGCACCCAACGGCCAGCCACCTCACCACAGGCTGCCCCGGATTCTGCACCACTCGTAAGGAATCTCATGCGCCCTTTCGCGATACCTCCTGCCCAAAAACTGAGCTGCGAGCGCCCGCCGCAGTGCTTGTTCGTGCTTGATGGCGTACCGGCTGTTGCACGGCGGCGCTTCGCTCTTTGGCGGTTCCGCACGGGAGACGCTGAGTGAGGAAGGGCGATAAGGGCGACGAATTGATGACCGTCCCTGAGGTGCTGGCAGAGCTGAAGGGCACATCCCGCCGAACCTTCTACCGGTGGCGCGAAATGGGCACCGGACCTGCGGTATTGAAACTGCCGAACGGTGAGCTGCGTGTCTGGCGGAGCGTATTTATGGATTGGCTACATGAGAGAGAGGAAGCCGCAGCTTGAAGACGACCGACGTTCGGATATGGGACGTCAGGGTAAAGCAGCGCCAGGGCAAGGACACCTATGAGGTGCGCTGGGTCGTGGCAGGGCGTGAGGTATCTCGCTCGCGTCGCACTAAGGGGCTTGCCGACAAGCTGCGCGCGCAGCTCCTCATGGCCCAGGAGAATGGGGAGCAGTTCGATACGGAGACGGGCTTTCCTCCTTCGATGGAGGAAAAGGCGCCCGCCCTCACCTGGTACGCCTTCGCCTTGAAGTATCTGAAGGTGAAGTGGCCGCATGCAGCGCCGAACTATCGGGACGAGATCAACGAGGCGCTGACGGGTGTCACAAAGGCGCTCATGCCGAAGCGGCCCGGCCGGCCGACGGATACAGCAATGCAGCGCGCGCTTCGGGATTGGGTATTTGTTCTTCCCGGTCCGGAAGATCGCGAAATCCCGCCGGAGGTCAGAGCCGTGGTCAACTGGGTGGCCAGAAATTCGCCGCCGCTTGCCGATCTGGCCAAGCCCGCAGTTATGCGAGGAGTGCTGGAAGCGCTCAAGCTGAAACTCGATGGAGAAGCGGCGTCGAGTGAAACTTTCAAGCGCAAGCGTAAGGTCCTCGTCAACGCACTCAACTACGCCACGGAGCTGCGCGAGCTCGACGAGAATCCCGTCAACTCGGTTTCCATGCAGAAGCCGTCAAGAATCGTTGCCGTTGACCCGCGTGTCGTGGCGAACCCGAAGCAGGCCGGCAACCTGATCGGCGCTGTCTCGTACGTGGGCGGCTACCACCGAGCCAGGGGCAGGCGACTGGTGGGCATGTTCGCCGGCATGTACTACGCCGGGATGCGCCCGGCGGAGACCGTCGGCGTCGCGGTCCAGGACTGCCACCTCCCCGAGGAGGGCTGGGGGCTGGCGAACCTCCATCGGACCAGACCGACGGCAGGGAAGAAGTGGACCAAGACGGGCGAGGTCCACGACGACCGCGGGCTGAAGAACCGCGATCCCGAGGAGGTGCGTCCGACGCCTCTGCCGCCGGCCCTCGTGGCCATCTGGCGCGACAGCATCGACACGTTCGGCACGGCAGATGACGGCCGACTCTTCTTCAACGAGCGAGGCGGACTGGTCGGCTCCTCGACCTACTCGCGCGTGTGGGCCGAGGCCCGAGAGCTTGGCCTGCCACCGGAACTCGTCGCGAGTCCACTCGCGGACCGTCCGTACGACCTGCGCCACTCGGCGCTGTCCACCTGGCTGAACGCCGGAGTCGATCCGACGGAGGTCGCAGAGCGAGCCGGAAACACGGTGGAGGTGCTGCTGGCTCGGTATGCGAAGTGCCTCCATGGGAGGCATGTGGTGGCCAACAAACGAATCGAGGATCTGTTGCTCGAATATGAGTGACGATGATCACACTGAACGCCCCGGGGGTGAACCCTCGGGGCGTTTGTTATGTGGCCGATCGGGCGTTTGGTTGCCCAATGTCCGATCCCGCGTATGTCCCGCAGCGTGCGTCCTACGGCTGCTTTCGCTGGCCCTCGGCTGCATATGGCTGCAGTTACTTCTTTTTGGCATCTGCGCTGGTCAGGTGGCGTTTTAACCCTCTGACCTGCAGTGCCCCCGGCAGGATTCGAACCTGCGCACACGGCTCCGGAGGCCGTTGCTCTATCCCCTGAGCTACGGGGGCGTGTCTTGCGCGTTGCGCGGCGACGAGTAGAACCCTACCAGCTCGTTCGGGGTGATCAGGAACGGGTTTCGAGGGTCGCGTCGCCCGCAGCCGGCGCCCGATCGCGGCGGTGGAAGTGGGGAAAAGCCGGACGCGGTGGCCGGTCTCGACCTACTCTCGAGTTGTGCCAGGCGTGTCCGGCCGGGTGCTTGTTGTGGACGACAACAAGGTCATCCGGCAGCTGATCAGGGTCAACCTCGAGCTGGAGGGTTTCGAGGTCGTGACCGCGGCTGATGGTGCCGAGTGTCTGGATGTCATTCATCAGGTGTGCCCCGATGTCGTCACCCTCGACGTCGCGATGCCTCGGCTCGACGGTCTCGGCACCGCCGCTCGCCTGCGCGCCGACCCCCGTACCCGCGACCTCCCCCTCGCGATCATCAGCGCCTGTACGGAGTACGAGGTCGAGGCCGGCCTCGATGTCGGGGTGGATGCTTTCCTCGCCAAGCCCTTCGATCCCGCCGAACTCATCAGGCTCGTAAGGGAGTTGGCCGAGCGGGTGCGGGGTGACGCCCCCTTCGAGAGTGCTCTCGGGCCGCCGCTCGGGACTCTCGGCGCCCCCAGTGAGGGCGAGCGCGCCGGCCGAGTCGCCGGTAACTGAGCGGCGAGGTTCCGCCGGACGGGCCGCCGACCTGTTCCCCTCTCTCCCGGTCAACCCCACGTCCGCATACCGTCCAGATACCGAAACGCCCACCGCCCACCCCTAAACCCGCTCGCCCACCCACCCCCCACCTCCCATACGCTTGTCCCGTGACCCCCGTCGAGCTCTCCCGTACCGTGCTGTGCGCGGTGCGTCGTGCTGTCGATGCCGGGGTACTCGATGTCACCGTCCCCGCACGTGCCGTCGTCGCCCCGCCCGGGCCCGGCGGTACCGGGGACTACGCCACCAACATCGCGTTGCAGCTGGCCAAGCCCGCCGGCCGCAGCCCCCGCTACGTCGCCGAAGTCCTGTGCGAGCGGATCAGTGCCGCCCCCGGCGTCCGTGGCGTCGAGATCACCGGGCCCGGGTTCCTCAACATCAGCCTCGACAGCGCCGCCCCCGCAGCTCTCGTACGGGAGATCCTCAGCCAGGGTTCGCGGTACGGGCACAGTGACGCCCTCGCCGGTCAGGTGCTGTCGGTGCGGCTCCCGGCCGATCACGAGCCCCGGGCCGAAGTCGTCGCCGAAGCGGTTGTACGGATCGCCGCCACCCAAGGCGCCCGCGTCCACCTTCACCGCGGCACAGGCACAGCCACCCATGACGACGGCGCCGAGACCGAGACCCTCGACCTCCGTACGACCGTCCCCGCCCCCGGCGACCCCAGCCCCCTCGGCCCCGACGCCGCCCGCTGGGCCCTGCTCCATCCCGCCCCGCACGACCGGCCCCGGCTCGGCGTCGAGCATCTGGTCCAGCGGGAGAGCAACCCCCTCTTCCGGGTGCGTTACGCCTACGCCCGTACTCGCGCTCTCACGCGCAACGCCGCCGACCTGGGGTTCACCGCGTACCCCGGCGGCGACCTGGCGGGACCGACACCCCCGCTCCTCAGCCTGCTGGCCGATCACCCCCGCCTTCTCCTCGGTGCCGCCACCCATCGCGCCCCGGACCGGCTTGCCCGGCATCTCGTCACCCTTGCCGATGCCACGCTCGTCTTTCTTCCCACCGTGCTGCCGCTCGGCGACGAGAAACCCTCGGCCGCCCACCGGGCCCGGCTCGCGCTCGTCGAAGCGGCCGGGACGGTGCTGGCCGGCGGCCTGTCCCTGCTGGGAATCGACGCACCCGAACACCTTTGACATCGCCACACCTCTGACTCACCGAGGAAGCCGCACAGCCATGAGCCGTTCCGCACACCCCGCCGGGCCCCGTCACGCCGACGTACTGCCCGAGGGCCACCCCTCCGCGCCGCCCGCCGACCTCAACCACCTGGACCGCAAGGTCTGGGCGTCGACCGTCACCCGTACGCCCGACGGTGTTGTCAGCGTGGGAGGGGTCGAGGTGACCCGGCTCGCCGAGGAGTTCGGGACCCCCGCCTACTTCCTCGACGAGACCGATTTCAGGGAGCGCGCCCGTGCCTGGCGTACCGCCTTCGGGCCGGACGCCGACGTCTTCTACGCCGGCAAGGCGTTCCTGTCGCGGGCCGTCGTGCGGTGGCTGCACGACGAAGGGCTCAACCTCGACGTCTGTTCCGGTGGGGAGCTCACCACCGCGCTCTCGGCAGGCATGCCCGCCGATCGCATTGCCTTCCACGGCAACAACAAGTCCGTTGACGAGATCGAGACCGCCATCCGTGCCGGCGTCGGGCGGATCGTGCTCGACTCCTTCCAGGAGATCGTGCGCGTCTCCCACATCGCGCAGTCCCTCGGCAAGCGGCAGCGCGTGCAGATCCGTATCACCGTCGGTGTCGAGGCTCATACGCATGAGTTCATCGCCACCGCCCACGAGGATCAGAAGTTCGGTATTCCGCTTGCCGGGGGGCAGGCCGCCGAGGCCGTGCGGCGGGCGTTGCAGCTCGACGGGCTCGAGCTCGTCGGTATTCACTCGCACATCGGTTCGCAGATCTTCGACATGTCGGGTTTTGAAGTCGCCGCGCATCGTGTTGTCGGGCTGCTCAAGGACATTCGCGACGAGCACGGGGTCGAGCTGCCCGAGATCGACCTCGGGGGTGGGCTCGGTATCGCCTACACCAGCGACGACGATCCCCGTGAGCCGCACGAGATCGCCAAGGCGCTGACGGAGATCGTCAGCCGTGAGTGCGAGGGCGCGAAGCTGCGTACTCCGCGGATCTCCGTCGAGCCCGGGCGCGCCATCGTCGGGCCCACCGCTTTCACCCTCTACGAGGTCGGCACGATCAAGCCGCTGGACGGGCTGCGGACGTATGTGTCTGTCGACGGGGGTATGTCCGACAATATTCGGACCGCGCTCTACGATGCCGAGTACAGCGTCGCTCTCGTCTCCCGTACCTCCGAGGCCGCGCCCATGCTGGTCCGCGTCGTCGGCAAGCACTGCGAGAGCGGGGACATCGTCGTCAAGGACGCCTTCCTGCCCGCCGACCTGGCACCGGGTGACCTCATCGCGGTGCCGGCGACCGGTGCGTACTGCCGGTCCATGGCCAGCAACTACAACCACGCCCTCCGTCCGCCCGTCGTCGCCGTACGGGAAGGCGAGGCCCGGGTCATCGTCCGGCGGGAGACCGAGGACGATCTTCTCCGTCTCGACGTGGGATGAAGAAAGATGACGAGAGACGAAGTGGAGATGAAGGGAGACGATGTGGGATGACTGCGGAATTCTGGTCCGTGGCGGAAGATCTCCTGTCTTCCGCCGCTCGGAAAACGAAATAAACATCTCACGATCCGGACGATGGGTAGAAACTTCAGTCCGGTGAGTGAGACTGGTCGAATCCAGACGGTATGAGGAAACGAGGTCGGATGATGCGTACGCGTCCGCTGAAGGTGGCGCTGCTGGGCTGTGGGGTTGTCGGCTCAGAGGTGGCGCGCATCATGACGACGCACGCCGACGATCTCGCCGCGCGCATCGGCGCTCCCGTCGAGCTGGCGGGGGTCGCCGTACGGCGGCCCTCCAAGGTGCGTGACGGCATCGACCCCGCCCTCGTCACCACCGACGCCACCGCCCTCGTCAAACGTGGCGACATTGATGTCGTGGTGGAGGTCATCGGGGGTATCGAGCCCGCTCGTTCCCTCATCACCTCCGCCTTCGAGCACGGCGCGTCCGTCGTCTCCGCCAACAAGGCCCTCCTCGCCCAGGACGGCGCCGCCCTGCACGCCGCCGCCGAGGAACACAACGCGGACCTGTACTACGAGGCCGCCGTCGCCGGTGCCATCCCGCTCATCCGGCCGTTGCGTGAATCCCTCGCCGGCGACAAGGTGAACCGGGTCCTCGGGATCGTCAACGGGACTACGAACTTCATCCTCGACAAGATGGACTCGACGGGCGCCGGCTACCAGGAGGCCCTCGACGAGGCCACCGCCCTCGGGTACGCCGAAGCAGACCCCACCGCCGACGTCGAGGGGTTCGACGCCGCGGCCAAGGCCGCCATCCTCGCCGGAATCGCCTTCCACACGCGCGTGCGTCTCGACGACGTCTACCGCGAGGGCATGACCGAGGTCACCGCCTCCGACTTCGCCTCCGCCAGGAACATGGGCTGCACCATCAAACTGCTCGCCATCTGCGAGCGGGCCGACGACGGGCAGTCCGTCACCGCGCGTGTGCATCCGGCCATGATTCCGCTGACGCACCCGCTGGCCTCCGTTCGCGGCGCTTACAACGCCGTGTTCGTCGAGTCCGACGCCTCCGGACAGCTGATGTTCTACGGGCCCGGAGCCGGCGGTGCGCCGACGGCCTCCGCCGTGCTCGGTGACCTCGTCGCCGTGTGCCGCAACCGCCTCAGCGGGACGACCGGTCCCGGCGAGTCGGCGTACGCCGCGCTGCCCGTTTCGGGCATGGGCGACGTGGTCACCCGCTATCACATCAGCCTCGACGTCGCCGACAAACCGGGTGTTCTCGCCCAGGTGGCCACCGTGTTCGCCGAGCACGGCGTGTCCATCGATACGGTTCGGCAGACGGGCAAGGACGGCGAGGCCTCCCTCGTCGTCGTCACCCATCGTGCGTCCGACGCCGCCCTCGGCGGAACCGTCGAGGCGTTGCGCAAGCTCGACACCGTGCGGGGTGTCGCCAGCATCATGCGGGTTGAAGGAGAGTAACCAGCAATGACCCACCAGTGGCGCGGAATCATCGAGGAGTACCGGGACCGGCTGCCCGTCTCCGACAGCACGCCGGTCGTGACGCTCCGCGAGGGCGGCACGCCCCTCGTCCCCGCGCAGGTGCTCTCCGAGCGCACGGGCTGCGAGGTCCACCTCAAGGTGGAGGGCGCCAACCCCACCGGGTCCTTCAAGGACCGCGGAATGACCATGGCCATCACCCGGGCGAAGGAGGAGGGCGCCAAGGCGGTCATCTGTGCCTCCACGGGCAACACGTCTGCCTCCGCCGCCGCCTACGCCGTGCGCGCGGGGATGGTTTCGGCCGTTCTCGTGCCGCAGGGCAAGATCGCCCTCGGCAAGATGGGGCAGGCGCTGGTCCACGGCGCCAAGATCCTCCAGGTCGACGGCAACTTCGACGACTGCCTCACCCTCGCCCGGTCGCTCAGCGACAACTACCCGGTGGCGCTGGTGAATTCGGTCAACCCGGTGCGTATCGAGGGCCAGAAGACTGCCGCGTTCGAGATCGTCGACATGCTCGGCGACGCCCCCGACATCCACGTCCTGCCGGTCGGCAACGCGGGCAACATCACCGCGTACTGGAAGGGTTACACCGAGTACGCCGCCGACGGCATCGCCCGGCGCACCCCGCGCATGTGGGGGTATCAGGCGGCCGGCAGTGCCCCCATCGTGCGCGGCGAGATCGTCAAGGACCCCTCGACGCTCGCCACCGCGATTCGGATCGGCAACCCTGCCTCCTGGAAGCAGGCGCTGGCCGCGCGCGACGAGTCTGGCGGTCACATCGACGAGGTGACGGACCGTGAAATCCTGCGCGCCTACCGGCTGTTGGCCGCTCAGGAAGGCGTTTTCGTCGAGCCGGCGTCCGCCGCGTCCGTCGCCGGTCTACTGAAGGCGGCCGAGCAGGGCAAGGTCGATCCGGGCCAGACCATCGTCTGCACGGTCACCGGCAACGGGCTGAAGGACCCGGGCTGGGCCACGGAGGGCGCACCGAAGCCGGTCGTCGTCCCGGTGGACGCCGCGACCGCCGCCGAGCGACTCGGACTCGCGTAGACCGGGTACTGAGCACCCGAATCCGGGTACTCCCTACCCAGTCCCTACGGCGGGTGCACAGGGGGCTTACGACACGCATCGTGCGCCTCCTGTGCGCCCTATGTCGCCACAGAACCTTCCTTCGATAAGCTGGGGTGAACCCGCCCGCCGCATATGCCCCGCATATGGCACGGCGCCGCGCTGCCTCAGCGGCCTGAGGGTCTCCACGTACGTCCTCAGCCGTTTCCACTGTTCGTCCGTTCGTCTGTTCGTCCACTGTTCGTGTCGAATGTCGTCCCTCAGCGAATGTCTTCGACGAAATCGCAGCTCAAGGAGAGTCATCGAGCGATGGCCGGTCCAGCGTTCCGAGCCGCCGCCGTCCGGGTGCGCGTCCCCGCCACCAGCGCCAATCTCGGTCCGGGCTTCGACGCCCTGGGCCTGTCGCTGGGGTTGTACGACGACGTCGTAGTCCGGGTGGCCGACTCCGGGTTGCACATCGACATCGCGGGCGAGGGCAGCGAAACCCTCCCGCGCGACGAGAGCCACCTCCTCGTACGGTCCCTGCGCACCGCCTTCGACCTGCTGGGCGGACAGCCGCGCGGCCTCGAGATCGTGTGCGCCAACCGCATTCCGCACGGGCGGGGCCTCGGGTCCTCCTCGGCGGCCATCTGCGCCGGCATCGTCGCCGCGCGGGCCGTCACGATAGGTGGCGACAGCCGTCTCGACGACGAGGCGCTGCTCGAACTGGCCACCGAGATCGAGGGGCACCCCGACAACGTCGCCGCGTGTCTGCTCGGCGGGTTCACGCTCTCCTGGATGGAGTCCGGAGCCGCCCGGGCGATCAGGATGGAGCCCGCCCGTTCCGTCGTTCCGGTGGTTTTCGTTCCCGGAAAACCGGTACTCACCCAGACGGCGCGCGGTCTGCTGCCGCGTACTGTCCCGCACGTCGACGCCGCGGCCAACGCGGGGCGCGCCGCCCTGCTCGTCGAGGCCCTGACCAGGCGTCCTGAGCTGCTGCTTCCCGCCACCGAGGACCGGCTGCACCAGGAGTACCGCGCCCCCGCCATGCCGGAGAGCACGGCGCTGGTGGAGCGGCTGCGCGCCGACGGCATCCCCGCGGTGATCTCCGGTGCGGGGCCCACTGTTCTGGCGCTGACCGACGAGGCCACGGCCGACAAGGTGTCCCAACTCGCGGGCGAGGGCTGGGCAGCGAACCGGCTCGAGCTCGACGCGAGGGGTGCGAGTGTGCTGCCGCTCGCGGCGTCCGGAGAGAGCTGGGCGACGACATCGACGGGGTGACGGCGAACGCCGCGCGATGCGGCGCTGTGACATTCAACTACATAGGGTTGCCGGATTTGGAGAGGGGGAATGTTTGTTGGATCCGGTAGTGTTAACCTCAAGTCTGCACCCGACCCCACCATGGCGAGGTGCTTTGTGTCCCCGTCCGGGACAGACATTCTTCCGGGAGCCTCCCAAGCCACTCTGTGTCTCATGCGGCGATCCATTTGTCGTGTGCAGGCGCTGAGCGGCACTCAGGGCACGCTCCGGAACCGGTGTGACCAGGCCGCCTGACACGGACACTCAGTGTCATGGCCTTGGGAAGCGCCATCACCAGAAATCCTCCTCCGCCGCTTGGCGGACCACCGCCCCGGCACGGTCCACTCATGAAGGACCGAAGTCGGACAGCACAACCGGTCGCCGTGCCAGACAGGCCGACGTCCGCTCCAGGGAAGGACCCTTCGTGAGCGACACCACCGATCTGATGGGCGCACGTGTCGAGGAGACCGCTGCCGCGCCCTCCACGGACGCCTCCGCGCCTGCCTCGGGTGCCGGCTCCCGGCGGCGCCGCGGTACCGGCCTCGACGGCATGGTGCTGGCCGAGCTGCAGCAGGTCGCATCAGGCCTCGGCATCAAGGGCACCGCGCGGATGCGCAAGAGCCAGCTGATCGAGGTCATCAAGGAGGCGCAGGCCGGGGGCGGAACCCCCAAGGCCGCGTCCGCCGCCCCCGCCGGGGAGGCCGCCGAGACCAAGCCCAGGCGCCGCGCCACCTCCAAGGCCCGCACCGGTGAGGACACCGCGCCGGCCGCCGAGAAGAAGGCGGCCGTACAGGTCGTCGAGGCGCCCGCCGAGAAGGCCGTGGCCCAGCAGCAGATCGAGATCCCCGGCCAGCCCGCGAGCGACGACGCCCCGGCCGAGCGCCGTCGGCGCCGTGCCACCGCCGAAGCCGGCAGCCCGGAGACGGTTGTCGCCGAGGCGAAGACCGAGCCGAAGGCCGAGGCGCCGGCCCAGCAGGCGCAGACGCAGACCCAGGTCGACACCGGTGACGGGGACGGCCGCCAGGGCCGCCGCGACCGCCGGGAGCGTGGCGACCGCGGCCGGGACCGCGACCGCCGGGGCAACAAGACCGACGAGCAGCAGGGCGGCACCCCGCAGCGCGGGACCCAGCAGGGCCAGCAGCAGGGCGGCGGCCGTCAGGACCGCCAGGACCGTCCCGAGCGCCAGCAGCGCGACGGCGGGCAGCGCGACAACTCGCCTCGTGACAACGGCCCGCAGGACGACGACGACTTCGACGGCGGACGCCGTGGCCGGCGCGGACGCTACCGGGACCGCCGTGGCCGCCGCGGACGCGAGGAGTTCGGCCCGAACGAGCCGCAGGTCGCCGACGACGACGTCCTGATCCCCGTCGCGGGCATCCTGGACATCCTCGACAACTACGCCTTCATCCGTACGTCGGGCTACCTCCCGGGCCCCAACGACGTGTACGTCTCCCTCGCCCAGGTCCGCAAGAACGGCCTGCGCAAGGGCGACCACGTCACCGGCGCGGTCCGGCAGCCGAAGGACGGCGAGCGCCGCGAGAAGTTCAACGCGCTGGTGCGTCTGGACTCGACCAACGGCATGGCCCCCGACTCCGGCCGCGGGCGCCCCGAGTTCAACAAGCTGACCCCGCTCTACCCGCAGGACCGCCTCCGTCTGGAGACGGACCCGGGCATCCTCACCACCCGCATCATCGACCTCGTCGCGCCGATCGGTAAGGGCCAGCGCGGTCTGATCGTGGCCCCGCCGAAGACCGGCAAGACCATGATCATGCAGGCGATCGCCAACGCGATCACGCACAACAACCCCGAGTGCCACCTGATGGTCGTCCTGGTCGACGAGCGTCCGGAAGAGGTCACCGACATGCAGCGGTCGGTGAAGGGCGAGGTCATCTCCTCGACCTTCGACCGCCCGGCCGAGGACCACACCACGGTCGCCGAGCTGGCCATCGAGCGCGCCAAGCGCCTGGTGGAGCTGGGTCACGACGTCGTCGTACTCCTGGACTCGATCACGCGTCTGGGCCGTGCGTACAACCTCGCCGCCCCGGCCTCCGGCCGCATCCTGTCCGGTGGTGTCGACTCGACCGCCCTGTACCCGCCGAAGCGCTTCTTCGGTGCGGCCCGCAACATCGAGGACGGTGGCTCGCTCACCATCCTCGCCACCGCGCTGGTGGACACCGGGTCCCGCATGGACGAGGTCATCTTCGAGGAGTTCAAGGGCACCGGCAACGCCGAGCTCAAGCTCGACCGGAAGCTCGCCGACAAGCGCATCTTCCCGGCGGTGGACGTCGACGCGTCCGGTACCCGTAAGGAAGAGATCCTGCTGTCGGGAGAGGAGCTGGGTGTCGTCTGGAAGCTGCGCCGGGTGCTGCACGCGCTCGACCAGCAGCAGGCGATCGAGCTGCTCCTCGACAAGATGAAGCAGACGAAGTCGA
Organism: Streptomyces sp. NPDC047042; assembly: GCF_040644035.1. NCBI lineage: Bacteria > Bacillati > Actinomycetota > Actinomycetes > Kitasatosporales > Streptomycetaceae > Streptomyces > Streptomyces sp. NPDC047042. The sequence continues at coordinate 24,609 of NZ_JBEYVP010000063.1, read as the reverse complement.
ACGCCGAGTTCCTGCTCCAGATCCAGAAGACGACGCCGGGCAACGGCAACGACTGACGGTCGGACAACCAAGCAGGAAAGCATTTTAAGAAGGGCCATCCCGTTTTACGGGGTGGCCCTTCTTTTGTAACCCCAACATGGTGTGCCCGAAATGGAATTACATGGGCTGCGCGTCGGCTTTTGTGAATGCTCCGGCGGCGGGGGCCGCACATGGGGTCACGTCCGTTTCCACGCCCGCCGCCAGGCCCGCCTCGCAGAGCCGGCCGCCCTTGTCGCGCAGGTCGAGGTAGAAGCGGGTGGCCTTGCCGTCCTGCTGGAGGTCGTGGATGCGCTCGTCGATGTAACCGAGGCCGTTCAGGACCTCGCGCACCTTGGCCGGGGTGGGCTCCGAGACCGCCTGCAGGGCTTCGACAACGCGCTGTTCGTGCTGGACGCTCGCGCACTGGTCGCGGTCGCTCAGCTCGGCCCCGGCCTCCTCGGGGGCGCCGGGCTCGACCGGTCCGGCCGGGGGAGCCTCACCAGGGGCCAGGCTCTCAGCCCCCGTCGAACCGGCCGGCTTTCCGCTGGTCGGGCCGGATGCGGCCTCGTTCGTCGAGGAACACGGCAGCGCAAGCTTGTCGAGCATCGCCACGAACGCGGCCTGCTCGGGCGTCGACGGTGTCGCGCTCCCCTTGGCGCCCGCGACCCTGCCCGGTCCACCCTCGGACCCGCTTCCGCTCCCGTTCCCACGCCCGCTGTCGCTTGACTCGGCACTTCCGCAGCCAGTGAGTACCAGGGCGGCGAGAGCGGCAGCCGCGAGGGCGCGCCGGGGGCGGGTGAACGGCCTGATGGGGGCAGGGGTGCGAGGCATGCGCGTAGTTTCCGGCCTGCGACTCCCACCCCGCATGAGTACGCGTACTCATATGCGTGTGAGCACTCGACGGGGTCTTCATTACCGCCGGTAAATGGGTTCCCGGGTTCCGCTTCTGAGGGTTGTTAAAGCGATCCACGGTGACCTACTGTCCACAGCGTTCATTCGAAACTCACACCATTTCCACACGGGGGGAACTCGTGCGCAGAATTGCGCTGCCTGTATTTGCCGCGTTGTCTTTGTCCCTATTGGTGCCGCAGGGGATGGCCGGCGCCGCTCCCGCCGCCGCCACCCTCGGCACCGCTGCCGCGACGGTTGACCCGCCGCTGGCGGAGGGCGATCTCCAGCAGGTCGGCCCGGGCCTGTACTCGGCGGCGGACCGGTCCTTCGAGATCTACGAGACGGACGTCGCGGACGGTCTGATGAGCCGCAGCCACACCGTCAGCGGAGCGGCCGGCGCCCTCGCCACCCCGCAGTCCGCGCCTGCCTCCCGTCCCGACATGGGCGTCTTCGGTCCCGGCTGGGAGGCGGAGTTCTTGGGCGGTCAGCTCAACCGGAAGCTGGAGCAGAAGGCGGACTCCGTGGTCGTCACCGACCTGGAGGAGAACGTCCCGCTCACCTACACCCTCACCAGCAGTGTCGACTTCCCCAGCGGCGGCGGTGTCAGGAAGTACACGAGTGCGGAGGGCAGCAAGCTCACCGACACCACCCGCTTCGACGAGGCGAGCGGAAAGCTCGTGTCCACGATCGTGGAGACCCTCTCCCCCGGCACGCTCACCGCCGACCCGGACGTGGAGGCGGCCGGTGACGCGGACGCCGCCGCCCCCCTGGGCGTCGACACCCTCACCCCCACCTACACCTGGAAGCAGGCCGTCACCGGCACCGACTCCTGGCGGGTGACCGGCGTCGGCAACGTCGCCGACGGCGTCCTGTCCTCCGCCGGCTACGACACCAAGGGCCGCATCTCTTCGATCAAGGAAGCCGCCGCCGGGGAAACCCCCGAGCAGTCGGTGACGGTGAAGTACTCGGCCGCGACGACGGCCACCGCCGCGAGTGCGGGTGAGTTCGCGGGACGGGTCAAGGAGATCACCGTCACGACCGGTGCCACCACCCAGACCCTGGCCCGCTACGCCTACGACACCACCGGGCTGCTGCGGTCGGTCGCCAACCCCGTCGAGGGCACCGACACCGTCTCCTCCTACGACTACGACACCACCGGCCGCGTCTCCGACGTCGCCTCCCCCTCCAACGGCACCTGGGACCTGTCCTTCCCCGGCGACGCGGTCGCGCCGAACGTCGAGGCGGTGGGTCCTGCCCGTCCGACCTCGCAGTCGGTGTTCTCGGGTGCGTCCGGCATCACCGACGCCGGTGTGACGACGCCGCCGGCCACGGATTTCACCACGGGTGAGATCTCCGACCCGCAGGCCTACCCCCGTCACTGCAACCGTGCGACGGACTGGCTGTGGTACCTGGAGAGCGGCTGCGCGGCGTGGGCGGCGCACTACGGCTGGCACAAGCCGCTGTGGAAGCAGACCCCGACCAAGCACTGGGTCGTGGGCATCAACAACGACGGCTGCAGCACCCCGGGCCCGAACGTCAGCAAGCCGGGCGGCTTCAACTTCCGTACCGCGTGCGACATGCACGACTACGGCTACGGCCTGATCGGCAACACCTACAAGGGCTACCGCTACTACCTCGACCGCAACAAGAAGGCCGCTGTCGACAACGCGTTCCACACCACGATGAAGACCTACAGCTGCAAGGCCTACTTCATCACCAAGCGGCCCGCCTGCCGGACCTTCGCCTACGCCTACTACAAGGCCGTCGGCCTCAAGGGCAGGCCCGTCAACGGCGCCAACGCCACCTGATCAGGCACAACACCCCGGCAGAGCAAGCCGATCGAGCGGATCGAGCGTGACAGGGCCGGGTGGCAGAGCCTCTCGCCATCCGGCCCCCTGTCCTCGCGTCTGCCTTTCTCACACATCCTTTTCGGGCCGAGCCACGCCCGTTTCTCGTTGGAGCAGCATTGAAGAGACCGATATGGGCAGCGGTGGTCACCGTGATGATGACCGCGGCCATCGGCGCGGTTCCGGCCCACGCAGCCGTCACACTCACCACCACGACCACCGCAGCAGCCGCGGCTGAGGGCGACCCGATCGACCCGCCGCTGTACGACGAGACCGCCGACGGCGGCACGGTCCGCGTCAACGTCGTCACCAAGGACCGCACGGATCTGGCCGACGCTGCGGCGGTGGGCACGATGATGCAGTCCTTCGAGACCCTGCCGGTCGTCACCCTCGAGGTCGACAAGACGGGCCTGGACCAGCTCAGGGTCCAGCCGGGTGTGGTCAGCGTCACCGAGGACGTGCCGGCGCGGCCGACCGCCGACGACATTCCCAGCACGCCGGACTCCGCCACCGCGGCGACCGGTCAGGGTGGCACGATCGCCGTCCTGGACACCGGTGTCGACACCAGCCACCCCTACCTCAAGGGCCGGATCGTCGCCGAGGCATGCTTCTCGCCGATCGTGCCCGACTCCTCCGCCACCAGCCTCTGCCCCAACGGAACCGCCCAGCAGGAAGGCACGGGCAGCGCGAACACCGGAACCGGGCCCTGCCTGACCGTCCACGGCTGCGACCACGGCACCCACGTCGCGGGGATCGCCGCCGGCAACGGCGCCAACCTCACCGGCGCACCCGCCGCCGGCGCCGCCCCCGGCGCGAACATCGTCGCCATCCAGATCTTCAGCCAGTTCAACTCCGAGGACTTCTGCGGCACCCCCGAAGACACCCCCTGCGTCGCCAGCTTCGCCAGCGCCCAACTCGCAGGCCTCGAAAAGGTCCTGCAACTGAAGCAGGCCGGCACGCCGATCGTCGCGGCCAACCTCAGCCTCGGCTCCGGCCGCTACACCACTGCCTGCGACAACGACGCCCGCAAGAAGGTCATCGACGACCTCCTCACCGCCGGAGTCGCCACCGTCGTCGCGGCCGGCAACAACGCCTACGACAACGCCGTCACCAGCCCCGGCTGCGTCTCCTCCGCCATCACCATCGGCTCCACCACCGCCGACGACCAGCTCTCCGCCTTCACCAACCGGGGCCCGCTGCTGGACCTGTTCGCCCCCGGCAACAGCATCCTCTCCTCGGTCCCCGGCGGCGGGTACGCCACCAAGAGCGGCACGTCCATGGCCGCACCGTACGTGGCCGGCGCCCTCGCGGTTCTCCACCAGGCCTTCCCCGACAAGAGCATCACGAGCCTCGAGTCGCTCCTGAAGACCACCGGCAAGCCCATCACCTACACAGGGGCGACGACCCCGCGCGTCGACCTCGCCAAGGCACTCGGCCAGGGATCCGTCAACTTCGCCGACTTCAACTGCGACCGGATCGAGGACATCGCCGTCGCCGACCCGGAGGCCACCGTCGGCGGAGACGCCAAGGCCGGTCTGGTTCGCGTCATCTACGGTGGCGGCAAGGGCACCCTCGAGCTCAACCAGGACCTGCCCACGGTGCCCGGTGGCGCCGAGGCCAACGACTTCTTCGGTGACGCACTCGCCACCGTCGACTACGACAAGGACGGCTGCACCGAGCTGGTGGCCGCCACCTCCCGCGAGGACGCCGGCACACTTGCCGACGTCGGCGTCGTCGACATCATCTACGGCTCCGCAGCCGGTCTGGGCGCCGGAAAGGCGTCGGTCCGCCTCGAACAGGGCACCGGATCGGGTGCCATCCTGACCGCCGCGGACGAGGCGGGGGACCGTATGGGCGCCGCCCTCGCCGCCGGTCTGACCACCGCCCAGGAGCCCTACCTGGTCATCGGATCTCCCGGTGAGGACATCGACGACAAGGCGGATGCCGGTGGCGCGTTCTATCTGCGCGGCACCATCAACCGAGCGCTGGTCCAGGGGAAGACGGTGGGGACCGACCTCGCCGAGGCGGGCGACAAGTTCGGCTCCTCCGTCGCCGCGACGCCCGAGCACGTGGTGATCGGGGCCCCGGGTGAGGGAGTCAAGCCCAGCCCGAGCCCCGCCGCCGCCGAGGTGGTCTCGGGCGCGGTCACGGTGCTGAGCCACGAGCTCAACAGCTCCGGAGTGCCCGCCTACCTGGGGTCCGCCCACCAGGCGGAGGTCGGCAAACTCGTGAGCGCCGAGGTGGAGGCGGGCGACCAGTTCGGCGCCGCGGTCGCGGCCACCGAAGGCACGGTCACCATGGGCCCGCTCACGATGCGGGGTTCCTACGTCGCCATCGGCGCCCCCGGCGAGGACCTCACCTTCGACGGAGCCAACAAGGCCGACGCGGGACGGGTCGTCGTCCTCAGCGTGGTCAAGGACCGCAACCCCGTGGTCCAGGAGGTCGGCGAATACCAGCAGGGTCCTGAAGACGTCACCGGCGCTCCCGAGGCCGGTGACCGGATGGGCGCGCAGGTGGCGATGGCCACCCTCGGAGCCGGGAACACCACGGCCGCCAACCTCCGGATGGCCGTCGGAGTGCCGGGTGAGGACATCGGTACGGTCGTGGACGCCGGCGCGGTGAGCGTCTTCTCCGTGATCGGGACGCCCGGCGCGAACGACAAGTGGATCGACGCGGGCAACAGCACCGGCATGCCGGGCACCCCGGGTACCTCGCAGAAGGCGGGCTCCAGCCTGCACGGCACGGCCACCCGCCTGTACATCGGGATGCCCTTCGGACCGGGCGCCTTCGGTGGCCTGTACGCCATGCCCTGGTCGAACGCCAGCGGCGGCACCGTACAGCCCGTCGTCTCCTATGTGCCCGGCGTCGGCGGGCTCCCCGGGGCCGGGCTGCGGTTCGGGACGGCGGCACGCTAGACAGGAAGCTCCGCGCAGTACCGAGCAGTGCGCCAAGCAGTGCGCCAAGCAATGCACCAAAGGGTCATCCCGCGTTACGGGGGTGGCCCTTTGTGGTGTATGGGACGCGTGTACGATCGCGCTCTTCGGGCCGATTCTCGTGATGTGCCCGAACTGACGATCCCTAGGGGGGACTTGAGTGGGTATATCCCTGTCCGGTGAAGGCCGCCACAGGCGTCGAGTGCGGATCGCCGTTCCCGCGGTCGCCGTCGGCCTCGCCGCCGCGGTCACCGGCGCGCTGCTGATGTCGTCCGCGAGCGCCGCCACCGTACCGCCGAAGCCCACCGTCGCCCCGAGCCGCAGCGGCCCCAGCAACGCGGAGCTGGAAAAGCGCGTCGCGGACGCGGCCACCAGTGACAGCACCCTGGGTGGCGAGAAGACGGCGTCGACCGCCGGTACGGCCGCCGGCACCAAGCAGGCGAAGATCATCGGTGGTTCGACGACCACCATCTCGACCGCGCCGTTCATGGCCCAGCTCTGGTACTCCGACGACAAGGGCACCACCGCGACCGGCGACGACGTCAAGTTCCTCTGCGGCGGCACCGTCATCGCGCCGACGAAGATCCTCACCGCCTCGCACTGCGTCAAGGGCTACAACTGGAAGGCCCACGGCGCCGTCGTCACCGGCACGGCCACGCTGCCGGACGCCGAGGGGAAGACGAACGGGACCGTTTCGGGCGTCTGGCGCCAGTGGAACAACCCGGCGTACAACCCGACGACGTTCGACAACGACATCGCCGTCCTGACCCTCGACTACCCGGTCAAGGCCGCGCCGCTGCGGATGACGACGTCCGGTGACACCACCTCGTACAAGCCGCTCACCAACGCCACCGTCTACGGCTGGGGGCGCACCACCTCCACCACCCAGGCCACCTCGCAGACGCTGAAGACGGCCACGCTGCCCATCCAGTCCGACGCGACCTGCACGGCCAAGTACCGCAGCGGCTACATCAAGGGGCACATGGTCTGCGCGGGCAAGCCCGCCACCGGCAGCGACACCGGGACCACCACGACCTGCAACGGCGACTCCGGCGGTCCGCTCGTGGTCGGCAGCAAGGTCGTGGGCGTCGTCTCCTGGGGTGTGACGAACTGCGTGGAGAAGGGCGCCTACAGCGTCTTCACCAAGGTCACCTCGTACGTCGGCGCCGTGTATCCGCGGGTCGAGGACGCGAACCTCAGCGGTGACCAGCTCGCCGACCTGTGGCTGCGCCGAGCCTCCACCAAGGTCGGCTACGAGCGGGACTCCAAGGGGACCAGCTTCGCCGCGAGCATCTCCTGGGGCAACTGGGACGGCGTCAACGTCGTCCTGCAGACCGACCTGAACCGGGACGACTACCAGGACCTGGTGCTCCGCGACAGCATCTCGGGCGCCGTCTACTGGATGCACTATGTGCCCAAGGCCGACGGCAGCGCCGGAACCTGGGCCACGAAGACGATCTTCGCCAACTGGAAGACCCGCACCCGGATCATCACCCCGGGCGACGTCACCGGCGACTACAAGCCCGACATCCTCTCGGTCGACTCCGGTGGCGCCCTCTGGATCTACCCGGGCAACGGCGACGGCACCTTCCAGTCGCCGACCAAGGTCTCCACCGGCTGGAACCAGTACAACTCGATCGTCGGCCACGGCGACTTCAACGGCGACGGCAAGGCCGACCTGCTCGCCCGCGCCAAGTCCGGCTCGGCCGGCTACCTCATCAAGGGCAACGGCAGGTCCGGCACCCAGGCCTTCGCGGCCCGGGTCAAGGTGCGCACCTGGGACGCCTACAACACGCTGGTCACCCCCGGCGACGTGACCGGTGACGGAAAGGCCGACTTCCTGGCCCGTACGGTCGCCGGGAAGCTGTACCTCTACCCGGGCACCGGCAAGGGCACGACCGAGATCTTCGGCACACCGAAGGTCGTCGGAACCGACTATAAGCAGTTCGACATCATCGGCTGAATCCGCAGGTGAGCGGGTTCTCCGGACAGAGTCCCGCCCGTTCGGTCACGCACCGTGCCCTTCGCACCACGCGAAGGGCACGGTGCGTTGTGCAACCCTTTTTCCCTGACGACCGTCTGACTGACCGGTTACGACGGAAAAGAGAAGAACATGGCCGGCGAGAGCAATCCTCTTGATCCAGCGAGGCCGACGAAGCGGCGCAGCCGCCGCAGGCCGCGCAGCAGGCGCTCCAAGGCGCTCCTCGTCACCGCCTGGGTCGCCGCGGGCATCGTCGTGCTCGGCGGCACCGGCCTCGGATACGTGTACTTCAAGCTCAACGGCAACATCAAGAGCGTCGACATCAACCAGGCCCTCGGCACCGACCGCCCGATCAACGTCGACAACGGCTCGGAGGACATCCTCGTCCTGGGCTCCGACACCCGCTCCGGCGCCAACAGGAAGCTCGGCGGCGGCACCGACGACGGCAGCGCCCGCTCGGACACCGCGATGATCGTCCACGTGTACGAGGGCCACAAGAAGGCCAGTGTGGTCTCCATCCCCCGGGACACCCTCGTCGACCGCCCTCTGTGCACCGACGCCAAGGGCATCACGCACGACGCGGCCTCCGGCGTGATGTTCAACTCGGCGTACTCCGTGGGAGGCGCGGCCTGCGCGGTGAAGACCGTCGAGTCGCTCACCGGGATCCGGATGGACCACTACATCGAGGTCGACTTCACCGGCTTCCAGAAGCTCGTCGACGAGCTCGGCGGCGTCGAGATCACCACGACGAAGGACATCAGGGACTCCGACAGCCATCTGAACCTGAAGGCCGGCACCCACCGCCTCAACGGCTCCCAGGCCCTCGGCCTGGTCCGCACCCGCCACGGCGTGGGCGACGGCTCCGACCTCGGCCGCATCCAGCTCCAGCAGGCGTTCATCAAGGCCCTGGTCGACCAGATCAAGGACGTGGGCGTCCTGACGAACCCCAAGAAGCTCTTCGACCTGGCCGACACCGCCACCCAGGCCGTCACCACCGACTCCGACCTGGGCTCGATCCGCTCCCTCACCTCATTCGCGACAGGCCTCAAGAGCATCAGCTCCACCAACATGACCATGATCACCATGCCGGTCGAGTACGACCGGGCGAACCCCAACAGGGTCGTGATCGACAAGAACAAGGCAAAGCTGGTCTGGACTGCCCTGAAGGCCGACCGTCCCATCCCGGCAGCCGCCACCAAGAACACGGCAAAGGGCGACGCGGCAGGCGTGGTGAGCTGAAGGCAGTGGGGCGCAGCCCCCTGCCTTCAGGGGCGCGGGGAACTGCGCGACCAGCCACAACGCACCCGCAGGGACCCACGGGGAATAGACAGGCCCCACCCCCGGTTTTGGGGGATGCGCCCAGTCCTGGCAGACTGGTACGTCGGCCCCGGTTCACGCTCCCGCACCCCGCGGAAGCGACCCGGAGCCCTCCCGAAACTAGGAGAACCCCTTGAAGCGCGAAGTCCACCCCGAGTACGTCGAGACGCAGGTCAGCTGCACCTGTGGCGCGTCGTTCACCACCCGCAGCACGATCACGAGCGGCACCATCCGCGCCGAGGTCTGCTCCGAGTGCCACCCGTTCTACACGGGCAAGCAGAAGATCCTCGACACCGGTGGCCGTGTGGCCCGCTTCGAGGCCCGCTTCGGCAAGGCCGCTGCCGGCTCCAAGAAGTAGCGAGGCACCAGCGCCGGTCCACGGTCGCCCTCCGGGGCGTACCTGGACCGGCGTTTTTGGTCGCCCGACTTCCCCCACGTACAGAACGCACAGACGTTTTAACGTACAGACGTTTTCAGGAGCCCCCATGTTCGAGGCCGTCGAGGATCTGCTCACCGAGCACGCCGACCTGGAGAAGCAGCTCGCCGACCCGTCGGTCCACGCCGACCAGGCCAACGCGCGCAAGCTCAACAAGCGCTACGCCGAGCTGACCCCGATCGTCGCGACGTACCGCTCCTGGAAGCAGACCGGGGACGACATCGGCACGGCGAAGGAGTTCGCCGTCGACGACCCCGACTTCGCCGCCGAGGTCAAGGAACTGGAGAAGCAGCGCGAGGACCTCACCGAGAGGCTGCGCCTGCTGCTCGTTCCGCGTGACCCCAACGACGACAAGGACGTCATCCTCGAGGTCAAGGCCGGCGCCGGCGGCGACGAGTCCGCCCTGTTCGCCGGGGACCTCCTGCGGATGTACCTGCGCTACGCCGAGCGCGTCGGCTGGAAGACCGAGATCATCGACGCCACCGAGTCCGAGCTGGGCGGCTACAAGGACGTCCAGGTCGCCGTGAAGACCAAGGGCGGCCAGGGTGCCACCGAGCCCGGCCAGGGCGTCTGGGCCCGCCTCAAGTACGAGGGCGGGGTGCACCGCGTGCAGCGGGTGCCCGCGACCGAGTCCCAGGGCCGTATCCACACCTCCGCGGCCGGTGTCCTGGTCACCCCCGAGGCCGAGGAGGTCGACGTGGAGATCAACCCGAACGACCTCCGTATCGACGTGTACCGCTCCTCGGGCCCCGGCGGCCAGTCCGTCAACACGACCGACTCCGCGGTGCGCATCACGCACGTTCCCACCGGAGTCGTCGCCTCCTGCCAGAACGAGAAGAGCCAGCTGCAGAACAAGGAGCAGGCGATGCGTATCCTGCGCTCCAGGCTCCTCGCGGCAGCCGTGGAGGAAGCGGAGAAGGAGGCCGCCGACGCCCGCCGCAGCCAGGTCCGCACCGTCGACCGCTCCGAGAAGATCCGTACGTACAACTTCCCGGAGAATCGCCTCTCGGACCACCGTGTCGGCTTCAAGGCCTACAACCTGGACCAGGTGCTGGACGGCGACCTCGACGCCGTCATCCAGGCCTGTGTCGACGCGGACTCCGCAGCGAAGCTCGCGGCGGCGTAACCCCCGTACGAGCTCAGTCGAGCCCCGTACGAGTGACGAGTACCGGAGGACCAGCGTGCAGCAGAACATTGGGGGACGGCCCCCGAGCCCCCGCAGCGTGCTGCTCGCGGAGGTGGCCCAGGCCACCCAGCGGCTGGCCGACGCCGGCGTGCCCTCGCCGCGCAACGACGCGGAGGAGCTCGCCGCGTTCGTGCACGGTGTGAAGCGCGGGACGCTGCACACCGTCAAGGACACCGACTTCGACGCCCGCTACTGGGAGGTCATCGCCCGCCGCGAGGCCCGCGAGCCGCTCCAGCACATCACCGGGCGCGCCTTCTTCCGCTACCTGGAACTCCAGGTCGGACCGGGCGTGTTCGTGCCGCGTCCCGAGACCGAGTCGGTCGTCGGCTGGGCCATAGACGCCGTCCGCGCGATGGACGTCGTCGAGCCGCTGATCGTCGACCTGTGCACCGGCTCCGGCGCCATCGCGCTCGCCCTCGCCCAGGAGGTCCCGCGCTCCCGGGTGCACGCCGTGGAGCTGTCCGAGGACGCCCTGGCGTGGACCCGCAAGAACATGGAGGGGTCCAGGGTCGACCTGCGGCAGGGCAACGCCCTCGACGCCTTCCAGGACCTCGACGGCCAGGTCGACCTGGTCATCTCCAACCCGCCGTACATCCCGCTCACGGAGTGGGAGTACGTCGCTCCGGAGGCCCGGGACCACGATCCCGAACTCGCCCTGTTCTCCGGCGAGGACGGCCTCGACCTCATCCGGGGCCTGGAACGCACCGCCCACCGGCTGCTGCGTCCCGGCGGCGTCGTCGTCGTCGAGCACGCGGACACCCAGGGCGGCCAGGTGCCGTGGATCTTCACCGAGGAACGGGGCTGGGCCGACGCGGCCGACCACCCGGACCTCAACAACCGCCCGCGCTTCGCGACCGCCCGCAGGGCCATGCCGTGAGCGTCACCCCGACATTCGACACTCTCTACCCCCAGCAGTACGTGTACGAGGAGGCCCGCTAAATGGCTCGGCGATACGACACCAACGACGCGACCGACCGCACGACCGGTCTGCGCGAGGCCGCGTCCGCCGTCCGCCGCGGCGAGCTGGTGGTCCTCCCGACCGACACGGTCTACGGCATCGGCGCCGACGCGTTCTCCGCCGAGGCCGTCACCGACCTGCTGGAGGCCAAGGGCCGCGGTCGTGGCATGCCCACGCCCGTCCTGATCGGTTCCCCGAACACCCTGCACGGCCTCGTCACGGACTTCTCCGAGATGGCCTGGGAACTCGTCGACGCCTTCTGGCCGGGCGCCCTCACCCTCGTCGCCAAGCACCAGCCGTCCCTCCAGTGGGACCTGGGCGACACCCGGGGCACGGTCGCCGTACGCATGCCGCTGCACCCGGTCGCCATCGAACTGCTCACCGAGGTCGGCCCCATGGCCGTCTCCTCCGCCAACCTGACCGGCCACCCGTCCCCCGAGGACTGCGACGCCGCCCAGGAGATGCTCGGCGACTCGGTCTCCGTCTACCTGGACGGCGGTCCCACGCCCGGCATCGTCCCGTCGTCGATCGTCGACGTCACGGGCAAGGTGCCGGTCCTGCTGCGCGCGGGCGCGCTGTCCGCCGAAGAGCTGCGCAAGGTGGTCCCCGACCTAGAGGTGGCGAATTGACAGCCCCTGACGCGGGGCGTGGCATAGGCCCGCGCACGGGGGTCACGGGGGCTCAGCACTGGAACGGGGCCTCGCGGGACGCCTTCCGCATCCTCTATGTCAGCACCGGCAACGTCTGCCGCTCACCGATCACCGAGCGGCTGACCCGGCATGCCCTGGCGGACCGGCTCGGCGACCCGCTGTGGGGCGGCCTGATCGTGGAGAGCGCTGGTACGTGGGGCCACGAGGGCGCGCCCATGGAGGCCAACGCGGAGGCGGTCCTCGCGGAGTTCGGCGCGGACGCCTCCGGCTTCACCGGGCGCGAACTGCTCGACGAGCACGTCATCCGGGCCGACCTGGTCCTGACGGCCACGCGCGACCACCGCGCGCAGGTCATCTCCATGGGCCACTCGGCGGGCCTGCGCACCTTCACCCTGAAGGAGTTCACCCGCCTGGTGAAGGCGATCGACCCGGCGACCCTGCCCCCGCTGGACGACGGCATGATCGAACGGGCGCGCGCACTGGTCCGTGCCGCGGCGGCTCTACGCGGGTGGCTTCTCGCACCCACGGCGGAGGCGGACGAGGTGTACGACCCGTACGGCGCGCCTCTGACCTTTTTCCGGTCGATCGGCGACGAGATACAGCTGGCGCTGGACCCTGTGGTGACAGCGCTGACCGGGGTGTCGGCGAGGACCTGAGCGCCCACTGACCTGCCTTTGGGCGTCGTCGTGCGGCTGCGGGTCCGTCGTGGCTGGTCGCGCAGTTCCCCGCGCCCCTTTGGGGCGCTGACGCGCCCCATCAGGCCTACATTGGACGTACGTCACCGTCGACGTCCGGAGTCCACCATGTCGGTCACGCGTGCCCTCGAGGGCGATCTCGCTGTTGATGTACTGCGCCGGCAGGACCCCGAGCTCGCCGAGCTGCTCCTCGGGGAGGCCGAGCGGCAGGCGACGTCGCTTCAGCTGATCGCCGCCGAGAACTTCACCTCGCCCGCCGTGCTGGCCGCGCTCGGCTCGCCGCTCGCCAACAAGTACGCCGAGGGATATCCCGGCGCCCGGCACCACGGCGGGTGCGAGATCGTCGACGTCGCCGAGCGCGTCGCCATGGAACGGGCCAGGGCGCTGTTCGGCGCCGAACACGCCAACGTCCAGTCCCACAGCGGGTCTTCGGCCGTACTGGCCGCCTATGCCGCCCTTCTGCGCCCCGGTGACACCGTTCTCGCCCTCGGCCTGCCCCACGGCGGCCATCTCACCCACGGGTCGCCCAACAACTTCTCCGGACGCTGGTTCGACTTCGTCCCCTACGGGGTGGACGCGGAGAGCGGGCTCATCGACTACGAGCAGGTGCGCGCACTCGCCCGTACGCATCGCCCCAAGGCGATCGTCTGCGGGTCCATCGCCTATCCCCGGCACATCGACTACGCCGCCTTCCGCGAGATCGCCGACGAGGCCGGCGCCTACCTCATCGCGGACGCCGCCCACCCCATCGGGCTCGTGGCCGGCGGAGCGGCGCCCAGCCCCGTGCCGTACGCCGACGTCGTCTGCGCCACCACCCACAAGGTGCTGCGCGGGCCGCGCGGCGGGATGCTGCTGTGCGGCGCGGAGCTCGCGGAACGGGTCGACCGGGCCGTTTTCCCGTTCACCCAGGGGGGCGCGCAGATGCACACGATCGCCGCCAAGGCCGTCGCCTTCGGCGAGGCGGCGACCCCGGCCTTCACGGCGTACGCCCATCAGGTGGTCGCCAACGCCAGGGTGCTGGCGGCGGGGCTGGCCGCCGAGGGGCTCGTCGTCACCACGGGCGGCACCGACACCCATCTCATCACCGCCGATCCGGCACCGCTCGGCGTGGACGGACGCACCGCGCGAGGCCTGCTCTCCGCGGCCGGAGTGGTCCTGGACTGCTGCGCCCTGCCGCACGGAGAGGCGCGTGGACTGCGGCTGGGGACGGCCGCGTTGACCACGCAGGGGATGGGGGAGGCCGAGATGGCGCGGATCGCCGTGCTGTTCTCGGGTGTGCTGCGTGGGACTGTCGAGAGTGCTGGGGCACGTGAAGAAGTGCGGGAGCTGGCCGGTAGATTTCCGCCGTATCCCGGTCGGTGAGGGGTAGTCGTCAACTCGTGCACAGGCGCACGTGCAACCATCTTCGCTACCCGGAAGTCCCTATCCCTATGCGTCCCTCGCTAGGGTGTGGGGCCTGGATGGCCAGCGAGACCTGTGGGGAAGCCCGTGCGTGAATACCTGCTGACGCTCTGCATCACGGCCGCGGTGACGTATCTGCTGACAGGGCCGGTACGGAAGTTCGCGATCGTGGCCGGAGCGATGCCGGAGATCAGGGCCCGTGACGTGCACCGGGAACCCACTCCGCGGCTCGGTGGGATCGCGATGTTCTTCGGGCTGTGCGCCGGACTGCTGGTCGCCGACCATCTCACCAACCTCCACGAGGTCTTCAAGAACAGCAACGAGCCGCGGGCGCTGCTCTCCGGCGCCGCGCTGATCTGGCTGATCGGCGTCCTGGACGACAAGTTCGAGATCGACGCCCTGATCAAGCTGGGCGGCCAGATGATCGCCGCCGGCGTGATGGTCATGCAGGGTCTGACGATCCTGTGGCTGCCGATCCCGTCGGTGGGCAACGTGGCGCTGACCCAGTGGCAGGGCACGCTGCTGACGGTGGCGCTGGTCGTCATCACCATCAACGCCGTCAACTTCGTCGACGGCCTGGACGGCCTCGCGGCCGGCATGGTGTGCATCGCGTCGGCGGCGTTCTTCCTCTACGCCTACCGCGTCTGGGTCTCGTACGGCATCGAGGCCGCCGCCCCGGCCACCCTCTTCTCGGTGATCCTGATGGGCATGTGCCTCGGCTTCCTGCCGCACAACATGCACCCGGCCCGGATCTTCATGGGCGACTCCGGGTCGATGCTCATCGGCCTGGTGCTGGCGGCCGGCGCGATCTCCATCACCGGGCAGATCGACCCCGACGCGATGAACCTGTTCTCCGGGTCCGAGCGCAACACCGTGCACCAGATGGTGCCGGTCTACATCCCGCTGCTGATGCCGCTCACGATCATCGCGATCCCGGCCGCCGACCTGGTGCTGGCCATCGTGCGGCGCACCTGGCGCGGGCAGTCGCCGTTCGCGGCCGACCGGGGGCATCTGCACCACCGGCTCCTGGAGGTCGGGCACTCGCACAGCAGGGCCGTCCTGATCATGTACTTCTGGTCGGCGCTCATCGGCTTCGGCGCCCTGTCCTACTCGGTCAACAACGCGTCCATGTGGATCGTCCTGAGCGTGGTGGCGCTGAGCGCGATCGGACTTGTCCTTCTGCTGCTGCCGCGCTTCACGCCGCGCGCCCCGCGCTGGGCCGAGCGCTTCGTGCCGCCGCGCTACCGTCGCCGCCGGACCGCGGAGGCGGCGACGGCGCCGGCCGCGTCGGTGCCCTCGGTGCCGGCCGACCACGCGGAGCCCGCCGATCCCGGCGAGCACCGGGCGCCGGTGCGGGCCGGGGTCTCGGGAGTCAACGGGGCGACCGCGATCGGCGCGCGTTCGCGTCGTCCGGACCGGCGTAAGGCCGGGTCGTCGCGCTGACCACAAGGTAAGAATCTGACTAACGCTTTGCTTGAAACAGAGAGACCGTAGACGGAGTCCGGGGTGGGTAAAGCGCCCAATACCAGACAAGTCGGCGCTGATTCTGCACAGACGTGCAGGTTCACTCTCATGTGTGACGCCGAGCACACCTTCGAGGTAAAGACCTCATCAAATAGTTTGTGATACGGTTCACGAGAACCCAGGACAGAGCCGAAGGACCTTATTGCGACGGTCCATTGGTGTGAGGAATCCACTCTCCGTCCAGGACTACGCTCGTCCATGACGACACCCCACGCCCCCTGCGAAAGCGGAGTTGCCGCCATGCCGTCCAATGACGCCCGGAACCTGTTGCACACCGCTGTCCCCACAGCGGCTGTCGGCGCGATTGTCATCGCCGTCAGCGCCGGGGTCGCCGGTGGCAAGGGTGCGCTCGGCGCCGCGGTCGGCACGGTGCTCGCGATCCTCTTCATGGGCATCGGGCTGTACGTCCTGCAGTGGACGGCAAAAACGCTCCCGCACCTGTTCCAGGCCATGGGGCTGATGCTCTATGTCGCCCAGTTGCTGCTGTTGCTGATCTTCGCGGGTCTGTTCAAGGACACCACCGCCTTCAACCCGAGGGCGTTCGCGGTCGGGCTTGTCGTGTCGACCGTCGTATGGATGGCCGCACAGGCCCGCGCGCACATGAAGGCCAAGATCTTCTACGTCGATCCGGACTCGTCGACGACTGCAAAGTCCGAGAAGTCCGGATCGACATCGTGAGGGGTAGGGCCGGGATAAAGGCAGTCGGGTTCTCCTGCTATCGTCCGGTGCCAACTGCGGCATCGCGGGCGCGGGCATCTGAGCTGACGCCTGCTCAATCGCGAGGCTTGATGCCCCACCGCCGCCCTCATATCCGTTTCACCAGTCCAGTGCCGACCAGCGGCTGCGTGCCGCGCCGACACAACGAGGTTGCCGTACCCATGCGTCACGCCGAAGGAGCCCGTGGTGAGTGCTGACCAGACCCAGCTCGCCTTTGAGTGGAACTGTCGGATCATGTCCGACAACGGCTGCGGCTTCCCGGCACCGGGCCTGCACTCGTTCCTCTTCCAGCCGATCGCGACGGTCGGCGGGTTCGAGTTCAACAAGGTGATGCTGCTCGCGCTCATCACCACGCTTCTGGTCATCACCTTCTTCACGCTTGCCTTCGGCAAGGCGAAGGTGGTCCCGGGCAAGCTGCAGATGATCGGCGAGGCCGGCTACGACTTCGTACGCCGCGGCATCGTCTACGAGACGCTCGGCAAGAAGGAGGGCGAGAAGTACGTCCCCCTGATGGTCTCGCTGTTCTTCTTCATCTGGATCATGAACATCTGGTCCGTGATCCCGCTGGCGCAGTTCCCGGTGTCGTCGATCATCGCCTTCCCGGCAGTGCTCGCGGCCATCGTCTGGGTCCTCTGGGTCAGCCTGACGTTCAAGCGCCACGGGTTCGTCGGCTTCTTCAAGAACATCACCGGCTACGACAAGTCGCTGGGCGCCGTTCTCCCGCTCGTCATGGTCATCGAGTTCTTCTCGAACCTCTTCGTCCGGCCGTTCACGCACGCGGTGCGACTGTTCGCCAACATGTTCGCCGGTCACCTGATGCTGGTCATGTTCACCGTCGCCTCCTGGTACCTGCTGAACGGCGTGATGATCCCGGCGGCCGGCGTCTCGTTCGTCATGACCATGGTCATGATCCTCTTCGAGCTTTTCGTGCAGGCGGTCCAGGCGTACGTCTTCGTGCTCCTCGCCTGCTCGTACATCCAGGGCGCTCTCGCCAAGCACCACTGAGCACCCCTCCTCGCACGCCCCAAAGCGTCCGGTGGCCAACCCCCGCCGGTCCATGAAACAGAAGGAAGATTCAGCATGGCTGCCACTGAGACCCTTGCCGCTGTCTCCGGTTCGCTCGGTTCCATCGGCTACGGCCTCGCCGCCATCGGCCCCGGCGTCGGCGTCGGCATCATCTTCGGTAACGGCACCCAGGCGCTCGCCCGTCAGCCCGAAGCTGCCGGCCTGATCCGCGCCAACCAGATCCTCGGCTTCGCGTTCTGCGAGGCGCTCGCCCTCATCGGCATCGTCATGCCGTTCGTGTTCGGTCAGTAATCACCCCTACTGATACGACACGCATCGACGAAAGGCACTGATGTGATCGACAACCTGGTGCGGCTGGCGGCCGAGCACTCGGAAGAGCAGAACCCGCTCCTCCCGCCCGGCCCCGAGCTGCTCGTCGGCACCATCGCCTTCGCCATCGTGTTCTTCTTCTTCTGGAAGAAGCTGCTTCCGAACATCAACAAGGTTCTGGAGGAGCGTCGCGCGGCGATCGAAGGCGGCATCGAAGAGGCCGACGCCATGAAGGTCGAGGCCCAGAGCGTCCTTGAGCAGTACAAGGCACAGCTCGCCGAGGCCCGGCACGAGGCCGCGCGGCTGCGCCAGGAGGCGCAGGAGCAGGGCGCCACGCTCATCGCCGAGATGCGCGCGGAAGGCCAGCGGCAGCGCGAGGAGATCGTCGCCGCCGGTCACGCCCAGCTCGACGCCGACCGCAAGGCCGCCTCGTCCGCGCTCCGCCAGGACGTCGGCAAGCTCGCGACCGAGCTGGCCGGCAAGCTCGTCGGCGAGTCCCTCGAGGACCACGCCCGGCAGAGCCGCGTGATCGACCGCTTCCTCGACGACCTCGAGGAGAAGGCCGAGGCGACTCGATGAGCGTGCACGGAGCCAGTCGCGAGGCTGCCGCCGCCGCACGTGAGCGTCTCGACGCGCTGACGGACTCCACGTCCGCCGACGCGAAGAAGCTGTCCGACGAGCTGGCCGCGGTCACCGCGCTGCTGCACCGCGAGGTGTCCCTGCGCCGGGTCCTGACCGACCCGGCGCAGTCCGGGGAGGCCAAGGCCGCGCTGGCCCAGCGCCTCTTCGGCAGCCAGGTCGGCGGGCCCACCACCGACCTGGTGGCCGGCATGGTGCGTTCCCGCTGGTCGCGTTCGCGCGACCTGGTGGACGCGCTGGAGGAGCTGGCGGACGTCGCCGACCTCACGGCCGCCCAGCAGGCGGGTGCGCTCGACAACGTCGAGGACGAGCTGTTCCGGTTCGGCCGGATCGTCTCCTCGAACACCGAGCTGCGCGCCGCGCTGACCGACCGTGCCGCGACCACCGGTGCCAAGGGCGAGCTGCTGCGCAGCCTGCTCGGGGGCCGGGCCGCCGCGACGACCGAGCGTCTGGTGACGCGCCTTGTCACCGCGCCGCGGGGACGTAGCCTGGAAGCGGGACTCGAGTCCCTGTCCAAGCTCGCCGCCGAGCGCCGGGACCGCATGGTCGCCGTCGTCACCTCCGCGGTTCCGCTGAGCGACCCGCAGAAGCAGCGCCTCGGCGCCGCCCTCGCGAAGCTCTACGGCCGCCAGATGCACCTGAACCTGGACGTGGACCCCGAGGTCCTCGGCGGTATCCGGGTGCTGGTCGGCGACGAGGTCATCAACGGCAGCATCGCGGACCGCATCGAGGACGCCGGCCGCCGCATGGCGAGCTAGCTCGCCCGGCAGCCACGCAGAACGCAGCAACTCAATACTCGTAGTACGTACTTGACTACGGCCCTGGTTGGGCCGTGCAGAGGATTCACCTCTTTTTGGGGGGAGTCCCCATCCCCCCAAGTGAAACTTCGGGCCCAACAAGGAGAGCAGGGAACCCAGATGGCGGAGCTCACGATCCGGCCGGAGGAGATCCGGGACGCGCTGGAGACCTTTGTCCAGTCGTACCAGCCGGACGCGGCCTCGCGCGAGGAGGTCGGCACAGTCACTCTCGCCGGTGACGGCATCGCGAAGGTCGAGGGCCTGCCCTCGGCCATGGCCAACGAACTGCTGAAGTTCGAGGACGGCACCCTCGGACTCGCGCTCAACCTCGAAGAGCGCGAGATCGGTACCGTCATCCTCGGCGAGTTCAGCGGCATCGAGGAGGGCCAGCCGGTCACCCGTACCGGCGAGGTCCTGTCCGTGGCGGTCGGCGAGGGCTACCTCGGCCGTGTCGTCGACCCGCTCGGCAACCCGATCGACGGCCTCGGCGAGATCGAGACCAGCGGTCGCCGCGCCCTCGAGCTGCAGGCCCCCGGCGTCATGGCGCGCAAGTCGGTGCACGAGCCGATGGAGACGGGCTACAAGGCCGTCGACGCGATGACCCCGATCGGCCGCGGTCAGCGTCAGCTGGTCATCGGCGACCGTCAGACCGGCAAGACCGCTCTGGCCGTCGACACGATCATCAACCAGCGTGACAACTGGCGCTCCGGCGACGTGAAGAAGCAGGTCCGCTGCGTCTACGTCGCCATCGGCCAGAAGGGCTCGACCATCGCCTCCGTGCGTGGCGCCCTCGAAGAGGCCGGCGCGCTGGAGTACACGACCATCGTCGCCGCCCCGGCGTCCGACCCGGCCGGCTTCAAGTACCTTGCGCCGTACACCGGTTCGGCCATCGGCCAGCAGTGGATGTACGAGGGCAAGCACGTCCTCATCATCTTCGACGACCTCTCGAAGCAGGCCGACGCCTACCGCGCCGTGTCCCTCCTGCTGCGCCGCCCGCCGGGGCGTGAGGCCTACCCGGGTGACGTCTTCTACCTGCACTCCCGTCTGCTGGAGCGCTGCGCGAAGCTCTCCGACGAGCTGGGCGCCGGCTCGATGACCGGTCTGCCGATCGTCGAGACGAAGGCCAACGACGTCTCGGCGTTCATCCCGACCAACGTCATCTCCATCACCGACGGCCAGTGCTTCCTGGAGTCGGACCTGTTCAACGCCGGTCAGCGCCCCGCGCTGAACGTCGGTATCTCCGTCTCCCGAGTCGGTGGTTCCGCACAGCACAAGGCCATGCGCCAGGTGTCCGGCCGACTGCGCCTCGACCTCGCCCAGTACCGTGAGCTGGAGGCGTTCGCCGCCTTCGGTTCCGACCTGGACGCCGCGTCGAAGTCGCAGCTGGAGCGCGGTCAGCGCCTCGTCGAGCTGCTCAAGCAGGCTCAGTACGAGCCGATGGCCACCGAGGACCAGGTCGTCTCCATCTGGACCGGTACCACCGGCCGTATGGACGATGTACCGGTCGCCGACATCCGCCGCTTCGAGAAGGAGCTCCTGGAGTACCTGCACCGCAAGGAGCAGGGCCTCATGACCTCCATCAAGGAGGGCGCCAAGATGTCGGACGACACCATCACCGCCATCGGCGACGCTGTCGCGGAGTTCAAGAAGCAGTTCGAGACGTCGGACGGCAAGCTGCTCGGCGAGGACACCCCTGCCGCTGCGGGCAAGTGACGACGGAAGGGACCTGACTCATGGGAGCCCAGCTCCGGGTCTACAAGCGTCGCATCAAATCCGTCACCGCGACCAAGAAGATCACCAAGGCGATGGAGATGATCGCCGCCTCGCGTGTCGTCAAGGCGCAGCGCAAGGTGGCGGCCTCCGCGCCGTACGCGACCGAGCTCACCCGCGCGGTCACGGCGGTCGGCACAGGCTCTAACACCAGGCACCCGCTGACCACCGAGGCCGAGACGCCGACCCGTTCCGCGGTCCTGCTCCTCACGAGCGACCGCGGTCTGGCCGGCGCCTTCAACTCCAACGCGATCAAGGCCGCCGAGAAGCTGACGGCGCGACTTGAGGCGGAGGG
Organism: Streptomyces sp. NPDC047042; assembly: GCF_040644035.1. Classification (NCBI taxonomy): domain Bacteria; kingdom Bacillati; phylum Actinomycetota; class Actinomycetes; order Kitasatosporales; family Streptomycetaceae; genus Streptomyces; species Streptomyces sp. NPDC047042. The sequence goes on along the minus strand of NZ_JBEYVP010000063.1, from coordinate 3,219 downwards.
CAGGGAGGTCGACACGTACATCGTCGGCCGCCGCGGTCTGGCCCACTACAACTTCCGCGAGCGCACGGTCGTGGAGTCGTGGTCGGGCTTCACCGACGAGCCCACGTACGCGGACGCCAAGAAGGTCGCGGGACCGCTCATCGAGGCCATCGAGAAGGAGACGGCGGACGGCGGCGTGGACGAACTCCACATCGTCTACACCGAGTTCGTCTCGATGATGACGCAGAACGCGGTCGACGACCGTCTGCTGCCGCTCAGCCTCGACGAGGTTGCCGCGGAGTCCTCCGCCAAGGGCGAGATCCTTCCGCTGTACGACTTCGAGCCGTCGGCGGAGGACGTCCTCGACGCCCTGCTGCCGCGGTACGTCGAGAGCCGTATCTACAACGCGATGCTCCAGTCGGCTGCCTCCAAGCACGCCGCCACGCGCCGCGCGATGAAGTCGGCGACCGACAACGCGGGAGAGCTCATCACCACGCTCTCCCGACTTGCCAACGCGGCCCGACAGGCCGAAATCACCCAGGAAATCAGCGAGATCGTCGGTGGCTCCGCAGCCCTGGCCGACGCGACCGCGGGGAGTGACAGGTAATGACGACGACAGTTGAGACGGCCGCTGCCACGGGCCGCGTCGCCCGGGTCATCGGCCCGGTCGTCGACGTGGAATTCCCCGTCGACGCCATGCCCGACATCTACAACGCCCTTCACGTCGAGGTGGCCGACCCGGCCCAGGACGGCGCGAAGAAGACGCTGACCCTGGAAGTCGCCCAGCACCTGGGTGACGGCCTGGTCCGCACCATCTCGATGCAGCCCACCGACGGTCTGGTCCGCCAGGCCGCCGTCACCGACACGGGTACGGGCATCACCGTCCCGGTCGGCGACTTCACCAAGGGCAAGGTGTTCAACACCCTCGGTGAGGTGCTGAACTCCGACGAGTCCTACTCGGGCGAGCGCTGGTCCATCCACCGCAAGGCCCCGCGCTTCGACGAGCTCGAGTCGAAGACCGAGATGTTCGAGACCGGCGTCAAGGTCATCGACCTTCTCACCCCGTACGTCAAGGGTGGAAAGATCGGCCTGTTCGGCGGTGCCGGCGTCGGCAAGACGGTGCTCATCCAGGAGATGATCTACCGCGTCGCCAACAACCACGACGGTGTCTCCGTGTTCGCCGGTGTCGGTGAGCGCACGCGTGAGGGCAACGACCTCATCGAGGAGATGGCCGACTCGGGCGTCATCGACAAGACCGCCCTGGTCTTCGGCCAGATGGACGAGCCCCCGGGGACGCGTCTGCGCGTGGCCCTGGCCGGTCTGACCATGGCGGAGTACTTCCGCGATGTGCAGAAGCAGGACGTGCTGTTCTTCATCGACAACATCTTCCGCTTCACGCAGGCCGGTTCCGAGGTCTCGACCCTGCTCGGCCGTATGCCCTCCGCGGTGGGTTACCAGCCGAACCTGGCCGACGAGATGGGTCTCCTCCAGGAGCGCATCACCTCGACCCGTGGTCACTCGATCACCTCGATGCAGGCGATCTACGTCCCCGCGGACGACCTGACCGACCCGGCCCCGGCCACCACCTTCGCCCACCTCGACGCGACGACGGTTCTCTCCCGTCCGATCTCCGAGAAGGGCATCTACCCGGCCGTGGACCCGCTGGACTCCACGTCCCGCATCCTGGACCCCCGCTACATCGCGGCGGACCACTACAACACCGCGATGCGCGTCAAGACGGTCCTGCAGAAGTACAAGGACCTTCAGGACATCATCGCGATCCTCGGTATCGACGAGCTCGGCGAGGAGGACAAGCTCGTCGTCCACCGTGCCCGTCGCGTGGAGCGCTTCCTGTCCCAGAACACCCACGTCGCCAAGCAGTTCACCGGCGTCGACGGGTCGGACGTACCGCTGGACGAGTCGATCACCGCGTTCAACGCGATCATCGACGGCGACTACGACCACTTCCCGGAGCAGGCGTTCTTCCTCTGCGGTGGCATTGAGGACCTCAAGGCCAACGCCAAGGAGCTGGGCGTCTCCTGACCCCCGCACCTTTGGGAGAGGGGCAGGGGAGCACCCTACGCGGGGTGCGTCCTGCCCCTCTCCTCACACCTACTAGAATTGACCCCAACACCCGGCACAACGGCCGGGTGGTGACCCGAGGAGCCAACCTTGGCTGCTGAGCTGCACGTCGAGCTGGTCGCTGCCGACCGCCAGGTCTGGTCCGGCGAGGCCACCCTGGTCGTCGCGCGCACCACGTCCGGCGACATCGGCGTCATGCCCGGTCACCAGCCGCTGCTCGGTGTGCTGGAGTCGGGCCCGGTGACCATCCGTACGAGTGATGGTGGAACGGTCGTGGCCGCGGCGCACGGCGGTTTCATCTCGTTCGCGGACAACAAGCTGTCCCTGCTGGCGGAGATCGCCGAGCTGGCGGACGAGATCGACGTCCAGCGCGTCGAGCGTGAGCTCGAGCGCGCGAAGGCGGAGGGCGACGCCTCCGCCGAGCGGCGTGCGGACGTCCGACTGCGGGCCGTGGCGGCGCGCTGACACCAGCGCAGTGATGTGATGCTTTGCCTCAGCCGCGGCTGGGACCGGTTACCGCCGGTCCTGGCCGCGGCTGAGGCGAATCCGGGTGTTTTTTCTTTTCCGTTATCTAGGAGACGAGGAGGTCGGTGTCGATGATCCTCGCTCTGACTGTGTGCGGCGTGGTCGTGGCGGTCGTAGTGGTCGGCCTGTTCGTCTTCGGTCTGCGCCGCCGCCTCATCCAACGCTCCGGCGGTACGTTCGACTGCAGCCTGCGCTGGGACGTACCGGAGAAACCCGACCCCAGCGGCAAGGGCTGGGGTTACGGGGTCGCACGCTACAACGGTGACCGGATCGAGTGGTACCGCGTCTTCTCGTACTCCCCGCGTCCGCGCCGCGTCCTGGAACGCTCGGCGATCGAGGTGTCCGGCCGCCGCGCCCCCGACGGCGAGGAGGAGCTGGCCCTGCTCTCGGACGCGGTCGTGCTGGCCTGTTTCCATCGGGGGACGAGACTGGAGCTGGCGATGAGCGACGACGCGCTGACCGGTTTCCTCGCCTGGCTGGAGGCGGCGCCTCCCGGGCAACAGGTGAACGTGGCCTGACATGTGTGTGCGGCGGGGTGGGTGCGTACCTGACCAGCAGTTACGCCAACGACCACGCGGAGATCCGCTACTGGGAGGAGGCCCGCGACCTGCACGACGCCGCGGCCGTCGCCCT
>NZ_JBEYVP010000062.1:0-48485 GCF_040644035.1 Streptomyces sp. NPDC047042 | reverse complement strand
CAAGGCGACGGCCACCACGAAGTAGACCCACTCAACAGACCGGGGTCGGTCCCATTACATGAGCCGACCCCGGGAACATTCCGTGAGCGCCCACAAGCAGCGCTAGCGGTCCGGTGTACCGGTGCAGGATCGCGTGTGGGGCGCCGGCCTGCGCCAGTCGCTTGATGGTTTCGAGTTCGGCGCTGCGGCTGTGGATTGTCAGGGGGAGTGCGGTCGCACGCGGGTCGGACAGGATTGCTTCGAAGATGCGGAGTTGGGCGCGTCGGGATGGCCGGCGGGCGGGGGAGAGGTCCAGGCCGATCTCGCCGATCCAGGGGGCTGCCCGGGATCACGCTGCCCTCGAGCCGTTGCCGCCGTTGCCCTGTCTGGTGGCGGAGTGCGGCATCCCGCCCACTCCAAGCCTGGCTCCCGCTGCGCTTCAGCTGCTTGTGATAGGTGGCCTGGGTCAAGCCGAGACGACTGGGCCATTGCCGAAGTCGCGTTTGTTCAGGTGGGCCGCTGCCTCCTTGGCGAACGTGTCAATTGCTGAGTCCAGGCTGCTGAGTGCGGCGGGTGAGCGGCCTGGGTTCACGTGGTGCTGGCTGGGATCGGTCCAAAGTGACCTGTCAGGGTCCCGGAGTTTGGTCTGTCCGGCCTGGTCCAGGTAGTTCATGAGTGTCTGTGCGGAATCCCCCACCTTTATTGCGGCTCTCGCGACGTCGGTTTTGGCTGCCTCCAGCATCACCCGCTGGACGGCATTCGTGATCGCGCGGGGGTCGGTGGCGGTGGCGACCTGCTGCCGGTACGAGGCCACTATCGCCTCATCGAGCTCGGCATAAGCATGGCCCTCGTCGGCGAGCCGCTCAGCATGGTCCGCTGCCCTTTGGTCCCACCGCTCAGCCGCGACCACAGCAGCCTCGACGGTCCCCCTCCAGTCCTGGGTGGCGGCCAGGAGGCCTGCGAACACTTCGCGCTGCGCTGACCTGCGTGCGGTGTCGAGCGGGCCCAGGTAGGCCGATCGGGCGGCCTCCAGTGCGCTTGCCACCGCCGCCCGACTCGCATATCTCGCGGCCCACACAGCAGCTGCGCCGCCAAGTAGGGCGCCAGCCATGCCACTTGCTCCCCCGACGAGCGCTGCCGTCACTTCAGTATTCATGCGAGCATCCTGCCTGGACTGGAGGAGTTGTCGAGGCGCGTGAGTGGGAACCGGGCGAGCCGGCCGGACAGCCCCGCTCTCACATCGAGGAGGTCACCGGCCGCCTCGGTGAACTCGACGCAGAGGGGACCTGCGCAGCACCCTGACGCGACCCCGGTCCTGGACGCAGGCGAGTCCACCTCTGTTTGCTGATCCCGGCGCAGTTGTTCACGTCCTGAAGGTGTGCGGTCAATCTGCGCGGTGATGGCGTCCACGCCTCCGACTTCGCGGCGAACGTGCTGGACTGGTGGCGTCGTGTGCGTAACTCCCAGGGGGAGGAACCATGGGTGAGGCCGCCACGGCCGTGTCCGACGAAGTGTTCTCCGTACGTGTCGAGAACTTGGGCTACGTCCTTGAGGCCCGCGCGCTGCTGTGCGTCATCGCGCGGGAGGACGTCCAGGGTGAAGCCGTGGTGGAGGCCGCTCTCAGCCGCTGTGACGGGGCCGACTCCGTCGTGGTCACGACCGCTGTGCCGGGCAACCTCGCGGCGCTCCTGGACGCGTTTCACGCCGCCCTGCGCCTCGGTGCCCGGCCGCGACGGCTGGCCGACGCGCAGCGGGCTGTCGAGAACGAACTCGCCCGCCGTTCCTGGCCAGTTGTGTTCGTACGCGATGCCCATGTGCTGCGGACAGAAGCCCTGCAGTAGACATCCTTCTTCCCGTTTCGCCTGCTCCCGGGCGCGTGTGAGAGAGCGGACCGTTGCATGAGACAGGTGCAGGGCGTGTGCGAGAGGAAGCGTCCGCACAGCCAGACGGGCCTGCACGGGGCACCGCCTCAAGCCACGGGCCGGGTTCCTGGCTCGGATGTGCTGAAGCGGTTTCAACCGGCACGAACCCGGGCGCGTCAATGTTCCCTGCCAGAAGGGCCGCCAGCCCTCCCGGCAGATCCAGGACGTGTTTCACCAGCGTGACGTTCAGCTTTTCCTGGCTGCCCCACCCGGTGGAGAACGACCAGCCTGAGCACGGATGACCGCGCCGCACCGGAGCGAGCAGACCGGTCACCGTGACACCTGCCGCCTGGGCGAGGGTGGTGGTGCGGCCGACGTACTGAAGGCGGCCTTCGTCGTCGTTACCTGCCGAGCAGCAGCGTGCGGTGAACGGCGTGGGAGCCGGTGATCGCGCCGACGATCGCGTCGCTCCTCTCGCGGGGCTTGTATTTCTGCCAGGCCCTCACCGACGGGCGGTAGGCGTCGTCCAGCTGGTGTTGAGGTGTCCGTGGCTGTTGTCCAGTGTCAATGTGGATCGCGGGGTGGTGGGTGTGCTGCATTCGGCGGGGATCGGCGTGGCCGGGGGAGGTGATGTCATTCATGAGGGAGTTCGGCGGTCTGGATCAGCGGCTGGATGTCCTGGCGTGCACCCGCACGGTGGACATGGGCAGCGAGCCGGGCAAGCTCGATGTCGACGGTTACCGGACGCTGCGGCTATCCGCCCAGGGCTGACCTCTGGCTGGGCGGCCTACGGTGGCCGGCTCGTCCGGTCCTGCTGGTGGGGGCCAGGCGGTTCGGGCCCTGGTTCCCATGTCGGCGAGCGTGGTGGAGCCGGATGCGGCCGGTTTCAGGTGGGGCGGCGGACGGCCTCTACGGCGGTGTCGTAGAGCTCGAACATGTCGACCTGACCGCCCAGACGTACCCATTCCTCGTTGGCTGCCTGCATGCAGATGATCGCTGCGGCTGCGAGCGCGCGGGCTTGCAGGTTGCGCCGGCCGGAGTCGGGCAGTCGGGGCTCGATGTGCGGTGCGAACAGGTCCTGCCAGCGGCCTTGTTTCTCGGTGTGTCCGGCGCGTAGCGAGTCGTTGGCGAACAGCAGCGTGATGAATTCCAGGCGCCCTTCGGCTGGTATGTCCATCTCCTCGAGCACCTGGAACGCCGCGCGCAGCGCCGTCCAGGCATCCTCCTCGGCCGGGCGCTCGGCGAGGCGCGCGGCGATCAGCTCGCCCTGTTCGTCCAGGCCGCTGAGCGCGAGGTCCTCCTTGTTGCGGAAGTAGTTGAACAGGGTCCGCCGGGAGACGCCCGCGGCGGCGGCGACCTCGTCGAGGGTCGTGTTGTCGAAGCCCTTGGTCGCGAACAGCTCGATGGCGGTCCGGGCCAGCAGTGATCGAACCACGGAGCGGGTCTGTTCGCGGATGGGGGCCGGTTTCTGAGTCATGCACCGATGGTACGCCGCCTCACTCGATGCAGCTACTTGCACTCAGTGCAAAGATGTGCGTAGAGTGAATGTCATGAGCGACGTCGACTCCGTCCCCGCCGCCCTCATCAACAGCTAAGGAGCACGATCATGACCATCACCGACGTCGCCGCTCAGTCCACCGACGCGGAGCGCTTCCAGCACATCCTCCGGACCCAGCGCGCCGCCCACCTCCGTGACGGAGCGCCCTCCCTTCAGGCCCGGCGCGGCGATCTGAGCAGGTTCAGGGCGGCGCTGATCGCCCGGCGCGGAGCCATCGAGGAGGCGATAGACGCCGACTTCGGGCATCGCTCACGGCACGAGAGCGCGCTGATGGAACTGGTGGGCGTCGTGCAGGGCATCGACTACCTGCACCGCAACCTTCGCCGGTTCATGCGCCCGACCCACCGCCACATCGAACTGGCGCTGCGTTTCGGCCACAACCGCATCGAGTACCAGCCGCTGGGCGTGGTCGGCGTCATCTCCCCGTGGAACTATCCGGTCAACCTGTCGCTCATGCCCGTCGTCACCGCGATCGCCGCCGGCAACCGCGTCATGCTCAAGCCGTCGAAGCTGACCCCGGCGACGAACGCGGTGCTCGCGTCGATGCTCGGCGAGCTCTTCCCGCCGGAGCAGGTCACGATGGTCAGCGGCGACGGCTCCGCGTTCTCCTCGCTGCCGTTCGACCATCTCGTGTTCACGGGCAGCACCGAGGTCGGCCGGGCCGTCATGAAGGCCGCGAGCGACCACCTCGTCCCCGTCACCCTGGAACTCGGCGGCAAGTCCCCGACCATCGTGGCCAAGGGCCACGTCCGGGACCAGGCCGTGTCCGACATCGTCTTCGGCAAGCTCCTCAGCGGCGGGCAGACCTGCATCGCCCCCGACTACGCCCTGGTGCACGAATCCGAGATCGACGCCTTCATCTCCGCCTATGACCGACTGGTGAAGACCGCCTACCCCCACGGCCCGACCAGCAATGACTACACCTCGATCGTCGACGACAAGCAGTACGGGATCCTCACCGGCCTGCTCGACGACGCCCGCGCCCACGGGGCACGGATCATCGAGGTCGGACACCGCCCGGGCGACGCGGCCCGCCGCCCGCACACCCTCGCACCGACCGTCGTTCTCGGCGTCACCGACGACATGCGCATCGCCCACGAGGAGATCTTCGGCCCCATCCTGCCGGTCTTCGGCTACCGCGACATCGACGACGCCATCGACTACGTCAACGCCCGGCCGCGCCCCCTCGCCCTCTACTACTTCGGCGACAACGGCCCCGACCGCCGCAGGGTCCTCAACCGCACGACCTCGGGCAACGTCACCGTCAACGGCACGATCATGCACGTCGCGCAGGACGACCTCCCCTTCGGCGGCGTCGGCGCCAGCGGGATGGGCAAGTACCACGGCATCGAAGGCTTCCGCACACTCAGCCACCCCAAGGGCATCCACATCCAGGGCCGCTGGAACGCCACCCGCCTCCTGCACGCCCCCTTCAACAAGCGCACTGAACGCCTCCTCGACTTCTTCCTCCGCTGACGGAGCCACCCCCGGCACCCGCCGGTCCTCGACCATCGCCCAGGTGGGCTCCGAGCCCGCCTCGGCAACACATGAGCACCAGATGACGGTCACAGACCGTCGCAAGGATTGAAAGGAGAAGGGGCGGAGGTGCCCGCGAGGGCACCGCGTCCCCGACCGCCATGAACAAGATCGACTACCGTACCCAGACCACATTGATCACCGGCGCGAGCTCGGGCCTCGGCGCGGAGTTCGCCCGCCAGTTCGCCGAGCGCGGCTCCAACCTGGTGCTGGTCGCCCGACGTGCGGACCGGCTCCAGGTCCTGGCCGACGAACTGTCCGCGAAGCACAAGGTCACCGCCACGGTGGTGCCCTTCGACCTCGGCGCGCCGGCCGCGGGCCAGGCGCTGGCCGAGGAGGTGGCCAGGCGCGGGATCACCGTCACCAGCCTCGTCAACAACGCCGGCTTCGGCACCCATGCCCCCTTCCGCCAGGAGGACCCGGAGCGCGTCCAGCAGGAGATCGGCCTGAACGTGGCCGGCCTGGTCGACGTCACCAGGGCGTTCATCGGCCGGCTGACCGGTGTCCTGGTCAACGTCGCCAGCTCCCTCGGGTACCAGCCGTGGCCGAACGCCGCCGTCTACGGGGCGACCAAGGCCTTCGTGCTGAACTTCACCGAGGCGCTGTGGCAGGAATCGCGGGGGACCGGGCTGCGTGTGCTCGCTCTCTCCCCGGGCCCGACCCGCACCGAGTTCTTCGACACGGCCGGCTCCGACAACATGGCCCGCGGGGTGAGGCTGCAGACCCCACGCCAGGTGGTCGCCACCGCCCTGCGCACGCTGGACCGGCGCAACCCGCCGCCCAGCGTCGTCTCCGGCACCTTCAACTGGGTGATGACCCTGACCTCACGCTTCACCACCCGACGGGCCAACGCCCTGGCCTTCGGCGCGATGACCCAGTGGCAGATGCGCTCGAGCGGGCCTGGCCACTGACAAACATGCGCTCGGGCCACGGCCGCGGTTCCGGCAGGACCGCAGCCATGGCCCGCTCATGCTGTTCCTGGCTCACCCGACACCCGACACCCGACACCCGACGTTCGGCCTTGTCGGACCCAAGGAACTGGGGGTGCCGCCGGAGGTGTTCGGAGGCTGAGCCGGAAGTACCCGCTTTGGAGCCCCTGGCAGTCAAGTGGCGTGGGGGCGGCTACGCAGGCGGCGACGCTCGTTGGGTGGTGCGGAAGGTCAGGGGGGTGTGGCCGGTGTGGCGTTGGAAGAACTTGCCGAAGTGAGTGGCGCTGGTGAAACCGAGGTGGGTGGCGATGGTGGAGGCGGGTTCGGTGCCGTGGGCCAGGAGCCGCTTGGCCTCCAGGGCGAGGCGCTGGTCGAGGTAGTTTTTGGCGCTGAGGCCCACCGCGGCCTGGGTGGCGCGGGTGAGGGTGCGGGTGGAGTAGCCGAGTTCGCGGGCGTAGTCGTCGATGCGATGGGTGCGCGAGAAGCCTCGTTCGACAGCGTCACGGAAGCGCAGGAAGGGCTCGGGGGCGGATTCCGCGGCCCGGCCGTGCTGTCGCAGGTGGGCCAGGCGCAGGAGTACGACGTCGAGCAGGCGGTGCAGCAGGGCGGTGTGCACGGGCAGGGGATGGCGGTCCGAGTGGGAGAACTCCGCGGCCAGTTGCTCGGCCGCGGCTGCCAGTACGGGGGCCTCCGTGGACTCGGGGCTGTACAGGGGCATCGGGGCGGTGCCGGTGCCGAGTCCGGCCAGTTCCGCGGTCTCGGGGGCGACGAAGTCCTCCTGGAAGAAGATCAGGACAGCCTCGGCCTGGTCGGGGTTGTGCCACTGGTGCACCTGGCCGGGCCTGATCCACAGCCAGGAACCGGGCGGCAGGACGTACCCGGTGAAGTCGACGCGGTGGCGCAGGGTGCCGGCGGTGACCAGCATCAGGGCGTGGAAGTCCTGCCGGTGCGGGGTGGCGATGTGCCAGGGCCAGTCACGGATGCGGTCGCGGAAATCCGCCAGGGTCATGACCTCCAGGCCCGCCGGGGTTCCGGCCGGAGGATGGAAAACCACCTTCGGCAGTCCCGTCTCCCGCCGACCGGACTTCTGCCGCGCTTGTCGCCTGTGGACCATCACGAGACCGCAGCGTACCTCGCCGGACCTCCGGTTCCGTCCCAGGATGGAGTTGTTCCAGGGGCGTGGCCCGTGGGGACGGAAGGCCGGCCGTGTCCGCTACGGCCGATGGCCGATCGTGAACCGGCCAGCAACAATCCGCCCCTCCCCGCGTCCCCTCATCACCGCTCATCCGCATCACGACAGGAGCACAGCCATGCACGGCACCCTCACGGTCATCGACAAGGGCCAGGTCCGCGTCCACAGCTACGTCTCGCCCGAGGACGGTCTGGGCGTCACCACCCAGCTGATCGAGACGCCGTCGCGGATCATCGCCGTCGACGCACAGTTCGTCCTGGCCTACGCCGACGAGGTCGTCGCCTACGCCAAGAGCCTGGGCAAGCCGCTCGACCGCCTCGTCGTCAGCCACGCGCATCCGGACCACTACCAGGGCGCGGCCCGCTTCGGCGTCCCCGTGCACGCCCTGCCGGAGACCACCGCGGAGATCGTCGCCATGGGTGCCAAGACGGACCTGCCCACCGGCGCCGAGATCCCGCTCACCGACATGACTCCGACCGTGGAGATCACCCCGGGCACCGAAGTCATCGACGGGATCCCGTTCGTGTTCGAGAAGGTCACCGGCGGCGAGATCCACACCACCCTGGTGATCAAGCTGCCCGAGGAGGGTGTCCTGGTCGCTCAGGACGTCGTCTACAACCACACCCACCTGTGGCTCCTGGACAAGGACTTCGACGGCTGGCAGGCCAACATCGACCGCTTCGCGGCCGAGACCGGGTACGACACCATCCTGCCCGGCCACGGCGAGCCGACCACCCCCGCCGTCTGGGCCGAGCTCACCGACTACGTCAACGCCGGCCGGGAGCTCCTCGGTGACGACGGCGACGCCTACAAGAAGGCCATCACCGAGCGCTACCCCGCCTACCAGGGCGCAGCCCTCATCGACGTCGCCAACGCCTACATGTTCGGCCCCAAGAACTGAGGTCGCTCCGACCTTCCAGGTGCGATCTTTCGGCGTCGCGTCGGTGGTGGTGAGAGTCGGTGGTGGTGAGAGTCGGTGGTGATGTTCTGGGGTGGGGTGTTACAGGGCTGGTCAGCGGATGTTGTGGTGGGGTAAGTCGCTGTCATGAGGTGAGAGATTGATGGACGGGACCACTGTCGTGGGGCTTTATCGCATGGCAGCTGATGCTGTCTCAGGTTCGTGAGTTCTTATGCGCTGACGTGGGCTGGGCAGGTGTGATCGTGGGGTGGATCAAGGTGTAGGAGCCGGCCGTGGGGCTGTGCTGCCGAGGGGGTTGGTGGTGCGTCGTCTGCTGGAGAGGCAGCAGGTGGGAGAGTTGTCGACGCGGCATGTGCGTGCGGTTGCTGAGACGGTGGGTGTTTCGGAGCGTACGGTCTGGCGCTGGCTGGAGCAGGCGAAGGCGAAGGCGAAGGCGAAGGCGACGGGGCGGGCGGAGGCGCCGGTCCGGCAGGGATACGCGGTGTCGGACGAGGTTTGGGAACTGCTGGGTGAGGCGGGGGGCAATGTCTCGGAGCTGAGGCGTCGGCTGGTGGCTGCCGGCGGTGAGGTGCCAGTTCCGTCGATGTCGACGTTGAGCCGGGTGATCCGCAGGGACCGACGGGCGGGGCGGGCTTTGCTGACCGGGCGGGAGCCTGAGGTGGCCGGGCCGCGCAGGCCGGATCCCCTCAGCGAGCTGGGCCTGAACATGGTGGCCGCGAAAGGCGTCGGTGGGCAGGTGTTTCTGCGGGAGCAGGAGCACCTGGCGCAGGTCCCGGTCCTGGTCCCGGATGCCCAGGTGGTGCACACGCCTGCTGTGCGGTCGGTGCTGCGGACGGTCGCGCACGCGGCCGCGGTCGGGGCGGTGGTGTGTCTGTACGGCGACGCCGGCCAGGGCAAGACGGTCGCGTTGCAGTACGCTCTTTCCCAGTTGCCGCACCCGGCCCGGGTCCGTCGGGTCCATGTCGGTGTGCACCCGACGGTTCCGGAATTGCGCCGGGTGCTCGCGGATGCCCTGGAGCTGGGCAGGCGTCTGCCGCGTGGGGCGGGGGAGGCCGACCTGATGCTGGTGAACGCGCTACGGCAGCCCCGCGTGCTGGTACTGGACGAGGCACAGCGCCTTCCGGGGCCGGCGCTGGAGTTTCTGCGCGGGCTGTGGGACCACCCGGACACGGACACGGCCCTCGTGCTGGCGGGCGCGGGCAGCGAACGGGCGCTGCGCCGGGTGCCCGCGCTGGCCTCTCGGGTACTGACCTGGGAGTTGGTGCCGCGCCTCAGCCCGCGCGAGGTGGCAACCGTCATGGCTGCCTTCCACCCGCTGTGGGAGGACGTCAGCGAGGACGATGTCGTGTGGGTGGACGAGCATGTGGGACACGGCAATTTCCGAACCTGGGCGCAGCTCACCTCGCACCTGACCGCCGAGCTCTACGGCAAGAGCCGTGCGGTGGTGGACCGCCGGATGCTGGAGCGGGCCTGCGCACGGCTCATGGGGCCGCTGTGACCGGCGCGGCGGCCGGGCCGGAAGAGGGCACTCCCCGCTCCGGCGTGCACGGGGACGGTCCGGACACGCGGGGAGGTCTTCCTTCTTCCTCCTTGTCGGCGCTGCGCGGCCCTGCCGTGCGCCGGCTGCTCGCCCTGCGGCAGGACCAGAAACTGACGACCCGACATGTACGGCTGATGGCTCAGTCGTTGGAAGTGACCGAGCGCACGGTGTGGCGGTGGCTTGCCGCTGCCGAGCGTGACGAGTCCGCGGCGGAGCCCGGGGCGCGGGCCCAGAGCAAAGACCGCTTCTCCGTCACCCCGGAAGTGCGCCGCCTGCTGGCCTTGTGGAAGGGCAACGTCGCGGCGGTCCATCGTGAGCTGATCGCTCGCGCGGCCAAGGGCGAGGGGGAGCCGCCTCCGTCGATTCCGACGCTGCACCGGGCGATCCAGCGGGATCTGACGCCGGGGGAGCGGGCGGGGCTAGCGGGTGGGGAGCGGGCGGCGCGTAAGCATGATGTGTTCCTGGCCCGGCCGCGGGGCTGGCGCAACCAGGTGTGGGAGACCGATCACGTCCAGGCGCCGGTGCTGGTCGATGTCGATGGTAAGGCTCGCAGGCCGTGGATCACCTGGTTCACCGACTGCGCGACGAACGCGATCACCGGTGTCGCGGCCACGCCGGGGGATCCGTCGCGGGAGTCGGTGCTGGCCGCGCTGCGCTCCGCGGTCCTGCGCGAGGACCCCTACGGTCCGTTCGGCGGCGTGCCCGAGAAGGTACGGGTGGACCGTGGCAAGGACTTCCTGTCCCGGACGGTGACGGCCGCGTTCGATCTCCTGGACGTGACGGTGGAGGACCTGCCCGCCTACACCCCTCACCTCAAGGGCACCGTGGAGGGCCTGAACCGTGCGGTGGAGAGTATGTTCCTGGCCGCGCTGCCCGGCTATGCCCGCCAGCCGCGCCCCGGCAAACGGGCTTCTCGCCCGAAGGACGAGGTGCTGCTCGGCTTCGAGGACTTCACCGCCCGGCTTCTGTCCTGGACGCTCTGGTGGAACACCGAGCACTGCCCGGCGCCGTTGCGGGGAAAGACTCCGCTTCAGGCGTGGCAGGACGATCCCACCCCGCTGCGGGATGTGCCGGCCGCGGATCTGTGGACGTTCACCCTGGAGGATGCCGGCACCCGCACGCTGACCACCCGCGGCATCCGCTTCAAAAGGCGCGACTACGTGGGGCCGTGGATGACCGGCCAGGCCGGGATCCAGGTGAGGGTCCGCTTCATGCCCCACCACGATCACCGCATCGAGGTCTACCACGCGGCCACCGGCCGCTACTTGGGCCCTGCGGACCTGGCCGATCAGGCCACCGAGGAACAGCTCCGCGCGGTACGGCGGGCACGGTCCGTTCGCGCCCGCCGCCTGAAGAAGGACCTGGAGGCCTCGCAGCGCGAGCGCTACGCTGCTGTGAACCAGCCCGAGGTACCTCAGCGGCTCGGCGCGCTGACCACCGCGCAGGCCGAGGCCGAACTCGCCCAGACTGCCGACTCCGACCTCGCGCAGCTGGCGATGCCGGACCTCATCCCGCCCGCCGCGCCCCCGGCCGACTGGCGCACCCCTGCTTCCCTGGCCGCGCTGACCACGCCAGGCCCGCCCGTCCGGCACCCGTACAGCCTTGATGGCGCTTCCGCCCCGGACGGCCCGGGCGGGCGGGCCGCACCTCCCACCACCGACGAAGACGGAGACGCCTCGTGACCGCGGCCACCTACCAGTACTACGTCGACCTGCCCGATGCGTCCGTGGTCACCACCCGCGCCCTGCTCACCGCCCGGGAGAACATCTCCGACACGGTCGCCGCCCGCGCCATGATGTGCATCCACGGAGGTGCCGGCTTCGGCAAGACCCTCGCGGTCAACATCTGTCTGCGCGCACTCGAGCCCGGCGAGGACGTCCGCAAGATCACTTTCCGGGCCCGGCCCACCGCCCGCGCGGTGCGCTACGAACTGTTCACCGCGCTTGACCTGGCTGGCGAACCACCGCGCCATCCCAGCGAGTTCGACCGCCTGCTGAAGACGGCCCTGGCCGAACGCCCCCGCACTTTCCTTGTGTGCTGAGTCTCACTTCGGTGTCCGGTGAAGCTCTCATCCTGATGTGCTGCGCTCTTCTGTTGCTGCAGCCCTCTTCACGTGCTCACTTGCCGATCCTTGGCAGGATCAAGGACGGCAGTTGATGAGAAAATGATGTGACGTCACATGGGAAGATGCAGGACATTGAAATGAGAATTCTAATGGTGGTCCCCGGCTGACCTGCAGGTTCTTCTGGCTTGGGGTGCGGTTGCGTGGGGCTGGGCGCCCATGTTGGCATCGTCCTTGCGTGTTGGGGGGCGAGCCCATGTGGGGCTGGGCAGCAACTGGGTGTCATCCCTGCGTGTGCGGGGTGGAGTGGTACGAACCCGCCACCCAGCTCGCGATCATCGAGTCATCCCTGCGTATGCAGGGCGGAGACCCCGCGCAGTGACCGCACCAAGTGTGTGATCGAGTCATCCCAGCATGTGCTGGGCGGAGTATGTGTCGATCGAGGGGTACCTCGTGGCCGAGGAGTCATCCCTGCGTAGCGGGGCGCAGGACGAGGACGAACTGACCGGCGCCGACTGCATGGTGTCTTCCCTGCGTGTGCGGGGCGGAAGCGCCGCGTCAGCGCAGCGTGGACGAGCACATTGAGTCATCCCTGCGTGTGCGGGGCGGAGAAGCCGGACCTGATCGTCTACAGCGGCGATCTGGAGCCATCCCTGCGTGTGCAGGGCAGGAGTTTAAGCTCGACTCTCCCAACGTGGACACGAACGAGTCATCCCCGCTCTGCGGGGCGGAGAGGCCAGCGAAGAACCGGGTCATGCTGGTGCGGGAGTCATCCCTGCGTCTGCGGGGCGGAGCAGGTGCGCTGCCAGTCCAGCGGCCACGGCGGGGAGTCATCCCTGCGTGTGCAGGGCAGAGTGCAGATAAACCGCCACGATGATGCGGGCCATCGATTCATCCCTGAGGTGTGCGGGGCGGAGGCATACGACGCGGGCGAGCTCGCCGATCACGCCGCGTCATCCTGCGTGTGCGGGGCGAAGTGCCCGGTCTGGCAGGCCGTACGGCGGGGGGCGGAGTCATCCCTCCGTATGCGGGGGCGGAGGTCATCTCCGAAGACGCGGACCTCGTCCGCGAGGATGCGGGGCGGAGGCGCGGCGCGACTCAGTGAGCGGGCGTGCGGGGGAGTCATCCCTGCGTATACAGGGCGAGGTCGGCGGTCTCGGCGCCGCTGGTGGTACGGGGCGGGTCATCCCTGCCTGTGCGGGGCGGAGCGGTAGATCTGCGCTCACGAGCCGAGGCCCCGC
Organism: Streptomyces sp. NPDC047042; assembly: GCF_040644035.1. NCBI lineage: Bacteria > Bacillati > Actinomycetota > Actinomycetes > Kitasatosporales > Streptomycetaceae > Streptomyces > Streptomyces sp. NPDC047042. Next base: position 35,667 of record NZ_JBEYVP010000062.1, on the reverse strand, counting down.
GAGTCATCCCCGCGGATGCAGGGCGGGCGTCACCAGGGAGCCGTGCGAAGTGGGCCGGACGGAGTCATCCTTGCTGTGGGCGCGAGGCGGGCCATGCTGGGGCATCGGTGACATGTGGTTGAGTCTAGTGTGCTGACCGTTACGTGGTCGACTGGGGCGGATGAGCGGGGCTGGGGCTGAGGGGGGCTGCGGTGGGGGTGGTTGAGGATGCCCGGTTGGAGGGCATCGACCTCCGAGCGTGGGCGGAGTTTGACGCAGCGGCCTGGACGTCGTATCCGCTGCTGTTCCGGATGCTGGATGACGCGGCGCTTGCGGCGGTGCTGTGGGACCGGTTTTTGAGTTCTTCGCAGCGTGCGGTGATCGCCGAGGGTCTGGACGTGGGTATGGAGCAGGCGCGGTCGCTGACGTCGTTGCTGGCGGGTTTGCGGGAGCTGGGCAAGCTCGTGCCGGGTTTCCAGCAGCGTGAGCGTGTCGCGTGGGTACGGCTGGGTGAGGATCTGGTGGCCGGGGCGAGCCGTGTCTCGCCGGTACCGGTGGAGGTGGACCGGTCCTCGATGCACGTGGCGTTCGGTGTGCTGGGCGCGTTCGGCTTCACTGCGGGCGGCAACAGCAGTCCGGCGGTGCGCTGTGCGCAGGCGGTCGGGGGCATGGGGGGCCGGTTCCTGCAGGTCGATGTGAGCGGTGGCGCTGCCGTTCGGAGGGTCGCGGCCACGGCCGGCGGGCCGGCCTGGCGGGAGTTGCGGTCCCGCTACGCGGCGCTGGTGCGGTATCTGACCGGCGCGGCGGTGGTTCCAGAGCGTGTGTCGGTGCAGGCGGCGGTACTGATGACCGGGGTGGGGATGCTGGCGGGCCGGCTGTCCGGGCAGCGCGGGCACTGGCAGCAGGCAGCCCACATGCCGGCGTTCGGTGCAGCCGAACACTTCGCGGATGCCCGCGCGAGGGCGGTCGAGGCGGTCGGTGAGGCGGAGCTGGAGCGCGTCGACCTGGAGCCGGTGCCGTTCACCACCGCCCACCCGCACGTGAAGGGCCCCAACGATCTGCAGGCCTCGCTGATGGCACAGCTGCCCGGCCTGGTGGGCGAGTACGGCGTCGGCATCACGGTGATCGCCGACGGTACGGGATCGGGCAAGAGTGTCGGAGCCCTGGAGGCCGCCCGGATCTGCAACGGCGCGTGCGGTACGGCCGGCTTGGCGTGGCTGATGCCGACCACGGCGACCGCCGATGCCGCGTGGGAGATGCTGGAAGCGTATGTGCGTGCCCACCGGCCCGAGCGGGTGCCGGTCACGCTGGCCCACAGCCGGAGCCGGCTGAACCCCGCCTACACCGACGCACAGCTCGCCACCGAGGCGGCCGGCGGACACGCTGATCCTGCCGGTGCCCTGGCCGCGCTGATGCCTGACGGCACGCGCTCGGCCGGCACTCCGGCACCCGGCGAGGTAACTTCGACCGGCCTGGACAGCGGCGTGCCGGAGCCGACAGGGGCGGGGGAGTGGGCGGCGCGGGAGGTGACCGCGCCGGAGGGCTTCCTGCGCAGCCAGGACGCGGCGCTGCTGGCCCAGTTCAGCGCGGCCACCGTCGATCAGGCGCAGATGGCGGTGCTGCCGGTGGAGTTCAGCGCGCTGCGGTTGCTGGCCCTGTCGGGCAAGACGGGGGTCGTCGACGAAGCCCATGCCCTGACCCCGTACAGTCACCTGCAGTTGCTGCGGCTGCTGGGCTGGCTGGGGAGCATGCGTACGCCGGTGGTGCTGCTGTCCGCGACGATGCCCGCCTCGACCGGCAGCGCCATGGTGACCGCGTATCTGGCCGGAGCCGGGCACGATCCGGGCCGGCTTGCGGCCGCGGACTACGCGTCGGCCTTTCCGGGGTGGCTGTTCGCCGATGCCGCCACCGGCACCGCCCACCGGATGGAGGAGACGGCCCGCATCCGGCATTCCCGGGCCCAGAGCCGCCCCCTGCGCATGACCATGCGCCCGGTGACCTACCGGCGGCTGGGCGAAGCGGTCCGGGACGTGGAACCGGACGAGCGGCTTGCCGCGATCGGCCGGACGATCGGACAGGTGGCCCGTGAGGGCGGCTGCGCCATGGTGGGGTGCGCGACGGTCGCCGACAGCCAGGACACCTACCGGTATCTGCGACGGTCCTGGACCGGCGATCCGGGAGAACTGATGCTGCTGCACGCGCGGTTTCCCGGCTGGGTGCGCGAACAGCGCACCGGCTGGGTGCGCCGGGCTCTGGGGCCGGCCGGGCCCCGCCCGGACCGGCTGGTCGTGGTGACCACGAGCATGCTGGACACCAGCCTCGATATTGACGTGGACATGATGGTCAGTGATCTGGCCTCGATTGCCCGGCTGCTGCAGCGTGCGGGACGCCTAGCGCGCTTCCGCCTGGCCTGGCGGAACACCGGCCGCCGCCCGCCCTGGTGGAATGCCGGCCACGTGCCGCACCTGACGGTCCTGCAGCCGCTCGGCGCCGCAGGGGCCACCGCGGTCCCGGCCGAGTGGCGCACCGTGGAGCCGGCATTCCTGCTGCATGCCACCGCAGCCCTCCTGCAGGCCCAGAACTGTGACCTGTCACTCGACGTGCCCGGCGACGTGCAGGATCTGGTCGAGCAGGTCCACGGCGAACACTCCCTGTTCGCCGACGAGACGGCGAACCTGCGCCGGCTGCTGGCCGGACACCTGGAGCGCACCATGACCGAGGAACACCTCAGCGCCGTGCACCTGATCCCGCCGCACGACCGGGTATCGGCCCTGGCCGACCTGCATCGTCAGTACCTGACCGCCGACCAGGCCGCCACCCGCCTGGGCACCCTGCCCCGACGCCTCCTGCCCTGTTATCTAACGGCCGGCGGCGCACTGGCCCTGGACTGTGCGGGTACGCATCTGCTGCCCGACCGGAGGCACCTGAGCCCCCGCTGGGTCCACCAGATCCTGCAGCACACCGTGCCCGTGCCCGCTGCCTGGGTCGCCCGCCGCAGCCCCCGGCACTGTCCCCCCGCCGGCTGGGACCAGCATCCGCTGCTCGCCGATGTGGTCCTGCTGCCCGCCCCTGCCCGCGACCCCGCCCACACCGAGCACTACGGACGTCATCGCCTGCGCATGGATAACGAACTGGGCCTGGTCCACGACAGGTTGAGCTGACCTGCCCGATACCGGTGCGGCGGACCATGGCTGCCGGTACGGGTGCCTGGCGGACACGGGCAGGAAAGCACAGCGCCGGCCCGTCCAACGCCGGCCGCCGCACGGTGCCAGGACACGCCCGAACGCTATGCAGGGAATGACCGATAATCACACTTTCTCACGCATTGGACATGGTTGGTTACGGTGTGGTTATCTCGGGGGTGTTCGGCGAGTTCAAACGGCTCGGAAGCACCCGTCACGCCACAAGCATGAGTGGCGGTGTGCCAGTCTCCCTGAGCTGCGGCCGGCATGAACGCGAGGTCTGCCCGCCGAACCCGGTACCGCGCCGGGGTGCAGGCCGCCCACCCCGCCTGCCGGTCCTGACGCTCGGCCAGCACTCTTTCCCCTCCCGCCCCGGTCGTTCGCCGACTGGTGTGTCGACGCTCTTGCTCTCTTCGCTCTTCCTCTGCCTGCCTGCCTGCCTGCCGGACCCGGACAGCTGTCCAGGGCCAGGCGGTGCTGCGCCCTCATCTGTAGGAGACGCCTCTTGACGTCCTGTGTTTCTGCTCGTTTCAGCGCTGCGGACGATCCCTGGATCGATGTCCGGTACGGCACCATCTACCGCCAGGTGGGCCTGCGGGAATTGTTCCTCGGCGCCCACGCCATCGATGACCTGGCGATGCCGGTAGCACCGGCCGCGTCCGGGCTGCTGCGCATCGCTGCTGTCATCACCGCCCGCATCACCGCCCTGGACGACCCGCAGTTATCCGCCGACCAGTGGAACGCCCGCCGCCGGACTCTGCTGTCCTTGCCCGACGGCTTCAACTCCACCGCGGTGAACGCGTATTTCGACAACGAAGCCCACTGCTTCGAGGTATTCGATCCGGTGCGCCCCTGGCTGCAGGACCCGCTGCTGGCCTCCCAGTGCAAAGCTCCCTCGGGGATCAACAAACTGGTCTTCGGCCGCCCGGCCGGCAACAACCTTGCCTGGATGAGCCCGCACCACGACCTCGATCCGGTGCCCGTACCGACCGCTCAGGCCCTGCAGCACCTGCTGATCCACCATTACTACGGCGCCTGCGGCGGCGGCACCCCACGCACCGTCGGCCGCCGCGCCCCCCGGCACGTGGGCGGGCGCAGCGGCCCGCTGCGCTCGACGGTCTCCTTCCACCCGCTGGGCCGCACCCTGTACGAGACGCTCCTGGCCCAGATTCCCCAACTCACCGGCGAGCAGACCGGCACCGATCTGTGCCCGTGGGAAGACCCCGCCCCGCCCGCACCGGACGCCCCGCCCGCCCCGATGACCTGGCCGGGACGGATCCTGACCGGCCGCTCCCAGCACGCGCTGCTGCTGGTGCCCGGCCACGACGGCTCGTACGTCCGCGACGTGTACCTGACCTGGGCGACCGAACGCCCACCGCTGCCGGCCACCGACCCCTACCTGGTCATCCACACCAACGGCAACGCCAAACCCGAACTGCGCCGGTACCCGCGCCGAGCCGACGCAGACAAGGCATGGTGGCGGGAACTGGAGGCCCTGCTGCTGGCTCCGGACGAACGCCGTGCCTTCCGCCGACCGCAGATCTTCGACACCCTCAACGACCTGCCCGAACCCGTCCGTGCCAGCCTGCGGGTCCGTGTCCACGGCTTCGACCAGGACGGCAAGGTCAACAACCGGCGCTGGTACACCGCGATCACCCCGCCGATCTGGGCCTGGGCCCAGGAACATGACCCGGAACGCGCCGCACGGATCGCCGAATGCGTCGCGGCGGCAGAACACCACGCCGGGCGGCTGACCTACCTGGCCGGCCAGGCATGGAAAGACACCGTCAACGGCCCCGGCTGCCCGCAGGACGGCCGCACCCTCGGAAAACCCGAGAAGAAGTCGACGTCCCCGTGGGCGGCACCGGCCCGCGCGGCGTACTGGCCGCTGGCCGAGCGGGCGTTTTGGCGCCTGCTCGACCAGCCGGACCTTTCCGTCCGGCGGGCGTTCGCCACCGCCGCGGAGCGGGCGCTGCGTACCGCCACCACAGGCGACCGTGTCCGACTGCGGCATGCCGCCTGCGCGGTCGCCGCCGCCGTGGCCGAACTCCACCGGCCCCCGCGCACCCGACCGGAAGAGGAACGCCGCTGATGCCCACGGCCGCCGAACGCCGCCGCCACTACCAGGACTTCACCACAGAGATCCTCAAGCTGTGCGCCGACCCAGGCGTGCGCAGAGACCTCAGGGACGGCCGTGGCCGCCCGGTCAAGGAATGCCTGCGGATGCACAGATACCTGACCGTGCGCACTGCCGGCCATGGCCACCGCCACGCCCACTACACCGTCGCCTCCCTCATCGCCCTGGCCGACCCTCTTGAAGCACAGCGCACCCGCCTCACCCCCGCCCCGCGGCAGACCGCCGGCGAACCCGCCACGCAGCCCGCCGCAACCGCCCCTTGCCCGCCCCCCGTCACCGACCCCAGCAGCTCACCTGCGGCGCCCCCAGCCACACAGGCCCCTCTGCCCAGCCCACCGGACGCGCCTGAACCCGGGCAGCCCGACCCCGCCCCCTACACGACTGCAGCCTGGCGCAAGCGCCCCAACCTCGGAGTCACCCTGGCACGCGCGGTACGCCGTGCCGGCTTCAACGAGGACCGCACGGACGACCTCCTGCACGTCATCGTCCGTGTCGGTGACGACCACCTTCACCAGCACCTGCTGCCCTCTCTGACCGACCGGCTGCTGCGCGCGGGACTTGCCTGGGATTGGCCCGTCCTGCTCGACGACCTCGCGGTCCGCGTCTTCGACCCGGACCAGGTCGCCACCTGCTGGCTGGACGCGTTCTACCTCACCCTCAACCCCATCAAGGACTGATGACATGACCAGCGGCTCCCGTTTCCTGGACCTTCACGTCCTCCAGCCGGTCACTGCCTCCAACCTGAACCGCGGGGAAAGCGGCCACCCCAAAACGATCAAATTCGGTGACGCCGAGCGGGCCATGGTCTCTTCGGCAGCCTGGAAGCGGCCGGTGCGCCTGGAGATGGAGGACGAACTCGGCGAGAGTGCCGCCCGCACCCGCATGGTCCCTCCGGTTCTCGCCGACGCCCTGCGCCAGCAGGGCTGGCCGCAGGATCTGGCGGACTTCACCGCAGCCCAGGTGGCCCTGAGCGCCAAGACCGGCGGGCTGAAGACCAACCCGCAGCAAGGCCACCGCACCCAGGCCATGCTCTACCTGCCCGCCGACGTCACCGGCCGTCTGCTGCAGATCTGCACCGGCCACCGCGGCGAACTCGAGCAGGCTCTGGCCGACCAGAACGCCACAGGCAAGCAGGCCCCGCCCGTCCTGCCCACCAAACAGGTCGCGGCCGAGCTGACCCGCCGCACCACCACTATCAACCTGTTCGGGCGGATGCTCGCTGAGATTCCCACCGGACACGTCGACGGCGCCGTGCAGATGGCACCCGCGTTCACCGTCCACGACGCCCGCCCGCAACCGGACTTCTTCACCGCAGTCGAGGACTGGCCCCGACCGGGCGAGGCCGGCAGCGCCCACCTGGAGACCGCGTTCCTGACCGCAGGCGTGTTCTACCGCTTCGCCACCGTCAACGTCACCGCACTCATCACCAACCTCGACGGCGACACCGCCGCCGCGCAGAAGCTGATCGACCTGTTCGTCTGGACCTTCACCATGGCGATGCCCCAGGGTAAGAAGACCTCCACCGCACCTCACGGCGTACCCGACCTGCTTCACTACGCCGTGCGCGACCGGCGGCCGATCTCCTACGGCGCGGCGTTCGAACAGCCCCTGACCGCCCGTGGACAGGGCTACACCGCCCCCGCCCGGCAGACACTGGCCGACTACGCCGCCACCATCGACCGCCTGGTCGGCACCCGCCGCCGCATCGCGCACGGCCACGCCACCGCCGCTGGCCACCCCATCGACCAACTCGGCACCTGCCACGACGGATTCGAGGACCTGGCCGCAGCCTGCGCTGCCGCCGCACTGAACCCCACCCACCCCGCGCGGGACGCGGCATGAGCCGTGGGCTGGTACTGCGCCTGGCCGGCCTGCTGCAGTCCTGGGGAGAAACAGCCGCCTTCCCTCACCGCGACACCGCCGCCTTCCCCACCCGCTCCGCGCTCATCGGCATGTTCGCCGCCGCCCAGGGCCGCACCCGGGAACAGGCCCTGGACCCCTACCCGGACCTTCCCAGCACCCCCAGCCACCACGACCTGGTCTTCACCCTCCGCATCGACCGGCCCGGCACCCCCCACCGCGACTTCCAGACCGCAGGCGGCGGACGCCCCCACGGCACAGGCCTGCGCACCGCCGCCGGCGGATACCGCAGCCAAGCCAAATCAACCCTCGTCACCTACCGCGACTACCTCGCCGGAGCCGTCTTCACCGTCGCCGTGCAAGGACCTGCGCCACTGTTGCAGCACATCGCCGGCACCCTGGCCGAGCCCTGCTTCTCGCCCTACCTCGGCAGACGCAACTGCCTGCCCGACGAACCCCTGATCATCCACACCGACATCCCCGACCCGGTGGCCGCACTGCGCACCGCGGTACCGCTGAGCCTTCCGCGCCCACCCGCTCCAGGCGCCACGCACGTCCCGGTCACCTTCGTCCACGAACACCCCCCGGCCCCCGGCGACACCCCACACCGCGAAAGCCCCAGCCAGCCCAGCGACTTCGCCCCCCACAGCCGCACGCACCTGCTGCGGCCGCTATGGCAGACCACCGAAAACCTGCCCGCCGCCCTGTACGCCGGGCCCCAGCCGATCGAGGCACTCACCAACTACATCCTCAAGGACCCTTCATGCCCATGACCCTGACCCGCATCGTCGTCAACCGCGGCCACCGCCAGGCCCGCGTCGACCTTGCCAACCGGCCAGGAATGCACAAGACCCTCATGCGGCTCCTCGCCCGCCCCGAAGGCTCCACACCCCGCAAGAACGGCGGGCTGCTGTTCCGCCTGGAGCCCGGCCTTGACCCTGTACTGCTAGTACAGACCGCTGACCTCCCGGACCTGACCGGCCTGCCCGGCGGCTACGGCACCACCGACACCCGCGACCTGACCCCCATGCTGACCGCCCTCACCCCCGGGCTGCCGGTGCGCTACCGCATCACCGCCGCCCCCACCGCCTACCGCCCCACCGGCGCACCACCCGACCCGGTCACCGGCCGCCGCCCCCGAGGCAAGATCACCACCCTGCAAGGCCAGGACGCACAAGCCTGGTGGCAGCGCCGAGCCAGCACCGCCGGACTGCAGCTGACCGGACCCACCGAAACCCTCGACCGCCCCTTCCCCAGCCCCGAACGGCCCGCCCCCTTCTACAGACTCACCCAGTTCGATGGCACCGCCACCATCACCGACACGGACCGGCTCGCCACCGCACTGCGCGAAGGCATCGGCAAGGGCAAGGCATACGGCGCCGGCCTGCTCACCCTCGCCCCCGCCTAACCCCCGCCAGCACCCTCAGAAAGCACACCACGCACTGATGAAGCACACGCCCCCACCACCCCCCGACCCGACCCAACTCCGAGCCCTGGCCGTACGCTTGCTGCTGGAAGACGCCGCCGAGCACACCCCCACCAGCGGCCGTATGGCCGCCCTTGCCCGCGCACATGACGTTGATCCCCGCACCGTGCGCCGCTGGGTCGAGAACGCCCGTGCCAACGGCGGCACTTACACCCCGGCCGGCCGGCCGCACTTCGAACTCACCGATCACATGCTCGACGTACTGGCGCGCTGGCACGGCAACGTCAAACGCGCCCACCTGGAACTGAAAGCAGAAGCCAAAGAAGATCCCACGCTGCCCGAAGTGCCCGCCCGGGCCACCTTCCACCGAGCCGTGCACCGCCAGCTCAACCGCGGACAACTCGCGGGCCTGCGCGGCGGAGAAGCCGCCCGACGGCGCTTCGACGTCTTCGGAAAACGCGCACGCCACCACCGCAACTACGCCTGGGAGACCGACCACGTCGAAGCCAGCGTCAAAGTCATCATCGACGGCCACATCCGAAAACCATGGATCACATGGTTCATCGACTGCGCCACCGACGGCATCTGCGGCCTGGCCATCACCCCGCAAACCCCCAGCCGGGAAAGCATCCTCGTCGCCCTGCGCGACGCCCTGCTCACCACCTCCGAACACGGCCCCTTCGGCGGCCGCCCCCAACGCGTGCGCGTCGACGGAGGCAAGGACTTCCTGTGCAAGACCGTCGGCGAAGCGATGGACCTGCTGGGCACCGAACTCATCGTCCTGCCACCCCGCCGCCCCGACCTGAAACCCACCGTCGAAGCGGCCAACGGCGCCGTCAAGAAGACCCTCTTCGCCGACATGCCCGGCTACACCGAAGCCCCCACCCTGCCCGGCGGCAAACCCATCGACCCCGACCCCGAACTCCTCCACTTCGAGGTCTTCGTCACCCTGCTCCTGGACTGGGTGCGGCAATGGAACACCGAGAACACCATCCAGGATTTGGGCGGCAAGACCCCCGCCCAGGCGTGGGCCGCCGACCCCACTCCCGTCAGGACCGTCACCGCCAGGGACATCCACGCCTTCACCCTGGAACGCCTCGGAAAGCCGCTGCCCATCACCAGTAAAGGCGTCCGCTGGCGCAAACGCGACTACTTCGCCCCCTGGATGGTGGGCAAAGGCGGAGAGAAAGTCCACCTGCGCTACATGCCCCACCACGACCGCTACGTCGAACTGTACGAACCGACAACCGGCCAGTACCTCGGCTCAGCCGTCATGGCCAACCAGGCTCCCCCCGCCGTACGTCGCGAACTGGACCGCGCCCGCCGACGCGAAGCCGACGAACTGCGCCGATGCCTGGAGAAGGCAGAGAAGAGCCGCAAGGCCCGCTACGCGGCCGTCAACAAAGGCCCCACACACCGGCTGGACGCCATCACCCAGGACCGGGCCATCCAGGAACTGCGCGACCTGGGCGGCACCGACCTGAGCAGCCAGGCGCTGCCCGGCTTCCTGCCCCTTCCGGCACCCACCGACGGCTGGGCCGTACCCCGCCCCCGCACCAGCCCCACCAACTCCGACCAGCCAGAGGAGGACAACCAGTGAACACCACACCCACCGCCCCCTTCAGCGTCGGCCGCCTCCCCGGTGAAGCCGACGACCACTTCCTCGGCCTCGAACACGCCGTTCGCATGGCCACCGACGCCGCCCTGCTCACCGAAGCCCTTGTCGGCAAAGCCATCACCCGCACGGCCATCATCTGCATCCACGGACAAGTCGGCCTGGGCAAGACCTTCGCCGTCAACGCCGCCTGCCGCAAACTCGCCCCCGACACCACAGTGTGGCTGCAGTTCGCCCAGGCCCCTCACCTGGCACAGATCCGGGCGGCATTGTGGGACGGCCTGAACCTCCCCGGCCCAGCACCGGTCAACACCACCCACATCTGCGACGAACAGATCAGGAAGACACTGGCCAGCGCCTTCCACCTCCTCCTGTTCGACGAAGTGCAACACCTGGGCCCCGCCGCCCTTGAGTACCTGCGGGACCTGTGGGACAAGAACAGCAAAACGGCGAAGAGTCTGGCCATCGTCCTCGTCGGCAGCGGCAACACTCGCCAAAAGATTCTGCACCGCAGTGCCCTGCACTCCCGCGTCCACCGCTGGCAGCAGTTCAGCCCCCTCACCCCCGCCGAGATCCTCACCGTCATCCCCGGCTACCACCGGCTGTGGAACGACGCCGAGGACGACGTACTGCTGTGGATTGACGACTGCGCCGGACACGGCTGCTTCCGCACCTGGGCCAACCTCACCGTCATCCTTCAGGACACCCTTGACAACGACCCGAAACTGGCCTTCAGCAAGGACCTCGTCCGCTGGGCATTCAGCCAACTCGATCCCACCACCCGATTCCCCGGCCACGTCGGCATCGACCGCTGAATCGGGCCTCGTGCCCATAGTCCCCGAGGCATCCACCGCCTCGCAGCAACCGTGGATGCCTCGGCCGGGCCATGGAACCCTTTGCCAACGACGGCGATCTCAGGACGCCGCCCTGCGCGCCATCCACGACCACAAGCTGCGCCGCATTCTGACCTTCCATCACCGTGTCGCAGACGCCCGTGCCTTCGCCACCACCCTGGCGGAGACGGGCGCCGGAACGGCCCCCGCGACACACACGACGGACCAGGTCGTCTCGAGGTGTCAGAGCCCGAAGTCCCAACGTGGTGCGCGACGGTCGCCGGCAGCCGCGAACACCACGGTGAGGTAGGGGTCGATCTGGACCCGGAAGGTGCCGGTCTCCTCGTCACCGGTGACGTTCACGTCGTGGCTGGCGAGCAGTTGCCGAATCTGGTGCACGTCCGGCACCGCGACCCGCAACTGAGCGAGCGGCTCAGGCGGGGCGGGTGTGGCGGTACGGTCCTGGGTGAGGACGAGCTGACCGTAGGAGGCCCAGGTGGGGCCGTAGCGGTCGGGCGAGAGGCCGAAGAAAAACGACAGGACCCGGCGGACCTGTTCGGAGTCGGCGACCTGCACGTAGGCGCCTTGCAGCTGGGCCGCCGTCTGCGGGGTGGGCACCGGTGGCCGAGACGGCTCGACCCGGGCAAGGCCAGGGGACGAGGCGACGTCGAACAGCGCAGCCTGACGGTTCTCGGGTCGGCGTAGATGGAGGGTCTGGCCGTCCTCCGTCACCGCTACCAGCCACCGCTCCGCCTCGTCCTCCGGGGCCGGACTCACGTGGGCGTTGCGACGGTCGGGCAGCCGCAGCGTGCGCGGGACGCCCGCCGCACGCGACAGCTGTTCGGCGAAAACGGTCCGGGCCCCCAGCGCCTGCTCGTGGGTCGGGGCCTGCATCCGAGCCTTCTCCGGTGCTGCGATAAGGCCCTCGGCCAGGTCGACGAGCAGGGCGCGGTCCTGGACGGTACGGCCCATCGCACCGAGCCATTCGGTGCCGAGCGCCGCGCCGAGCAGGGCACCGGTCATCGAGGCCAGGGTGTCGGTATCGGCGCCGTCGAGACGGGCGGCGGTGGCAAGCGCCAGGTCCGGGCTGGAAGCCGACCGCGTGGCCAGATAGGCCGCCGCGACCGCGCAGAGCGTCCCGGACCCGCGACTGTCCTTGGCAGTGAGGCCCTGCCGAGTGAGGAACAGCGTCGGGGCGCTGACCGCGCCCTCCTTCAACTCCCTCTGTGCGGCGCCCAGAAGTTGCTCGGCCTCCGTCGCTGCTGCAAGCCACGCCTGATCGAACCGGCCCTCGAAGTGGCCGGCTGCACGGTCCTGCCACGCCTCCGGCAGGACGCGCCAGAACGGCTGCTGCCAGTGCTTCGCGTCGTCCAGCAACGTGTTGACCAGCCACCCGTAGGGCAGTGGCGGAGACTCGCGCAGGCTGACCCACAGCGCATAGGCGTGCGCGACCGCGCCGAGCAGCGCCCTCGGGTGGCCGTGGGTGGTGGCCGCGTCGCGGACCACGTCGGTGGCGAGTTCATCGAACCGCAGGTTCTGGTGGTGGACCAGTACATGCGGGGCAATCCGCATCGCCGCGCCGTTCGCGCCGGTGGCGAAGTACCGGGCCACCGCCGCGGCCGGCCCGTCCCACGGGGCGCGGTCACGCGCCCAGGACCGGCAGGCGGCCTTGACACTGGCGCCTGCGCCACGCTCGTAATCCAGTAGGAAGGGCCACTCCACCCGCTCCAGCCACCTCAGCCACTGCGGGCCGGCCGCCAGCCGGGCACGGGCGACCGCGATCGTCATCTGCGTGTCGTCGCTGTAGTCGCCTGCGTCGACGTGCTCGGGAACACGCTGCTGCCGCGAGCCCGCGAACCGGTCCCAGGCGAAGAAGCCCCCCGAGGCGGGCACCTCTCCCAGCGGGCGGGTGCGGTCGCGCCGCTCGTAGGGCCAGCCCAGCGCGTCGCCAGCCGCTGCCGCCAGCAGCGTGCCGGTGGCGCGGTCACGCCAGGGGTGAAGGGCGGGCGAAGCATTCACGGGGTCACTCTGCCAGAGTCGTTCATGGGCTGACGGGATGCTCGGCGGGACGCTGACCGGCCCGCACCAGGTTGCTGAGCTGATACTTGTCGAACAGGTCGGGGGCCACCAGCATCGGCGGCAAGAGCTTCCCCGTGACCAGGTGGTCGGTCAGTCGATACCGCTCAAGTTCGGCCTGCTCCTTGGAGGCGACGATCATCGAGGTGATGGCGGTCGCGGACACCGGCCCGGGGATCAGCACCTCGGCCTGGTCGTCGGTGGGCGCCCACAGCGGGTGCGCGGGCCCACGCCGCCGGGGGGCGTTGCCGGTCACCTGCGGTGCGAACATCGCCTCGAATGCAGCCAGGCCCCCGGCGACGTGAACTCCTTCGTGGCGGGCGGCGTTGAAGGGGCAGAACCCCGTCCCGGTCAGATCCAGCAGCCGCAGGTCGAGGGTGAGGATCACCCACTCCTGGAAGTGCGGATCAAGTCCCCGGGCCTTGTCCAGGTACCAGGTGTTGGGGTACTCGACGCTGCAGTTGATGTGGTGTAGGTAGCCGTCCAGGCGCCGCTGGTCGGTGGGGCGGAATCCCTCACTGCTCTCCCGCAGCTCCGCCGCCCCGCGCAACTCGCCCGTGGACAGGATGTGGCCCAGGCCCACGGCTTTGGTGAAGTGGCACAGCCGCGTGATGCCGCGCTGCTGCGCCCGCGCCCAGATCCCAGTCATGTCGGAAGGCTATAGAACAGGTCTGACATCGCGTCGGGCAATAGGGGAGTCAGCGGCCCGGAGCGCAGAATGACCAGTTCGCTGCGGGCACGGGTGACCGCCACGTACAGCTGCCGGGCCTCTCTGGCCAGTGCCTCCTCCAGCCCATGGGCGGCGACCTCGGTCGGCTTGGGCAGCTCGTCCACATCGCACAAGGGAAGGATCACCGAGTCGAACTCCAGGCCCTTGGCCGCCGAGTAGGTGCCGTAGAACACCCCCGGCCCCTTGGGCCACGACGGGAGTTCGCGGTGGATGCGGTAGTGCCGGTGCCGCGGATCCAAGTGCTGCCTGAGCACCGCCTCCTGGGCACGGGTCCGCATCAGCACTGCGACACGCCGGTCGGCGGCCAGGCCGTTAGCGTAGGAAGCCGCCTGCCGCAGTTGATCAGCTTTCGAGGCCACCGTCACGAGCGTGGGCAGCGGGCCGTCAGCCGTCGGTGCCCTCGGTGCCACCAGGTCGACCTCGTCGCGGAAGTGCGGCATCTCCGACATCGCGTGCGCCAGACGGGCGATCTGGCGGCTGTTGCGGTAGTTCTGCTCGAACTCGATCTTGCCGGACACCGACAGGCCCAGCGACCGCCAGGACATGCGGCTGCCGTAGATCTGCTGGGCGTAGTCGCCGAAGAATGTCAAGGACCCGTTCGTGGGGATCGCTGCGGCCAGCGAGCGGATCATCTCCGGAGTGAAGTCCTGCCCCTCGTCGATGACGATGTGGCGGTACAGGCGCGGCCGCGTGTCGGTCCTCAGGTGCTCCAGCACCTGGCTGGCCGCGTCGTCCCAGTCCAAGTTCAGGCCGGCCGCGGCGCGCAACTCGAGGTAACGGCGGTACACCTGGTACACCACGGCCCGGTCGGCCGGGGCCAGAGGCGTGCCCCGTCCGATGCGCTGCACCCCATTCAAGTAGGTCGCCTGCCCGGTCACCCCGTGGCCGGCCATCCAGTGCAGCTCGTCCAGGAAGAAGTCCAGCGGCCGGGCGGCCACCGCGCGCTGCGTGGTCGCTCGGACCTCCGCGAGGGCCTTCTCGACGAGCGTTTCCTTGGTCTTGCAGACCCAGACCGGGCCGCCGGTCACCGAACTCAGGTAGCCCAGCGCGAACTTGTGGTAGTTCTCCACCGTCAGATGCGGCGCCCGGGCGCCGATCGACTTCAGGTAGGTCACCAGCGCTTTGTTGAACGTCAGCAGCAGCGTAGGCCCACCGATCCCGGGAGCCCCGGCCAGATACCTCGCGCGGTGGACTGCCATCGTCGTCTTGCCGCTGCCCGCCGTGCCGAGCACCACCGTGTGCCCCTGCGCAGCCAGGTAGACGACCTCGCGCTGCTGTCCCTGCGGCTCTGGAAGATCCACCCCCACCATGGGAGCAGTATGTCGTGTGCACGGAAAGCGCGGCGGGCAATCGGCGGCATTACCCCTTCGCATATTCGATGGGTCCAGGAGTCCGGCCCCATGAGAAGACAAACACCCGCGGGGCGCAGCCTGGTGGCGCCCGGAAACGGTGCACGAGGTGGCTGTGGCCGGGCCCTAGCTAGCGCCGCTCGGCCGAGCGGCCCACCGGGTTGCCTCAGGAGATGTACTCCTCCATGAGCTTGCCCAGGTGGAGGATCATCGGCAGTCGCGTCGCCTTGCTGGTGTGGGCGTGGAAGCGGCGCAGTGACTGCACGTACAGCGCCAGCAGGTCCGGATCGTCGCCGTCCTGCAGGAAGGAGGCGTGGATGTGCAGCGAGGTGGGGTTCTGGCCGTTCTTGCTGTCGTTGCCCGGCCCGGACAGCTTGCTCACGCCCTTGGGCAGCTGGCTGGTGTCGGGGCGGGGATTGATGGCCAGGTAGCCGCGGTCGTTCCACCGCGCGACTCCGGAGAACCGCCCCCATCCGTATGGCAGTTCGGGCAGCACCGCGACCGACTCCGCCTCCTCGGCATCACCGCCGTCGCCACCGCTCGCGCCGTCGCCCGCTGCGCCTTGGCCCTGGGCGGCTCCCAGGTGGGACTCCGCCTGGTCCTGCCTGTCGCCGGCATCCTCGATGCCGGCGACAGGCTCGGCCGCTTCCGGGGCCGGACCGATGCCGAAGCCGTGGGGCAGCTCGTCGTTGTCGTCGTTGATCCGCACAATGCGCAGGCCCGGCAGGCTCGTTGGTGTGCGGGGGACGGGCACCGCTTCGGGGTCGGTGAGCGAGACCCCTGGCCACACGAGTGCGTCGGCGGTGATGTGCTGGTTGGACAGCCAGGGCCAAAATCCCTTGTTGCGCAACGTCGCGGCGCGGGCGATGAAGAGCCGGTCGTGGGTGTCGTCCTCGGCGAGCGCGCCGCGCAGGAAGCGGGCAAGTGTTTCCTGGTCAGTCCGCTTCACCTTCCCGCGGCCCTCGGCCAGCGCCGCGGGAAGCAGTTCGAGAGGGATCTCTGCTTCGACGGGGTGGTTCTGGCTCGGGATCAGCTGACCGGTCGCGGTGCCGTCGGTACGCATCCTAAGCAGCATCGGAACGAAGTGAGGACCTGCGTGGGCCAGCCACAGCGCGGATACTTCCAGCGGTGCGGTGCCGAACAGCGGTGGGAGCGTGGGGAGGCGGCCCAGCTGCCTCAGCAGGTCCAGCACTGCAGCGGTGATGCGCTCGATGTCCTGCTTGCGTACCTCGGTGTTCTCGAACGGGTGCAGACCGGCGCTCTTCGCGTCCGGGTTCGGGTCTCGGTTGACGGGCTTGATGATCTGGACCAGCCGGTTGCACCGGGGCGGCAGGGCGTTCTTCAGCGGTTTCTTCGGGTCCTCCAGCCGGGCGGCCTTGTAGTAGCCCGGGCCCTCCAACTCGATGAGGCAGCCGACCGGGCGGTCCTCGGGCGGGAACGCGTCCTGCCACAGCCGGGCGCGTTCCCCGAGGGCGGCCTGACGGGCCCGGCGGCGCTTGTCCGGGTCGCTGTCGGTGGCCTTGGGCCAGCCGGCCAGCAGCAGCCCGGGCTTGACCAGGCGCAGCCGGACACTGAACTCGTTGCCGCGGTAGCAGCCCACGACCGCGTCGCCCTTGTGGGCAGTGGTGGCGTGCTCCAGGCCCAGGATCCGGGTGAGCACGAGGTGGACGGCGTCGGCGGTGCGCGGCGTCGCGTGCCACAGCTCGATCGGGTGCTCGACGCCCGCCTTGGTGCGCTTCTTCGGCAGCCGCCGTGAGCGCGGCTTCACCTCCGCCGCCGGGGTGACCGGCACGAGGTGGTGCTCTTCAAGGACCGGGGCCAGGGCTTCGAAGACAGTCAGGTGGTCGATCGGCTGGAAGCCGGTCCCGGTGGGATGCCCACCAGTCTCCCGCGTCCCGTCGTCGTTGTTGTCCTCGTCGTCTTTGAAGTAGTTGTAGCCGGTGCTGTGTTGCAGGAACGCCCGGGGCTTGGGCGCTTGGTCGCCCCCGGCCTCGCTCGGGGAGGCGAAGCGGGCCGGGTCCTTGCGGACCTGGTCGGGTAGCGGGAACAGGTCGGGGCTGGGGAGCCGTGACAGGATCTGGGGCAGGCCGGGTTTCCACGTCCACCGCATCTCGTCTTTGATACCGGTCACGGTGACCGGGGCGCGCAGCAGCGTGTCCCGCTCGGTGCCGCGCAGCACGCCGCTCGGTGCGTACAGCAGCATGGTGGCGGTGGCGGGCTCGTACTGGCTGCGCCTTGGGATGTAGGCGGGCTGGGTGACGGCCATGCGCGCGACGTGCGGGACCACGCGCAGCAGCAGCCGTTCGTCGTGGGGGAGTGTGACCACGTTGAAGCGTAGGTAGTGGGTGCTGTAGCCCTGCTCGCCGCCTCGTGAGAGGCGGGTCGGCGGCCACAGGAACACTGACCGGTCACCGTCGGGCGAGGCCGGGCCCATGATCCACGAGGATCCCTCGTCGGTGTCGCGGCCGCCCAGTTGGCGGCCTCGGTCGACCCAGCTGGCGGCAAGAAATGTCGCCAGCATCTTGTAGGCGGCCTCGCTGGGCTCGGCGGTGCCGTTCGGTCGCACGCCGCGTTCGAGCAGATCCGGCCGGGCCGGTTTCCACTGCAGCTTCAGCGCCTCGCCGATAACCTCGCCCCATGGGACGTCGGCCTGGTGGGGGGCGACGTGCCCGCAGACCCAGGCCTCCAGCGCGAGTGCCACCACGGTGGTGTCGGCAAGCGGGCGCATCGCGCGCAGCCAGGTGCCGGTGCGCAGATCGGTGGAGACGGCCAGTAGCTGCGGCTCTAGCTCCAGCAGCAATTCTGTGAGTGCCCACGTCGGCAGGCGGTCCTTGTGGCGCGCTTTCGGATTGGAGGCCCAGGCCCGCTCCAGGCGGGGGAGCAGGGCGCTGGGGAATGCCGCGCTGTGCAGCTCGCACGGCCACCACTCGTCCGGTTTCGCGGCGAACAGCGGGAACTGGATCCCGCTGAAGGAGATTTTAGGTCGCTTCGGTCGCTCGGTCATCGGCCCCAGTCCATGGTCTCGAAGAGGTTGCCCAGCAGGCCCCAGGTCGCACTCGCGATCTCGTGCTCGAGCCGCCGCCCAGGCAGCG
Source organism: Streptomyces sp. NPDC047042 (assembly GCF_040644035.1). Lineage (NCBI taxonomy): Bacteria > Bacillati > Actinomycetota > Actinomycetes > Kitasatosporales > Streptomycetaceae > Streptomyces > Streptomyces sp. NPDC047042. Next base: position 17,388 of record NZ_JBEYVP010000062.1, on the reverse strand, counting down.
CGGTCGGGGGAGGGGGATCAAGCAGGCGGTTGATCAACTGCCGGCCGGCGACCAGCACGCTGGTGCGGTCGGTGTCCTCGGCTGTCTCGCGCAGGTTGGCGGCCCGGGGCGCGAACGCGGCGTCGATGAGGTAGATCCGGGTCGGCACGTTGCCGCGGATCGTGCGTCCGAGCGTCTGGTACAGCTGCACCATCAGGTCGCTGACGAACGCCCGCCGAAGGTCGACGCGGGCAAGGCGGGAGAAGAACAGCGGTTGCCCCATCAAGGTCAGCCACAGGCCGCGGGCATCGGCGCGCAGCAGTTGGGCCTGCTTGCTCAGGTTCACACCCGGATCCGTGCCGTCCACCGGGTCCAGCAGCCGCTGCATCGCGTACTGGTTGAGAACGGCGAGCGGGAACGACAGGTCGTCGGCGGGTGGGTGCAGCCTGGCGAGGTAGAACAAGGCGCCGAACGCCGCCACCCCCCGTTCATTGAGGACGTTGTGGCCGCGCTGCAGCGACCCCTCCGGGGCGACCATGACGTCGGCGTCCGTCGCGGCGAAGCGCCCGATCCGCCGGTAGGCCAGCCCATACCGGCCAGGGGCCTCGGAGTCGGGGGTGACGTGGCGGGCCGCCAGGCGGGTCTTGAGGTTCATGTGCAGGGCGCACGCGGCCGCGTCCTTGCCGCTGAGTGTGACGAACGCGAGCCGCTGACGATCGGGGTCCAGCCGATCACGCACCTGGTCGACCAGCGACCTGGAGGCTCCGGGCGCGGGGTTGCAGATCGCGTCCAGGACGGCGCGCAGGGCGTCCTCACGCTGCTGGCGGCCACCGGCGCCGGATACGAAGGTGCCCTTGTGGTCGCCGGGTCGGTACTGTGGCCGAAACAGCATCCGGCTCTGGCGCAGCGCCTGCGCGCACGGCTCGGGTTCGCGCAGGATCAGCTGCGGAGTGATGGCCACGTGGTAGCGCGCCGAGCCCGGCATCCAGCTCGTGGCAGAGGTGAGCACCACGTTGGGGCCCTCGATGCCCTCGCACCCCAGCAGGTCGTGCAGGTGGTAGAGCAGCCAGCGGCCCACTCCGCGCAGCCACAGGATCTCCAGCGAACCGCTGGTGGCGTCCCGGTTCGGTTTCCACTGCAGGGCCAGCATGTTGCCCATGGCCTGCTCCGGCACGAGCATCTGCAGGTCGGGCGGCGGCTGGTGCTTGAAGAAGCTGTCGGCCGCCTCCATCGGCATCTGCTTTTGGACCGCGGGCAGCAGCGAGTTGGCGCCGAAGAAACTCGTGGTGATCCGCGCCGACCAGATGCCGGCCATGAGCAGCCGTACCAGCTGCGGCAGCATCTGCTCCACCCAGCCGCTGACGTTCCCCTCCTTGTCCTTCGGCGCGTGTTCGAGCAGCCATCCCCCGGCCGCTTCCTTCCCGGACCACTCGGTGTCGTAGCCGGCCGTCATCGCGGTCAGCAGGCGGTCCAGGTGACCGGGAGGCGCCTTGAACGGGTCCCGGGCAGGCGGCGCGAGGAACTCGTCGAAGAACCGGTCCGCGGCCTCTTCCTCCTTGGCCTGGTCCGGCCGCTCCTGCAAGGTGGTAATCCCGTGCAAGGACCGGGCCAGCCGGTTCAGCAGCGAGAAACCGCTGAACGGGCCCTCCGCGACGATCTCCAACAGCAGATCCTCGCCGCCCCGGCCCCTGCCGCTCCCGTCCTTGTCCTGGCTCTTGTTCCTCTTGTCCGGCGGAGTAACTAGCAGCGGGTACAGGCCGGCCAGCGCCTGGTAGTGCCGCAGCATGTAGCCCTGGTAGCGGCGCACATCAGGATGGGTCAGCGGCTGATGCCAGGCGGCGTCGAGACTGTCATGGCAGGCGATCGCCGTGCGGGCGCTCCAACCACCGGGAAAGGTGAGTGGCTCCTGCAGCATGAACCGCTGGTCGAAATCGCCCATCACCTTGTCGGCCTCGTCGACCAGCAACAGGCCCAGCTCGTGCTGGATCGCCTCGATCTGCCGCGCCCGGTAGGAAGAGCCCTCCATCCGGCTGCTCACCAGACCGGAGGATGTCATCACCCACACCTGCGCATCCGGGACCGCGCGCGCCGCGGCCTGCTGCGGGCACACGTGCGTCAACGGGCAGTCGTGCAGTTCGCGCTTCGTCGGCAGCTTCAGCCGCCCGCGGCAGGGGAAGTCCTCCTCCCGCAACGGCGCGTCACCGCGCCCGGCACCGGTACGCAGCGGCTCGAGCAGGCACATCGACGTGGTGAACTCCGCCGCCGGATCCAACTCCGGACCGGGCAGCGCGTGCCCGGCGTCCACGTCGTACAGCTCGTCGCGCCAGTAGCTCTCTACGTGGCGTTCGCGGGTGGTACGGCCGATCAGCGGGACCGCGCGGATCCCCAGCGCGCGCAGGAACCGCACCTTGGCCAGCGCGGCGCTGATCGACGGCATCACGTAGCCCACCCGCAGTCCGCGCCGGACACCGATGAACGCCAGCCCGTCCAGCAAGGTGCTCTTGCCCGCGTTCATCAACCCCACCGTGTGGGCGATCCCGTCGACGGTGAACACCCCCAGGCCGTCGACGAGTCGCCCAGCCGTTTGGTCGACACGCGAGAACGTCATGTTCTGAAAGCGCCGCTCGAAGTCGCGGTCACTGATCTGCGGGTGTGACTCCAGGGCCCGGTCCATCTCCTTGAAGGCCTGGGCCAGATCGTCACGGGTGACAGGGAACGGTTCCCGGACGCGGCTCGCGCGCGCAGCGAGCCGTGCGGTCGGTGGGGCGACCCGGAGCCAGGACGGGATCCGCAGGCTCTCGACCGCGCCGTCGCGCCGTTTGAAGAAGCACTCGGCGCCCGGCGGCACCGGTTCGTGGGTCGGCTCGATGTCGTAGGGAACCGCGTCGGCGAGCGCAGCCCGGTAGGCGCCTTCTCGCTGCGGAAGATGCGGCGAGGGGTACCGCTCGAAGAGCGTGTCGTTGAGGACCCGATGCCCGGGCGGGCCGGCGGTGGTGAACATCCGCAGCTCGACCGGGACTTTGCGATACTCGTTTAGCCGCTCGCGCCACTGGCCGCCGCGCGCCGCGTCGCCCATCCGAAGCCGCACCCGCCGGACGACCTCCAAGCCCGTCGGCCCCAGGTCCGCATAGTGGTTGAGCGCCGTCCACAGTGCGCCGACCGGCTGCCCGGTCAGGTGCTGGTCCAGATAGAACAAGCCGAGCTCGAGCTGGCAGAACTCCGCCGGCGACAGGTCACCCAACCGCGCGTCCAGGCCGGTCTGCTGGAGGTCGGTGACCAGGTCCTCGTACCACTGCGAGCCCATCCTCACCACGGTGTGCCTCCAAGAGCCCGGGCACGGGCCTTCGAGATGAAGTCACCCTCGGAGATGACCCGGACGCCGTCGCTGCGGCCCTGCATCTCCCGCCTGAGGTCGTCGACATAGTGCTTCTGCTCAAACCGGTGCTGGGGCAGGATCAAGAACCGATGCCGTGCCCGCATGCGCTGGTCCCATTTGAACGATCGCCCCAGCATCGTCGCGCTCGTGCAGTCCTTGGCGTCCCCAGCCCACCACTCGGACCGATCCGGATCATCCGGCGCGGCCGGATCGCGGAACTCCACGGCGACGTCGCAGGCGTCCATGCCCGGCCACTTGTGAAGCCGCGCCCGACCTTCCGGGAGATGCCCGAGCGCATCGAACAGGCGCTTTTCCACCAAGCCCGGGTCGTGCATGCAGGCCCGCACGCCGCGGTGCTGCACGTAATAACCCTCCAGCACCTTGAGCTGCCTGATTACCGGAACCCCGGTACAACCGGGCGTCCCGCACATCTCAACGCCCTCGTGCAGGGGGTTGCCGCAGTCGCTGCAGACTCGGCAGGACGCAGGCCCGCCGGTCTTGCGGTACTGGTAGGCGGCGTCGAAGAAGTCCCGCACATACAGGCGACCGTGACGGTCCACCTCCTTGAACCGCCCCGTGAGCTTGTTCAGCTCGAGGTCGGATACCACCGGGGTCTCGATCAGGAACAGTCGCAGCGCCACATAGGCCTGCTGGACCTCCTCCTCCGTGCGCCCGTGCAGCTCCGCCGTAGCCTGCAGCTTGGCGAACGCCCGATTCTCCGTGAGCTCCGCCTCGGCATCCGACCTGGGCGCGAGCCGGGCCGCCTCATCCGCGAACGCCGACAATTCCTCGCCATCGATCAACAGGCTCTCTGCGTCGCTGTCAGAGACATCCAGTCGCACAGGCCAGCCCCCCAGCGGCAGTCGGCACCAGGCGAACACCTCCATGTCGCTGATCGGCGGACTACTTCCCTGCTCCAGCGCACGCCACCACAACCGTGTCACACCCGTGCGCCACGCTTGCGGGAGCAGGCCGGTCGTGGGCTCCGCCCCTTCACGGACGCGCTGGCGCTCCCACAGGATCCGTGCCAGGCCGGCCGCCAGCAGTTTCAACGTCATGTAGTCGTCGGCGATGTTGCTGCCGACCTCGGCCAGCCGCTCGTGGGCTGCCTGGTGCACCGTCACCCGCGCACCGTACACACACACTTACGAACAGCAACGTTTCTGTTGTTGCAGGTCACCCCGTGGAGTGCTGAGACATGAATGTGCAAGGGTGAGTGTGGTAAAGCGACGATGGCCGAGCCTGGTCCACAGCAGCGGCCGCTTCGCTCTGTCACGGTTCTGGATGCTCGCCGCAATGACGTGGACGGTCAGGGGCAGGCCGAGACTATCGGTGACGATCAACCTCTTGCGGTCCTTCAGCCGCGGGGACCGTGTCGGCAGTGCGGACGGATTGCGAGTCGATCAGCCCCGCGCTCGGCTCCGTGTGGCGGCCGCCAGCTTCATGGACCCTGCGGTTTGAACGGGCTCCACCAGGGCGACTTGGGTTCGAGAGGTGGTTGCAACTGCTCCGAGCCGGGAACTCCCTGCGCGCCATCGCCCGGGACCCGGCCACGATTAGCCGGGAAATGCGCCGTAACCGCAACCCAAGCACCGGCAAGTACCGCCCCTTCCAGGCCCAGTGCCGGGCATCCGTGCACCGCGCCCGTTCCAAGGAGGGGAAGATACGGCCATCTTCAGCGCCGACGACCTCGCCTTCGTCGCCGCCGAACTCAACAGCCGCCCCCGCAGGACCCTCGGCTGGCAGACCCCCGCAGACCTCTTCGCAACACTGGAATGATCACTGTGTTGCGATGATCGCTGGAATCCGCCCCTCACCGCCCTGCGCACCCGCGCACTGCTCGGCGTCGCCAGTGACCTGCTCGGACACATGTCCGACGAGCGATTCGGCTCCGCCGACAGCCTCGACATCATCAGCCGCACCTCCAAAGTCGCTCACCCCCCAAACCGACTGTCCGGGGGAGAGAAATTCCAGGCATCGCTCGCCTTGGCCCTGGCGCTTGCTGAACTGCATTCCCCCAGCGGGCCGGCTCTCGGCTCCCTGTTCCTTGTCGAGGGCTTCGCAGCCCTCGACACCACCGCACTGGACTCGGCCCTCGAGGTGCTGCGCACCCGGGCCGGCAGCGACCCGCCTTGTCATGGTGATCAGCCACCTGCACGCCGTCGCCGAGGCCGTCGACGACGTGCTGTTGGCGGAGCGAACCGCTGCCGGGTCATCCGCCCGCTGGCTCACACCGGACGAGCGCGAAGAACTGGCACAGGCTGATCTGGCCAGCGGCCTGCAAGCACTGGCACGGTAGTCCGGCCACATCGTGCGGTGTTCCGCCCGGGCAGCCTCCGGTTCGCTACTGCGCCCGGGATGCTGGCTCGGCGCTTCAGCGGTGGCGCAGCCGGGCCAGGAGCCTGCGCCAGCGCCGCCACCGGCGCGGTTGGAATTCCCGGGCGGCGGGTTCGGGATCGGGCGCCAGACCGGCAGCTGCCGGGGTCTGGGTGGAGAGCTGGGGAATCTGGTCCGCGGCGGAGATGGTGCTGTCGGGGGAGGTGGCGGTGCCGGCGGGAAGCGGGAGGGCGAGCTGCTGCGGCCGGGCGGGGACGAGCCGGGTCTGCTGCTGGGAGTAGCGTTCGCGGGCCTTGCCGCGCCGGTATGCCTCGCGGCCGGACTGCGCTGCTTCCAGGTCGGCCATCGCGGTGACCGCGGCGCCCAGCAGGGCGGGGGCGGCCAGGGCGCGCAGGGGCAGGGGCAGCAGGCCCCACCAGGCGGCGCCGTCGGTGGGCCTGGGCTGGCTGATCTTCCAGTCCCGCTGCCAGGAGGCTGCCGATCCGCTCCAGTCCTCTCCGGCCCGGGGCGGGTAGGTGATCGGGTGGCTGCCGAAGGGCAGCAGCAGTGTGCCGTTGTCGCGCCAGGCCAGGACGAACTGGGCCTGGGCCTGGGCCAAACGCCGCTGGCCGGAGGTGGGGATGATCTTGTCGATGCGCTGGTCCTGCCGGCGGCAACGGACCCGGACTTGGCCGGCCGATCGGTAGTGGGCGCCGTCGTGGCGGTCGAACATGACCCACTGCCGCGTCGCGGTGTCCCGGCTGGCCAGGATTCGGTCGACCTGGTGGTCGCTCAGCTCGCCGTGGGGGAGGTGGATGACGCCGGCGCCGGAGGAGGTTTCCAGCCGCAGCGCTAGCACCGGCATCACGTCCGGCTCGGCGGTGGCGGTCACCGTCACCCAGATGCGCACTCCGGGCGCGGCGGGAACGAGGTACTTGGCGAGCGCCTGGGCGTCGGCGACGGCGGCACGCACACGGGCTAGGCGCTCGGGGCTGGCCGGGCAGCGGTCGATCTCGTGCCGGGTGTGACGGAAGCGGGCGGTGAAGTCAGTGTGATCGCGGGGCCCGCACAGCTCCAGCACCCGCCCGCACGCCAGACAGCTGTAGCGGCCGGAAGCGCGCCCGCGCGGCAGATCGCGGACGCTGTCCGGCGCCTGGCGAAGGTCGACGAGCAGGCCCATGGCGGTGTCAACGGCTATGTCCCCGTGCCTGGGGCGCGGGCGGCGGCGGGCAGGGGGCACGGCGCGGGCAGAGCGGCGGACGGCGGAGGAACGGCGGCTCGCAGCGGCGGCGGTGCGCATAAGTCAGCTCCCGGAAACGGCGGTTGGGGTTGAGCGGTACGCCTTGAGCCTGCGGCGGCCGGGAATTGTCCACACCACCGACGGAGGGTTCACGCAGGTCGACTCTGGACATTGCTTGGTATGTCCAGGACAAATAAATGCGCTGATGGGGGCATGGATGGCGGGTGAGGGAAAGAGGGGTCGCAAACCGGCTGCGATCCGGGCGGAGACGCCCCAGGCGCGGGCGTTAGCCGAGTTCCTCCGGGAACTGCGCGAGAAGTCCGGCAAGACCTACGACGACCTGGCCAAGGAACTCAGCTGGTCTCGCTCCAGCATCGGCAACCACCTGTCCGGCACGGTCCCGACGATGGACGTGGTGCTGAAACTGGTCGAGGCCACCGCCCCAGCCGGCCAGCTCGATGCGATGAAGACGCGGGCCCTTCGGCTGTGGGAACGGGCGACCAACCCGCCTGCCGGAGACCTGGCCGTGCGCCAGCCGCCGCAGGGTGCCGCGCCGGCCGCCGTACGGTTCATCGCCGAGGGCCGCGGACGCCTGTCCCAGGCCGATGCCCACAGCCACCGCCTGGCACAGGACCTGGCCACCGCCCAGGAACTCGTGGTTCTGCTGACCACTCTCAACGCCCAGCTGAGGGTCCAGATCGAGCAGCTCGCCGCCGTCTCGCCGGAGAGCGAGAACGCCGACCAGGCCCAGGAGAAACTCACCCGCGCCATCGAGCAGCTCAAGCAGACCGAACAGGACCTCACCGAAGCCCGCCAGGCCCGCAACGAGGCGGAGAAACTCGCCGCCACCGCCCGCCACCGTTGCCTGGAACTCGAAGAAGAACTCGCCCTCCTCCGCCTGGTTGGCCCCGACAAGGAAGAGGCCGCCGCACCACAACCGGAAGAGCACGCCCCGGACTTGGACCAGACGGCATTCCTGGCCGACCCGGCCCAGGCCCTGCGCACCGCCCGCATCCTCCTCGACCAGGGCCACGCGCTGCGCACCGAAGTGGCCGGCCAAATGGGACTGGCGGCCACCACCGCCGCCACCGACATCACGGTGCGGCGCAGCGAGCGTTGGCACGCCGCCACGACGCTGCTCGGCCGCACGCTCGGCTGCCTGATCGCCGCCGCCGGCGCCTCGCTCCACCTGGTAGCTCTTGCCGCGCACGCCCCCGGCTGGATCGTGATCACCGACCCGGTCGCCCTCTCCGGGCTGGTCCTGGTCGCCGAACCCTGGCACCTGATCACGCGCCTGTGGCCGTGGCTGCGCGCCGCCGCCCGCAGCGAACCCCTGCCTCGACCGCTGCCCATCACCTACGCCACGCTCGCCCCCCGCGCAATGCGCTGCCTCACCGCCGCCCTCACCGCCGCCGGCGCCGCGGCGAGCCTGCAGGCCGGCATCTCCTGGGGCCCGTGGTGGTGGCTGCTCACCGCGCCTTGGACGATGCTGTTTTTCTCGATCACTGTCGTGGGCTACGACCCGGCTCTGCGGCGCACCACCCGCGCAGCCCTGGCCGACCTCGCCGCCGACCTGCGCGCACCCAACCTGTCCCCGAACCATGCCGCCGACCTCGCCAAGAAGCAGCCCTGGCTGCGCGTGATGGACGCGCAGTGGATCGACCGCCGAGCCGACGAACTCCACACCGTACTGTCCGGCAAATGGCGTGAGGCCCCCGCATGGATGTGGATCTGCCTGACCCCGATCGTCCTACCCGGCCTGTACGGCATCGGAGTTGGCCTCGCCCAGGCCGTCGGAGCTCTCGACCTCGGCCACCACGCCCGCCTGGCGGTGCGCACCCTCGACGAACCGGTCACCCGGTTCCTTCACACCCACACTGCCGGTCTGCCGCTCACCCCCGGGACGGGGCACGCTCTGTGGATCGGTCTCGGCATCCTGGCACTGGTGCTCTCCACGGTCGTGCGAGCCTTCGCGGCCAGGCTGACGTGGGTGCTGTGGGGGGTGGGCACCGTCGCGATGACGTGGTTGGGGACCGGACAGGCCGCCCGGGGCACCGCGGCCGGCCTGGTGGCCGTCATCTGGGGGCTGGTGTCGATCATCGCGCTGAATGGCGTCGGACAGCGACCCCGGATCACCACGATCAACCTGTTCGGCGATGTACGCGCGGCCATGCAGCCTGAGAAGGACACAAGCGCGGAAGAGACCGGTGCTGGAGAGAAGGCCGCCCGCGAGTGAGGTGGGCATGTATGCATCAACGGCCACGGCGGCCCCAGGTGCCGGTTGAATCACCCCGCGGCGTCGCCCAGCCAGCAGATTCATTCCCCGTCGCAGACTTGCCCAGAAATGGCAGGAGTGCCGTGCGAGGATACGAGTCGTGGCGAGGCGGAGCGGTGCGGTGGTGCGGTCGTCGGGGGAGGTGCCGACGAGCCTGCGTGTTCCTCCTGCGGGCGGTGTTGCGCCACCGGTCGCCACCAAGGCCGACTATCTGCCGCTGGATCAACTGCCGTGGCCGGATGTGGAGAGGCTGTTTCTGCGGCTTGCCGAGCGCGACGGCCGCGCCGAGTACGCCGAGTTGTACGGGACGGCAGGGCAGGGACAGGAAGGCATCGACCTGTTCGTTCGCAACACCCGCGCTCCGGCTACGTCCGCCGGCACTGATCCCGGCCGCCGCTACACCACCTTGCAGTCAAAGCGCGTGGCGACGTTGACACCGGCGGACATCATCAAAGCGGTCGACAAGTTCCTGGCCGGTTCCTGGGCCAGTCGCTCGGAAGTCTTCATCTACGCCACCACTCATGCCCTGCGCCTCACCACGCTGGCTGAGGAACTTGAGCGCCAGGCGGACAGGCTGCACAAGGCGGGGATCCGGCTCGAGCGCTGGGGACACGAGTCGGTGAGCGAGCGGCTACGGCACTTGCCCGAGATCGTCGACGACTTCTTCGGCCGCTCCTGGGTGGCCGAGTTCTGCGGTCCCGAGGCCGCACAGGCTCTGGCGGGTCGGCTGCCGGGCCAGGATGTGGTGGCATTGCGCGCGGGCCTGCGCAGCCTGTACCGGGCCTCCTTCGCTCTTCAGGACACAGGGGCGGTCCTGATGGCTCCGGCCGTGTCCGCGCACCCGCCGAAGCCGCTTGAGTACGTCTTGCTGGACATCACCGACAGCGGTGGTGAGTTCTTCGGTCGTCCGCCGGGCACTGTGGGCGAGCAGCCCCTGGCGGACGAGCGCCGAGACGGGCACGGTCTGCCCAGCGCAACAGGCCCGGGTGCAGCAGGAACAGCGGAGAACGAACAGGTCGTTGGCGGGGACGCCCCCTGGACCTACCGTGACGCCGTACCCGCCGTGGACCGCTTGCTGGAGCGCGGCCGGGTCGAGGACGAGCTGGGTGGTCTGGAGGTGACCCGCAGCGCCTGCGACGAGTGGCTGGCCGACGGCGACCTTTCGGTCGTGGCCGGCGGGCCAGGGGCGGGAAAATCCAGTCTGCTTCGCTTCGTGGTGTCCGATCTCCTGGACGACAGGCCCCGTTCGGCAGCCCTGGCTGCGAAGTTCGGCTCGCATCTGCCGGTGTGGTTGCCGTTTTCGTTTCTGAGCGAATACCTCAAAGGGGACGCCGAGCGGTCGGTGGAGTCCGCTGTCCGGGCCTGGCTCACCCGCTACTCCGCGCAGCACCTGCACGATCTGGCGGCGCGGGCTCTGGACGATGACCGGCTGCTGCTGGTCGTCGACGGTCTGGACGAGTGGACCGACGAGGACAGCGCCCGCCCCGCCCTGACCCTCCTGGAGAACTTCGTCCGCAGCCGCAACGTCGCCGCCATCGTCTCCAGCCGCCCCTATGCTCTGCGTCGGCTGATGCCTGTGGCGGGATGGCGGGTGGGAAACCTGGCGTCGCTGTCTGTGGCACAGCAGCGGAGCATGACACGGGCTGCCTTCGCCAGGGCCGTGACCGCCGAGCCGGCCGCTCCCGCAGGCGAACAGAACGCAGGACAGGTCGCGCAGCGCCTCATGGATGAGACCGCCGAACGCTTCCTGGACGAAGTCAAGGCCGTGGCCGACCTCAAGGCGCTGGCCGCCGTTCCGCTGTTCCTGCTGATGCTGGCCGGGATGTGGTCCAGCGGCCCGCTGCCCACGCGACGCATGGAAGCCTACCGGCGGCTGGTCGACGTCCTGCTCGAGCAGCATCCGGCCATCCGGCGGCGCGACGTTCGCCGGCCAGCGGGCGGACTGGACGCCCGGGACATCCGCCAGGTGCTGGCCGCTGTCGCCTACGAGCTGCGACAGGCCGACACAGGACCTGCCGCCAGCATCCGGGTGTGGCGCGTCGGCGTGGTTCGGGCACTGTGCGATGACGACCTGTTCGGCTACGACAGTGCGGAGGCCCGCCGTCTGGCACCGCAGATCATGGAGGTGGCCGAAGGAGATCTCGGCATTCTGCTTGCCCAGGGAGCTGGCACTTTGGGCTTTGCCCACCGTGCTGTCGCCGAGCAGCTATCCGCCGAGCACCTGATGACCCTGCCCCTCGCCGACCAGCAGGCCGTTGTCCGATCCAGGGCGGGAAGCCGGTCTTGGCGGGACGTGCTGCTTGCGTTGCTGGCGGGGCAGGACCGCCCGAGCGACGCCGCCGAACTCCTGCAGACGGCCCTCGACGCAGGCCCGAAGAACTCGGCGGCGGAACTGGGCGGCCACGAGCTGGCCGCGGAGGCCCTGGCCGCCGGTGTGCGCATGCCCCATCGGGAGGTCACCCGCCTCGCCCTGCTGCTCTGCGCCCGCGTCGAGCAGCACCCCTGGATGCCCCATCGGGCACGTCTGCTCGCCGCCCTCACCGGTGCCCTGGCTGAACCCACTGCCCGCCGAATCTTGCTGCCCTGGTTCGCCCGCAAGACCATCGCCACCACTGACGAGCCGAACGCCTACTGGTCATTGCGCCGCGTAGACATCGCCGTACCGGACGCTGAGACGATCCTCCTGCAGGCACTGCGCCACCCCTCCGACGCTGTCAAGCACGCCTCGGCAAAAGCCCTCGCCCAGCGCATGGCAGGCACCGATGAAGTGGCACAAACCCTGGCCGTCCTGACACGCGAAGGAAGCGACACCACCATCCAGGCCGCCGCGCTCGAAGCACTGGCCACCGGCTGGCCCGGGCATATCCAGACGACGGAACTGATCTCCTGGGGCCTGCGCCAGGGCGCCATCGGCATCCGGGCCGTCGCACTGCGCGCGCACCGAGCCCTGCTACGCGATACCCCCCAAGGCACAGAGCCCTACGACGAGAACGACCGTCAGTGGCTGCTCAGCCTGCTAGAGCGGGACTCGGTGGGGGACACCCTGGACCGGGTCACCGCAGAGATGGTCAGTGACGCAGCCCAGGGCGACGAATCCGTGCGAGACCTCTGCCTTGCCATCCTCTCGGGCACTCCCGGCCGGCCCGGCACCCCTGGATGGAGAGAGCTCGCCTGGTGGGTGCTGCTCACCGCATTTCCGCACGATGCGAAGGTCGTCCAGTGGGCGGCGCGCACGATCGCCTCTAACGACTACTTGGCCTACCCCCTGGCCCACGCGCCAGCCGCTTGGGCAGATGAGCCTGCCATCCGTGAAGCTGCTCAGACCCGCATCCTGCACGAATCCTTCCACTCGGTAGACAACAACGCCTTCCACCTGACCAGGCTGGCCCGCACCACCCCCGTCCGTGACCGCTTGATCAGTGCCCTCGACGCATCTTTCGGTACAGCCGCGGCCGCCCGGGCTCTGCAAGAGCACTACGGCGACGACGCCCTTGCCCAAGAAGCACTGCTGCGCAAAATCAACGGTCCTGCCGACGAAGCCGTGTCCTTCGTCGAGGTCGTGGCCAAGGTCCTGGGTCCCGCAGGCAGCATCGATCGCCTGATCCAGCTGATCCAGCAGAGCCCCCGGCCAAGCGGCGTCGAGCACGCCATCTCCGCCCTCGCCAGCCTCTGGATCGACTGCAAGAACGCCGTACGTGGCGAACCGTCTCCCGTCCTGTCCGCTCAAGCCGAACAAGCTCTGGAACACCACGACGCACAGGCACTTGCCCGCGTCTGCCTTGATGCGGTGCCGACAGAGAACTTCGGCACCGCGCGCGGCTGGATCATCGGAGCATGGCCCGAAGTCCCCGAAGTCCTGAACTACGCCCGCCAGTGTCTCACCGGCGCAGATCCCGAAGTCGGCCCAGCTCTCATCGGCTATGGCCCGCTCACCAGCCCGCAGGCCGCACAGATCGTCACCGAAGCCACGGCCCTGCTCAATCCTCTGCCGCCCGCTCTGCGCGCGCTGATCGCCCAGCAGCTCACACAGCGCGGCATCGACACCGAGACCGTGACCGACCTGCTCAAGGAATGGCGCCACGACACCTCGAGCCCAGTCCGCCGGGCCGCCGCGACAGCACTGGCCCGTGCCCTCGCCGTCACCCCGGTCACGGGGTCCAGTAGCGACGGCGCGACACCGGAAGCCACCACAGCACACCCCGGCTGGCAGCAGGCACGGGAGAGGCTGCGCGCCGAATGCCGTCAGGAACTGATCTCCTACGATCTGAACACGGGCGACGACCGCCGACGCACCGCCTGGGTGATCATGCTCCTGCTCGGTGATGTCACTCTTCTGGAAGGTGTCGTCGAGCGCAGCAACGGTCGACCCGCCTCCGTTGAATTCGACGATTCCCTCTCCGGCCCTGACCTCCAGCTCACCGAACTAGTCGCAACCCACTGGACCGGGCTTCAACAACAGTGCGGCAACCGGCTGCCCGAGCGCCTGGCCGGACGGCTCAGCCGCACCCCTCCGGACCTCACCGAGGTATGGGCCACGCTGGCGACCGTTGCTACCCGGCACCCCGAAGTCGACCGCGCACTGGGCGATGCCGTGCGCGCCGACCCCGAACTCCTGCGCGACAAGAATGTGTTTGCCTGGTACGCCGACACCAACCCGGACGATCCAGGCCTTCTCCACCAAGCAGTCCAGGCGGCCCGGACCGACAACGACCCCCAACCCGTGCTCCACGTGGCGGGCAAGCTCCACCCGCTCGACGCCCATCAGCATGAACTGCTGGAACTCCTGACCAGCTCACCAGGCAGAATGCCGCCATCACAACTGATCAATGACGACGACATCGACATGGCCGTCACCGGCTGGTGTCGCATCGCCCTGGCCCGCCTCCTGCCGGACGACCCACACGCGCACAGCCTCTACCGCGCCCTGAAACAACACCTCGCTGGCACCTACCGAATCGACTGGACCTGGCCCGAAGCCATCGCCGTGACGATCAACCTCGCCCCGGCGGCCCACGTACCCCACCTCACCCTGCGCATCGCCGAACGACTCCAGCGCCGCGATGCCGACTTTGCCGCGCCCGCACTCATCGAGGCAACGGCCCACCGAATCCGCCGCGACCCCCGAGCCGAACAAGCCATGATCGATGCCATCACCAGCCCCGACACCATGGACACCAGCGTCGCCCCATGGCACCTCCACGGGCGTACGTACACTTCTGGCCCCAGCCGACCGGCCCACGAGCAGATCCTGCTGGCTGGCATTCTGGCCACCGCCACCGGGCTGCCCGCCGACGTCGCAGCGGCCCTGGCGCCGCTCGCCGACAACGACAGCGTCCTGCACGACAACCCCCTGATGACACCGAGGCCGATCAGGCTTGCCGTCCTCGATCTCCTCGACGCCGTTCGCTGAACGCGCGCCCTCGCCCGCCCGCCTCCCTCCTCGGCCTCGCCCTCCGGGACGACCCTCATGCAAGATCGAGGCTAGAGAGAGGCTAGAGATAGCGGATTAGGGCCACGATCGCGGCCCCGATGAAGGCACTCCCCAGCATGAGTGGAGCGATCACGATCTGTGCCAGAGCGGACTTTGCCGCATCCCTCAGGGACACCTGCTCTCCCCGCCCGTGCCCTTTACGCCAGATTGCCCAAGTCCGGTGCCACACCAGGCCAGCGATGAAGCAAAGCGGCTGATTTTTCACCATCACGCCGATCAGCTTGTCGCCGGTTTTCTTCACTGGCTTGGCGTCTTGGTCGGCCAGCAGTTGGGCATCGCTTTTCGTCGTCAGATCCGCCAGGCGCTTTCGCATCCGTTCAGTGGGGCTATCCACTTCTTCGCCAGGCAGTTCCTCGGCAGCAAGGATCGCTTCGTGAAGGGTCCTCTCCTCTTGCCTGTCAGCCTCGTCCGGGAGCAGCAGGGGCAGCAAGTAGTGGGCTGCGTCTAGACGACCCCAGACAAAGTCTGACTGCCGCCACTCCTTGTTGATGAAGGCACCGAAGTGGCGGAACCGGATGCCGTAGAGCTTCTTGTCGCCAAGGCGCGCCGACCAGTCCTCGTGGAAGAGCGGCCCCATGTCGTCAGGCCCCAGCCGTAGGAACTTGAACTTCGGCGTTAGATTGTCGATGACCTTCGCAGGCGGCGCGAATGCTTGGGTGAGCACTTCTACCGTCAGATAGGCGGAAATCACGTCCTCTTGCTTCCGATAGTGTGGGCCCGGTGTGGTCTGTTTGAGAGTGCGGAGGAAGCACGTGGCCGCCTCGTTAACGAGTCGGCCGACCACCTCCGGCACGTTCAGCTCGTTGAATACCTGATCGGCCAGTAGGGCCGCCTGCATCTCGCCCAGTCCGCCGTCCAGGAGATGTCGACTACCCAACTCAGTCCTGACTGCTTCCCTGACAGCAAGTGCCTCACGGAGCCGGGTGCTGATGTTGGCAGTCCCTTCGACGAGCACCGCCTGCTTCTCCGGTGAGAGATTCGGCGCGCGACCGTGCGTGGGCCTAAGGAGTTCATGCAGGTAATGACCAAGGGTCTGCAGGAGCCGCTCGGCAGTGATGATTCCCCACGGCCAGTGGTCGACGTTGGGATCGCTGAGCTGCTCGTCCCCTGGGGGAAACCAGGAGAGCGGCCGATCGAGGATGTCAGCGATTGCATCGTCGTCCATTTCAGGCAGAGGCGCGAGAGAGGTCACCGCTCCTGTGCTCGTGTACCCGACCACTGGGTCCAGCAGGACGGCGTTGACGCGGCTTCGCCGGTACTCGTCGAGCAGACTCTGGGCGGCTTCCTGCATCTGTTTTCGGTGCTGCGTGCCGGTATCAGTGACGAGGCGTTCGAACAGACTCTCGCGGGTGCCGCGTACGCTGGTCTGAACCCGCTGGCCGATGTCCTCAGTGCCGGAGCGGAGATCCACCTCCTGTGGGTAATTCAGAGCGCTCAAGCCCACGACGCCGGGGTGAATTTCGTGGCAACGCTGCTGCGTGACCTTCTCATCTTCCAGCCGCGCGGCGGAGGGGACGACGAAGACGAGGGCGCGTTCCACCGGCCGCCTGGTGACGCGGCGCTTCGTGATTTCGTCGAGGACAGGGCTGAACGGCGCGTTGTTGAGTACGCCGCCGTCCATGACGCAACTTGCTGGGTCTCCGTATGTTGGGTCGGGGCGCACGCGATGGTCCAGCAGGGGGAGCTCGCTGACGGGTTGAAAAGCGATCGGGAAGCTAGCGGTGGCGCGCGCGGCCCGTAGCAAGGCGAACTCGTTGATGGAGGCGAAATGCTTGGGTTCATCCGGCCCGAACTTCCACGTACCATTCTCTTTCCTGTACCTCTGGGCGCCCCCTCCAGGCCGCTGGTTCTTGAAGCGGTACACACGCCGGTGGTCGCGAACATCGAAGTGCTGGTCGAAGCTGTCCTTGAAGGCGCGACTCTGGCCGTCTAGTGCCGTCGCCGTGAGGAACAAGGTGATCGTCTCGGTGTCGGGCTCTGGCATTTCCGGGACGGCCGCGAGGGCCTCGCGGATTTTGTTCTCGAGTGACTGCCCGCTGAGGACGCTCTCATCGGAGTCTGAGGCCTGTGGCAGTAGGGATTCGAGCGAGGCCGACCTCCACATCTCCCGAAGGTCTGGCAAGGCCGATCCACGACCGATCGCGGTGGCCAGCAGCATGCCGTTGAGACCGCCGGCCGACGTTCCTGAGATGACGTCAATCCGTACTTTCTTGCGAGCATCGTTTGCCAGTCGCTTCCAGAGTTCGAAGACCTGCCTGTCTTCAACCGCCACGCCTTCTGCGTCGTCACCACGGGACGCGCGACGCAGTAGGTCGAGCTCATGGGCGACACCTCCCATCCAAACTGCAAGGCTGACACCGCCGTTCATTACCAGGGCGAGCCGGACTTCGGTCGTTTGAGCGTCAGCCACCTGCACACGATCCATCTCGTCCGCGGCTGGCGTGCAGCGGAGTGGGAGGAACCTCATGATGGCTGCCTCGCCACTCTTTCTCCCGGCCTGACGTCGTGGCCCACGCGATGCTCCTTGGTTAGTTCGCCGCCCTCCCCCGGTTGCGACGATTGCAGCTCCTCGTGCGGCCCGCGATTGCACGGGACCGCAGTACGCCCGAACGGAGGTACTCAGGTTGAATCGGTGATGTCCGGGCGGTCGTGACGAGTGGTGATCCCTGCGGTACGACGGTCTCATGCGGTATGCGCAAGGGGGCGGGCTG
>NZ_JBEYVP010000061.1:0-49312 GCF_040644035.1 Streptomyces sp. NPDC047042 | reverse complement strand
GGTGCCGATACCGCGCCCGCCCGCGTCCGGCGCGAGATAGACGGTCACCTCCACCGTGGTGCCGTACGCCGGCTTCGCGCGGAAGGGGCCCGATGTGACATACCCCAGAATCCGCTGTGAGTCCATGTCCGTGGCAACCAACAGGCGGTGCGGGCCGTCTACAGGGTAGGAGAACAGCCAAGGACGGCGTTCCTCCGGTGTGAAGACTTTGGTGTCGAACGTGGTGGGAGTCTCGCGCACGTAGTGGTTGTAGAGGTCGGTGAGGGCCTTGAGGTCAGCCTCGACACCTGGTCTGACCTGCACCTCAGTACATTCCGACGACATCATGCCTCCTCGTGTGGCGGCACAGGGTACTGCAAGATCAGAAAATAGGGGGCCTGCGTGGGAATTCTGTCCTGATTCCAGGCGTTGTTTCCTTCGGATGCCGGGCACGCGAGGAGTGTGCTGAGCGTTCACAGACCAACAGGGACAACAACGACCACCCGCTGACCCCACATCGCAAGGGAGCAAGCATGGCAACCCGTGCCGTCGCCCGTCGTACGTCTTCCGCCACCGGCGGGACCGTCGGCGGCGCACGCAGTGTTCGCGCCCATGGCGGCGAGATCGCCGACCGCGACCTGGTCGGCATGTACTTGGACGAGATAGCAAGGACCCCGTTGCTCGACGCCGCGAGGGAGGTCGAGCTGTCGCAGACCATCGAGGCCGGTGTGTTCGCGCGGCAGATCCTCGACGGCGAGACGGACGCCAAGGCAGACGCCACCGTGGAGGAACTCGAGGCGCTCGTCGCCGAGAGCGAGCGGGCCAAGGACATCTTCATCCGCTCCAACCTCCGGCTGGTCGTCGCCGTGGCGCGCCGCTACCCCCGCAGCGGCCTGCCTCTCCTCGACCTGATCCAGGAGGGCAACGCCGGCCTGGTGCGCGCGGTCGAGAAGTTCGACTACCGCAAGGGCTTCAAGTTCTCCACGTACGCCACCTGGTGGATCCGGCAGGCCATCACCCGTTCCATAGCCGACCAGTCACGCACGATCCGCCTCCCCGTCCACCTGGTCGAGGAACTGGGCCGGATCCGGCGAGTGCAGCGCGAGTTCAACCGCAAGAACGGGCGCGACCCGGAGCCCGCGGAGATCGCCGCCGAGCTGGACACGACCGCGGAGCGCGTGACCGACGTCCTGGACTGGGCGCGTGACCCGGTCTCCCTGAACATGTCGGTGGACGACGAGGGCGAGACCCAGTTCGGCGACCTCCTGGAGGACACGTCGGCGGTGTCGCCGGAGCAGTCCGTGCTGACGCTGCTGCGCAGCGAGGAACTGGACGACCTGATCGGGCGCCTAGACCAGCGCACGGCTTCCATCATCAAGATGCGGTACGGGATCGTCGACGGGCGGGAGCGGACGCTGACGGAGGTGGGTAAGGAGCACGGGCTTACCCGAGAGCGGATTCGGCAGATCGAGAAGCATGCGTTGCTGGAACTGAAGAAGTTGGCTCGGGATACCGGGTTCGACGCGGCGGCGTAGTTCCACGAGTAGCTCCGCTGGATCGGCGGGTTGTTGCCCGCAGGCCGGTGGGGGCTGGTCGCGCAGTTCCCCGCGCCCCTAAAGGCGGTCGGATCGGCGTACCGGAATCGGTACTGGGGGCGCGTTTGGTGGTGCGTGCGCCGGGTGGCGTGCGACTGTTCGGTGGTGCGTGCGCGGGGTGGCGGGAGGCCGCGCAAAGATTGCGGTGTCAGGCTGCTTCAAACCCTCGGGTCCGGGGCACAAGACCTCAGGGCCCAGGACACGGGTCCGGGCGGCAACGCCCCGGATCCCCTGAGCCAAGTCCCGGCGCAACCCCCCCCAGCGTCGGGACCTCCCTAGCCGGGCCTCGGTACCTAACCCCCCCCAGGTGCCGGGGCCCGGCTCACTTCTGCCCAGGTCCGCCCGGCCCGACGGCCTCGCCACGCGTCAGGGGCGGGGCACCCCGTACCTGAACACCGGGGTGGCCCGCCCGAATGGCAGATTGTGCCACAGCGGCATAACGTGGCGTCCGTGTCCCACCCCACTTCCTCCACTTCCTCCACTTCCGCCACCTCCTCCGGCCCTGCCGGTTCGCTCACCGAGCGGCGCAAGTACGCGACCCGGATGGAGATCGCCCGGGAGGCGGCACGGCTCTTCGTGACCAACGGGCTGCGGGCCACCCGCGCCGAGGACATCGCCCAGGCGGCCGGGGTCGCGCCGCGCACCTTCTACCGGTACTTCGCCACCAAGGAAGAGGCCGTCGGCCCTGTCTTCGGCGCGGGCATCGAATGGTGGGCCGGGGCGGTGCGCGAGGCCCCGGCCGCGCTGTCCGTGCCGCAGGCCCTGGAACACGCGGCACTGCGGGTGCTGACACCCGGCGACGTCGTGTCGCCGGGCTCCCTCGACTGGGCCCGCACCCTGCTCCGGCTGGCGCAGGAGAGCCCCGGCCTGCTGCGGGTGTGGGCCGAGTGCTGCCGGGCAGCGGAACACACGCTTGCCCAGGCGCTGGCCTCACGGGGCGCGGACCCCGCCGACTCACCCGAGGCCCGCTTCGCGGCCGCCGTCGCCAGTGCCGCCGTACGCGTCGCCTTCGAGACCTGGGCGGCCGGGGACGCCCCGGCCGACGGTCCTTCGGGCCCGGCGGCACTGGCGGTGCGCAACCTTCGGGCCCTGCGGGACTTTCCTTGGAGCGGCGCCGCGAACGCGTGAGGGCGATCGGTCAGCCGCCCGTCGCCCTGGTCATCCGGGCGCCCAACTCACGTATGTGCTCGACCAGTTCGGGCGGCTCCCGGACCGTGAACTCGCACTCGACCGACGCGAGCCGCACCGCCAGCCACTCCACCGGGTCACCGACCGAGGAACGGATACGGCAGCTGTCCTCGTCGACGGGCTCGGGGGTGCCCAGCCAGGCCGGGACGCGGGCGGCGACGAACGCGGCCGGGGCGGCGAACGTCACCTCGAACACGTAGGTCTCCCGCTGTGTGCGCATCGACTGGCGCAGATACTCCGCCGCGTCGCCCGTAGGCAGCTCGCGCGAGGCGAAGCGGGCGCCCGTGGCGAAGGGGTCGCTGACCCGGTCGACGCGGAAGGTGCGCCAGTCGGCGCGGTCGAGGTCGTAGGCGACGAGATACCAGCGGCGGCCGGTCGACACGAGCCGGTGGGGCTCGGTCAGGCGTTTGGTGGGGGTGCCGTCCTTGGCGCGGTAGGCGAACCGCAGCCGCTCCTGGCCGGCCACCGCCGAGGCCATCACGGTCAGCGTCTCGGGGGCGATGACCGCGCCGTCCCCGCTGGTCAGCGGAGTGGTGGCGGCCTGGAGGGTGGAGACGCGCCGCCGCAGCCGCGAGGGCAGGACCTGCTCCAGCTTGGCCAGCGCCCGGACGGAGGCCTCGTCCAGCCCCTCGACCGCGTGCCCGGCGCCCGCCCGCAGCCCGACCGCGATGGCCACCGCCTCCTCGTCGTCGAGCACCAGCGGCGGCAGCGCCTTGCCGGCGACCAGCCGGTATCCGCCGTCGGAACCCTTGGACGCCTGCACGGGATAGCCGAGTTCACGCAGCCGGTCGATGTCCCGCCGCACGGTACGCCGTGACACCCCCAGCCGGTCGGCGAGCTCGCCGCCGGGCCACTCACGGGGTGTCTGGAGCAGTGAGAGGAGCTGAAGGAGCCGGGCCGGTGTGTCCGTCGTCATGAGTCCGTGTCCATGTCCGTCGTCATGAGTTCGAGGATGCCTCACCACTAGGACACAACCTGACCTAATGGGGTTCTAGCTTGAGTTCATGACCTCCACCGAAACACCAACGGTCGTGCCGGACCGGCGACGCTGGTTCGCCCTCGCCATCGTGATGACCGCGGCCTTCATGGACCTCGTCGACGTCACGATCGTCAACGTCGCGATCCCGTCCATCCAGCGCGAGGCAGGCGCCTCCTTCAGCCAGATCCAGTGGATCACCGCCGGTTACGCGCTCGCCTTCGCCGCCGGTCTCGTCACGGGCGGACGCCTCGGCGACATCCACGGCCGCAAGCGGCTGTTCCTCGTCGGCATCGGCGGCTTCACCCTCGCCTCCGCCCTCTGCGGCTTCGCCGCGAACGCGGAGATGCTGGTCGCCTCCCGCATCCTCCAGGGCGGCATGGCGGCGATGATGGTGCCGCAGGTCCTGTCGATCGTCCACGCGACCTTCCCGGCACACGAACGCGGCAAGGTGTTCGGCCTCTTCGGCGCGATCGTGGGCCTGGGCGCGGTGACCGGCCCGCTGCTGGGCGCGCTGCTCACCGAGTGGGACCTGTTCGGCCTCGGCTGGCGGCCCATCTTCCTGATCAACCTGCCGGTCGGCATCGCCGCCCTCGTCCTCGGCCACCGCTTCATCACGGAGTCGAAGGCGCCGAGGGCCCTCAAGCTGGACCTGGTGGGCGTCGCCCTCGTGACGCTGGGCCTGCTGATGCTGCTCTACCCGCTGACGCGCGGGCGTGAGCTGGGCTGGCCGCTGTGGGGCCACCTCTCGATGGTGGGCGCGCTCGGTGTCTTCGGCGCGCTGGTGGCGTACGAGCGGCGCAAGGCGCGGATCGACGGTTCGCCGCTGATCGAACTGTCGCTGTTCAAGGTGAAGAGCTTCGCCGCGGGCATCGCCGTGCAGATCGTCTTCGGGATCGGCCTGGGCATCTTCTTCCTGGTCTGGACGATGTACATGCAGTTCGGGCTGGGCTGGAGCCCACTGCGGGCCGGGCTGACCGGGGTGCCGTTCTCGATCGCGGTGTCGGCGGCGGCCGGGATGTCCGTACAGCTGCTGGTCCCGCGCTTCGGGCGCCGGGTGCTCCAGGCGGGCGCCCTGGTGATGGGCCTCGGCGTGCTGATCTACATCTGGGAGGCCGGACGGTACGGCCTGGCCATCGCCTCCTGGCAGATGGCGCTCCCGCTGGTGGTGATGGGCGCCGGCATGGGCCTGATCGTGGCCCCGCTGACCGACATGGTCCTGTCGGAGGTGCCCAGGGAGCATGCCGGGTCGGCGTCCGGGCTCATCAACACCGTGCAGCAGATGGGCAACGCGCTCGGACTCGGGCTGGTGTCGGTGGTGTTCTTCGGCGCGATGGGGGACCGGCTCGCGCGCAGCGAGGTGGGACCGGCGTTCGTCAACGCCTTCCAGCACGCGCTCGGTTGGGTGGCCGGGCTGATGGGCGTGATCTTCGTGGTGATGTTCGCACTGCCGAGGCGGCCGGCCGCGGGCGCCGAGCAGACGGCGGAAGCGCCGGCCGAGGCCGAGGACGATGGCGAGGGCGAGGGCGAGAAGGACCGGGAGCCGCAGCTCGTGCACTGAGCGCGACGCGTGCGGGCGCTGCTGGGGTCATGCCCGTTTGTGCCCACCTAATGCCCGAACCTGTTTACTTTCCGGAAATCAGGGCGTAGCCTCCGACTGAATCCACAAAGTAAACAGGTTCGGGCATCGGTCGGAGGCAAACGGACATGTACGCACCGGAGCGGCAGCAGGAGATCCTGCGGCTCGCCCGTGACGGCGGGCGGGTGGACGTGCTGTCCCTGGCCGAGGAGTTCCAGGTCACCGCGGAGACCATCCGCCGGGACCTCAAGGCCCTCGACCGCGCCGGCCTCCTGCGACGCGTGCACGGCGGGGCCATACCGGCCGGCCGCCTCGACTTCGAGCCGGACCTCACCGAGCGCGAGTCGACCTACGCCGACGAGAAGGACCGCATCGCCAAGGCGGCCCTCGCCGAACTGCCCACCGAGGGCACCCTGATCCTCGACGCCGGCTCGACCGTCGCCCGCCTCGCCGCCGCCATCCCGCTGGACGCGACGCTCACCGTCGTCACCCACAGCCTCCCGATCGCGGCCCGCCTCGCCGACCACCCCGGCATCCAGCTGCACCTCGTCGGGGGCCGCGTCCGGCACCGCACCCGCGCCGCCGTCGACGCCTGGGCACTGCGGGCGTACGGCGAGATCCGCGCCGACGTCCTGTTCGTGGCCGCCAACGGCTTCTCCGCCGAGCACGGGCTGACCACGCCCGACCTCGCCGAGGCCGCCGTGAAGCGGGCCGCTGTGGACGCCGCCCGCAGGGTGGTGCTCCTGGCCGACTCCACCAAGCACGGCGAGGAACACTTCGCCCGCTTCGGGGACCTGGGCGACGTGGACCTGCTGATCACCGACAGCGGGCTGAGCCCCGAGGACGCCACCGACCTCGAGCGCGGCGGCACGGAAGTGGTGCGCGCATGATCCTCACGGTCACACCCAACCCGTCCCTCGACCGAACGTACGAGGTCCCGTCGCTCGACCGGGGTGAGGTCATCCGCGCCACCGGTGAGCGGATGGACCCCGGCGGCAAGGGCGTCAACGTCTCGCGGGCCGTCGCCGCCGCCGGGCAGCGCACCGTCGCCGTACTGCCCCTGGGCGGAGCGCCCGGCGCGCTCGTCGCCGACCTGCTCGACGCCCAGGGCATCGAGGTCGCGCCGGTACCGATCGCCGGGGCCACCCGCTCCAACATCGCCCTCGCCGAGGCGGACGGCGTACTGACGAAGATCAACGCACCCGGCCCCGAACTCTCCCTCGTGGAACAGGAGTTGCTGCTGGAGACGGTACGCGGGCAGTCGGCCCACGCCGACTGGATCGCCTGCTGCGGCAGCCTCCCGCGCGGCCTCGCACCCTCCTGGTACGCCGACCTCGTCGCCCGTGCGCACGCCGCGGGCGCCCGGATCGCCCTCGACACCTCCGGCCCCGCCCTGCTGGCGGCCCTGCGTGAGCGCCCTGACGTCGTCAAACCGAACGCCGAGGAACTCGCCGAGGCGGTCGGCCGCCCTCTCGCCACCATCGGCGACGCGGTCAAGGCCGCCGAGGAACTGCGCGAACTCGGCGCGGCCGCCGTCCTCGCCAGCCTCGGCGCCGACGGACAACTCCTCGTGGAAGCCTCCGGCACCTGGTTCGGCACCGCCCGAGTGAACACGGTCCGCAGCAACGTCGGCGCGGGCGACTCCTCCCTCGCCGGCTTCCTGATCGCCGGCGGCCACGGCCCCGAGGCCCTCACCTCCGCAGTCGCCCACGGCGCCGCAGCAGTCCAACTCCCCGGCAGCGTCATGCCGACCCCATCGGACCTCGACCTGCCGGCCGTGTCGGTGACGAACGAGATCCCGATGGACCGCGCCCTGAGGGAGCCGGCGTCATGACCGCCGGCCCACGCGCCCTACGCGAACAGACGCCGCTCCGCCCGTCGGCCGTGGCGGGCGATGCGGCTGGTGCCTGGTCCGCCGGTGGTTTCGACGTTGCTGGGGAAGCGGGTGCCATGAGGCCCCGCCCGCGCGTCTTCCACGGACAGACGCCGCCCCGCCCGTCGGGCGTGGCGGGCGATGCGGCCGGTGCCTGGTCCGCCGGTGGTTTCGACCTTGCTGGGGAAGCGGGTGCGACAGGCGCGCGTCGGCCGACCGGCATTTCGCATGCCGCCGAGGGAGCCGGCCTCATGAGCTCCGGCCCGTGTGTCCTCCGCGACCGGACGGTGCCGAGGCCGTATGGCGCCGCAGGTGATGCGGCCGGCGTCCGGTTGGCTTGCGGTGTCCATGCTGCTGGGGGAGCGGGTGTCGTGAAGGCCCGCCCCCGTGGCCTCCGTGCAGCGGCCCCGCCGGCGTTTGCCACCGTCGCCGGTCGGTTGCCCGCCGGCGTCCGTCCCGTTGAGGGAGCCCGAACCGCGAGTTCCCCACCGCCCGTCCCCCCTGAACCGGCCCCGACGCGGCGGGGTTTCCCCGGCTCCGCCGCAACCGCCGGTCTTCCCCCGGACCCCCACCACCACCCGCCCCGCGCTACCCGCTGCACCCGCAGCACCCCCGTCCCCAGCCCCGCCCACCCCACTCCCCGGGCGATACGCGTGCGAAGGAGCCCGCGATGAGCGACATGATCACCGCGGACCTGGTCGACCTCGACCTGTCCGCCCAGACCAAGGACGCGGCGGCCCGTGCCCTCGCCGAGCGCATGGTGGCGAAGGGGCGGGTGACCGACCTCGACGGCTTCCTCGCCGACGTGGCCGCCCGCGAGGCGCAGATGCCGACCGGCCTCGACGGCGGCATCGGCATCCCGCACTGCCGAAGCGAACACGTCACCGAGCCGACGCTCGCCTTCGGGCGCAGCGCCGCCGGGATCGACTTCGGCGCGGCGGACGGCCCCGCCGACCTCATCTTCCTGATCGCGGCCCCCGCCGGCGCCGACGACGCCCATCTGACGATCCTCTCGTCGCTGGCCCGCCAGCTAATGAACGACGAGTTCACAGCGGCCCTGCGCTCGGTAAGCGACGCGGTGAGCGCGGCCGCCCTGATCCGCGGCGAAGAGCCCCCCGCCGCGGCCACCGAAGACTCCGCGACGGTTTCGGCGGCGGCCTCCGCCGAAACCGTCGCGGACACCCACCCCGACCACCCCGACGTGCGCCCGTTCCGTATCGTCGCCGTCACCTCCTGTCCGACCGGGATCGCCCACACGTACATGGCGGCCGAGTCCCTGGAGAACGCCGGCCGCGAGGCGGGCGTCGAACTCGTCGTCGAGACACAGGGCTCCGCCGGCTTCACCCGCCTCGACCCGGCGGTCATCGCCGACGCGGACGGCGTGATCTTCGCCCACGACGTGCCCGTACGGGAGAAGGAACGCTTCGCCGGGAAGCCGACCGTCGACGTCGGCGTCAAGGCCGGCATCAACAAGCCCGCCCAGCTCATCGCCGACGTACGCGGCAAGGCCGAGCGCGGCGAGGTCACCGCGAGCGCCACGGGCGGCGGCGCCGGGACCCCCGTCGAACGGGCCGGCGACTCCGGCGACAGCTACGGCACCAAGCTGCGCAAGTGGCTGATGACCGGCGTCAGTTACATGGTCCCCTTCGTCGCCGCCGGCGGCCTTCTGCTCGCCCTCGGCTTCGCCATCGGCGGCTGGGAGATCAACAAGGCGCCCTCGGTCATGGAGCACTTCTCCTGGACCCAGGTCGACAGCTGGGGCGCCCTGCTGTTCCAGATCGGCGGAGTCGCCTTTGGCTTCCTCGTCCCGGTCCTGGCCGGCTACATCGCCTACGGCATGGCGGACCGCCCCGGCCTCGTCCCCGGCTTCGTCGGCGGCATGATCGCGTTCAACATCAACGCCGGCTTCCTCGGCGGCCTGGTCGCCGGTCTGCTGGCCGGTGGCATCGTCCTGGCGATCCAGAAGATCAGGATCCCGCCGGTACTGCGCGGCATCATGCCCGTCGTGGTGATCCCGCTGATCTCCTCGCTGATCGTCGGCTTCCTGATGTTCGTCGTCGTCGGCAAGCCCATCGCCGAGGCCCAGAAGGGCATGACCGACTGGCTCTCCGGCCTCTCCGGCACCAACGCCGTCCTGCTCGGCGTACTCCTCGGCCTGATGATGTGCTTCGACCTCGGCGGCCCCGTCAACAAGGTCGCCTACGCCTTCGCCACCGCCGGTATCGCCGTCCAGGACCCGAGCGACGCCGCGATGAAGGTCATGGCCGCGGTGATGGCCGCGGGTATGGTCCCGCCGCTGGGCATGGCGCTCGCGACCACCGTCCGCAAGAAGCTCTTCACCGAGACCGAGCGCGAGAACGGCAAGGCCGCCTGGGTACTGGGCGCCTCCTTCATCTCCGAGGGCGCGATCCCGTTCGCGGCGGCGGACCCGCTGCGCGTCATCCCGGCCTCGATGGCGGGCGGCGCGGTCACCGGCGCCCTGTCGATGGCCTTCGGCGCCACGCTCCGCGCCCCGCACGGCGGCATCTTCGTGGTCCCGCTGATCGGCAGCCCGTTCCTCTACCTGATCGCCATCGCGGCAGGCACCTGCGTCACCACCGCCCTGGTGATCACCCTCAAGAGCATGCGCAAGCAGGCACCGGGCATTACGGCGGCGGAGGCCGCCGAGGGCAGCGCGGCCACCTCGGTCGAGAAGAAGGAGCCGGTGGCGGCCTGAGACCGCGACGAACACACCAACACCCCGGTGGGCCGGTCGTCAGGACGACCGGCCCACCGGGGTGTTGGTACCTCCGGCCGCGCTACGACGACGTCCGCGCCGGGATGTTCGGTGACTCCGGCCGCGCTACGACGTCCGCGCCGGGATGTTTGGTACCTCCGGCCGAGCTACGACGTCCGCGCCGCCCGGCGCTCCATCGCGTCCCGCGCCCCGTCCTCCGTCGGATACACCTCGCACATGTGCCGGCCGTCGGGCGTGGCCGTGTGCTCGACCTCCCACAGGGAGACCTCCTCGCCGCCCGGCAGCAGGAAGGCATGCTCGTAGAGCGAGAAACCGAGCCCGGCCCGGCCCGCGCGGCACGGCCGCCCGAACGCCTGGGTAATCTGGTGCGCGAACGCCGTCTCCAGCAGCTCGGCGATGTCGCCCCCCGGCCGGTCCGCGTTCTCCGCCCGCCTGAGTAACCTGCGCGCGTGATCCGCAGAGTGGTCGGGGACATACATGTGCCCCGGCTGGAGGACCGGCGCGAGCTGCACCATCACCGGCAGCTCGAAGTCAGGGGTGTCGGCGGGCAACGGAAGCCGGGCCGTCGCGGCGCGCAGCTCCTCCTCGTCGACGTACACCTCGGCCTGCGGACCCGCGCCGGGCGCCGTGTTGTGCACCAGCTCCCACAGAGTGAGCGCCGAACCGTCGGCAAGCAGCCAGGTGTGGCGGTACGTCTCGCGGTGCAGCCCCGCGCTGTGGTGCGCGGAGTGCAGCGAACTGTCGTGCGCCAGCGCGCACTCGAGCCGCCGTATGGCGTCATCGGGCAGTTCGAAGGAGTTCAACGCACGACCCAGGAGCCGCTCGAGATGCTCCTCCGGAGACTCGGGCGACTCGGGTGGTTCGTACGCTGCCGTCTCGTACGGAACGCTCAAGGCATCTCCCGGCGTTGCTGCATGTCACCTTGTGGGTGCATACCGTAGCCCCTCGATCGGACATCATGTCCGGGAACCGAGAAACCCACGTCCTGAAGACGCCCGGGCCGCGCGAAAAGTTCCCGCGCGGCCCTCGAAAACCGTCAAATGCTCCGTCAGGAAGCCGCCCCAGCCGCCCCCGTCGTCCACTCGCTCCACGGCATGTTCCAGCCGTTGAGACCGTTGTCCGGCGCGACCTGCTTGTCGGGGGAGTTCTTGACGATGACGACATCCCCGACCATCGAGCTGTCGAAGAACCACTTGGCGGGCGTGTTCCCCTGCGCCCCCTGAACATCCTGCAGCCCCACGCACCCGTGGCTCGTACCCGTGCGACCGAAGGGCGGATTGCCCTTGTTGTACCAGTAGTTGCCGTGGATGAAGGTCCCGGAGGTCGTCAACCGCATCGCGTTCGGGACATCCTTGATGTCGTACGCGTTGGCCAGATTGACCGTACGGCTGTCCATCCGCGTCTCCCGCAGCTTCTCGGAGATCACCATCTGCCCGTTGTACGTGGTGAACTCCGGGCTGCCCGCCGAGATCGGGATGCTCTTGACGGTCTGCCCGTCCCGTACGACCGTCATGGTCTGCGTGTTGACGTCGACCGTGGACACCTGCGAGCGCCCGATCGTGAAGGTCACGGTCTTCTTCTGTACCCCGACCACGCCGTTGGCGCCCTTCACGCCGTCCAGGTCGATCTTCATCGTGACCTTGGAACCGGCCTTCCAGTACTCCTCGGGCCGGAAGTCGAGCCGCTGCGCCCCGAACCAGTGCCCGACCACCTGCTGCCCGCTGCTCGACGTGACCGTGATGTGCGACCGCACGGCGGCCTGGTCGCTGATGGGCTTGTCGAACGTGAACGACACCGGCATCCCCACCCCGACCGTCGTCCCGTTGTCCGGCGTGTACGTCCCGATGAAGCTGTTCGCCTTGGTGACCGTCGTGAAGGTCGAGTCGGCGCTGCTGGTACGACCGTCACCGTCCTTCGCGGTCGCCGCTATTCGGTACCGCGTCCCACGCTCCAACTGCTGCGCCGGCTGCCAGCTTCGCCCGTCCCCGGATATCGCGCCCGCCACGGCGGTTCCCGTCCCCGCGACGGTCATCCTCACGTCGGTCAGCGTGCCACCGCTGACCTTCACACCGGTCGTGTTGATCGACGCGCCCGCCGAACCGTTCTTCGCCGAGATGTCGATCCGCGCGCCCGACGTCGCGACGGAACCGCTGCCGCCCTTGCCCCCCTTGCCGTCGTCGTTTCCGCTGTTGCCACTGTTGCCACCACCGCACGCGGTGAGGGTCAGCGCGCCGACGATCAGGACGGCACAGGCCCCCAGTGCGCGCCGAGCTGTTGTGTCCGGCGTTGTCACGGGCTGCTCCAGGTTTGTGTGATCCGGGGTGTCCGGGCTTTTTCGGGTGATCCGCTCCGTTGCGTGAAGAAAGAGGGAAACACCGGCGGCGCGGGTTCCCAACCGACCGCCCTCGCACCCATCACGTGACAGAACCGCGACAATCCCAGCTCAACCAAGAAGAAACGGTGCCCAGTCACTGGCGCCGCCATCGTTTGCCCCCGGCCGACAGGGGCCGCCCGGTCAGCCTGAATTACCGAGAGCCCGCCGGGCTTCGTGCCACAGCAGCTCGAACTCCTCCGCAGAGATCTCGGCAGCCTGCGGCTGGTGCTGCCAGCCGTCCACGGGACCTTCGGCGAGAACGCCGTACTGCCGTTCATAGCGGCCCATCGCCGCGAGATCCGCATGATCACGCAAGTGCAGCACCTCGTCCAAGGAGGCCGCCGTCACCGGACGCGAGTCCTGCCCCCGGACCTCCACCTGCCGCACGGCCCAGCCCTCGTCATCGGCCTCGAAGTACAGCCACAGATCGTCGTCCTCGTAGTAGGCGCGGACCCAGGTCGTCATGCTGTCATCCTGAGCCAGGACCTCGACCGAAGCAGACAGGGGCACCCCCTCCCGCCCTCCCCTCCCTACCGCTCCCCGTACAACTCCCCGTAAGACGGCCACTGCCCGCCCGGTCCCGTCACCGGGCCCGCCGCGCGTACCGCACGGACGATCGCTCGGGTCACCAGGTCCGCGCCCGCCGCGAGGATCTCGTTCAGGGCGAGGGGATTGTTCTCGTCCAGTGGGCGCGCCCCTGTCGCCAGCGTGAACACCGTGTCCCCGTCGTTGAGCAGATGCACCGGCCGTACGGCACGTGCGATGCCGTCGTGCGCCGTGCCGGCCACCTTCTGGGCCTGCGCCTTCGACAGCGTCGCGTCGGTCGCGACCACCGCGAGCGTGGTGTTCAGCGGCGGCAGCGGGGCCTGCGCGGCGACCTCCGCCAGCCGCCGCCGCGCCGCCTCGTGCACACCGGCCGCCGGACAGTCGACCCGCCGCCCCTCGAACAACTCCCCGTACAACACCCCCGTCTCCGGATCCACCGAGGACCCCGCCGCGTTGGCCACCACCAGCGCCGCCACCGTGATCCCCGACCCGAGCACGGTGCTCGCGGTGCCGACACCGCCCTTGAGGTGCCCGACCACGGCCCCCGTACCCGCGCCCACACACCCCTCCGGCACGGGCGCGCCGGGCTCGCTCGAGGCCGCCGCCTCGACGGCCGCCCGACCGGTGGCCGCGTCCGGCCGGGCCCGGAAGTCGCCACCCCGGCCCAGGTCGAAGACACAGGCGGCGGGCACCACCGGCACCACGTGCCCGGGGTCGGGCCCCACCCGCACCCCGCGCCCCCGCTCCTCCAGCCAGGCCATCACCCCCGACGCCGAGTCCAGCCCGTACGCGCTGCCACCCGTCAGCACAACCGCCTCGACACCTCGTACGACGTTGCGCGGATCCAGGGCATCGGTCTCCTTGGTGCCGGGCCCCCCGCCCCGCACATCCACGGCGGCCACGGCTCCGCCCTCGGGTGCGAGCACGACCGTCGTCCCGGTGAGCCACCCGTCGCCGATACGCGTCTCGTGCCCCACGCGCAGGCCGGCCACATCTGTCAGAGCGTCAACTGTCATGACTCCCAGTGTTGTCCACAGTCCCCTTCCGACACTCCTCTCCTGTCAGACGCGCCCGGTGCTCCCACTCGCCGTCCGGGCGGTCAGTGTCACGCCGGCCGCCACCGCGAGCGCCGACACGAGGCCCGCCGCGAGCACCGCCCAGTCGCCCAGGAACGTGCACACGATCACCAGCAACGCCGCGGACGGCAGGACCAGTTGCTCGGCGATGCCCACCTTGAAGTAGCGCGAGTGCAGGGCCCAGACGGTGACGAGATAGAGCGCTGTCGGCAGGGTCACGGCGGCCGAAGCGGCGGACGCCGAGAGGTGCGCCTTGCCGATCGCCTGCTCGACCGCGACCTCCAGGCCGGCGCCGATCGCCGCGGCCGACGCGAAGATCAGATAGTGGCCGTAGCCCCACAGGAACGCCTGCCTGCTGGAGCGCAGCCGGCCGTGGATGGGGACCGCGAAGTAGATCCACCAGGCGGAGAACACGATCAGCAGCCCGCCCGCCGCGATCGGCAGCAGATCGGCCAGCGCGTCGTTCTCCTGGACGCCCGACTTCACGGCGACCGTCGCCGCCGCGATCGCCTCGCCCAGCACGATGATGGTGAACAGCCCGTACCGCTCGGAGATGTGGTGCGGGTGCCAGGAAGTGGTGAAGCTCCTCTCCGCGTAGACGGGCACCGCCAGTTCGACGAGCGCCATCACCAGGAACACCCAGGGGCGGCCGGCCTCCGGCAGGACCACCAGTCCCAGCCAGCCGGCCATGCACAGCAGCACCCCGCCGGCGTACCGCAGTGCCGTCGTCCGCTCGGCGCCCTCGGCCGCGCGGGCGGCCCGCAGCCACTGGGCGCCCATCGCCAGCCGCATGATCAGATAGCCGAGCCAGACCACCAGGAAGTCGTGGTCCTCGAAGGCCCGCGACACCCCGGCCGCCAGCACCAGGACGCCGGCGATCTGAACCAGCGTGACAACCCG
The DNA here is from genome assembly GCF_040644035.1 of Streptomyces sp. NPDC047042. Taxonomy (NCBI): domain Bacteria; kingdom Bacillati; phylum Actinomycetota; class Actinomycetes; order Kitasatosporales; family Streptomycetaceae; genus Streptomyces; species Streptomyces sp. NPDC047042. Next base: position 34,489 of record NZ_JBEYVP010000061.1, on the reverse strand, counting down.
GTAGAGCACGTCGTCGTTGTCGTACGCCGAGGCGAACCACGAAAAGTTCATCCAGGCCCACCAGATGGCGAAAAAGACCATCGCGTAGCTGAGGATGCCCTCGCCCGTGTGCCCCTCGGCGATCGCGTGCACCAACTGGACGCCCGCCTGGGCGACCGCCACGACGAAGCAGAGGTCGAAGAAGAGTTCCAGCGGCGAGGCGACCCGGTGCGACTCGCCGCGTCCACGCGCGGTCAGCCTGCGCAGGGGCGCACCGTGGCCGCCACCCGCCGAGGTGCCCGGTGCGTCGGGTGTTTCGGGTACGTCGGACACGGGTGAGGAACTGGACGTCATACGACCCAGCAGAGCAGATGAGCACCTGGCACGCAGGCGGAAGCCCGGCGCCGGAGCGTGATCGTGATCCGGCGGGCGCCGCCCGGCCCGAACAGGGCCCGGCGGGCGGCACGTACCCTGGAGCCATGAGCAGCCCCACCGCCCCCGAGCCGCGCGCCCCGAAGCCCGTGCTGATCTTCGACGACCCCCTGGACCAGCAGTCGTCGGACGACACGGACCGGGGATGGGGCGAGCGCCCGGCCGACGGCGGCGGCGACAGCGCGGCCGACCTGAAGCGCTTCCTCGACGAGAAGCCGCCCCACCACCTCTGACTGGCCCCTACCGCTCGGTGTGCCCGGAGCCCCGCTGGGCCACCAGGGCGTCGCGGATCTCCTTGAGGACCTCCAGTTCGCTCACCTCGATGACCTCCTGCGCGCCCTCCTTCGCCTTCTGGCGTGCGCTCACCCGGGCCAGGTACTTCGCCATCGGCAGGACCATCAGGAAGTAGACGACGGCCGCCGTGATCAGGAACGTGAGTGTGGCGCCCAGGACCGAGCCCCACAGGATCCGGATGCCGGTCGCGGTGTCGCCGGTTCCCGTGCAGGGGGCCTTGACGCACGAGCTGTAGTTGTCCAGGGCCTTGGTCCCGAACGCCCCCACCATGGGGTTGATGACGCCCTTCACCACCGAGTTGACGATGTTGGTGAACGCCGTACCGATGACTACCGCGACCGCCAGATCGACGACGTTGCCGCGCGTCAGGAAGGCCTTGAAGCCCTCCCAGACGCTCGGTTGCTTCTTCTCGCTCACCGCGGGGCCTCTTCTCGTGCACGCAGATAATGGAACAAACAGCTCCGCAACCTACGTCAACGCCCGGCAGGCGTGTCCAATTGGCCCACCCCAACGAGGTACTTGACGGCAGACGGTTCGAGACGATCACACGTCGGCTCACCACAGGGTCACCGCCAACCGTGCCGTCACACCCGCGCCGGCCAGCCGGGACGCCGTGGTGCGCGGCACCGACAGCACGACCAGCGCCCCGCCCTCGGCCGCGCTCTCCTGGGCGGTGGGGGCCTGCGGCACCTGCGTCACCCGGGCCCGGCGCGCGACCACGCGGGCGTCGGTGCCCGTCGGTGACTCCTCGGCGGCGATGACATCGACCCGGTCACCGGGCCGCAGCAGCCGCACGGTGGCCGCGTCGGCGATCCGTACCGGCGCCGTCACCATCTCGACGGTGGGCCGCGCCCGTACGGGATCCGCCACCGGGTGCCCCCGCACCCGTCCCACATCGGGCGGTGGACCCGCCGCCTGGCGTGGGCCGGCCGCGACGATCGCCGCCGCCGTGACGGCGAGGCCCAGCGTCAGCGCCCGCCTGCGGTGCCGTACCAGGCGCCGCAGTCGATACCGCCCTCCGCGCACCCGCACGGGAGCGAAGTGGGGCACCTCGCAGGGCGCGGGGACGAGCGGGACAGAACGTGCGGAAACGGGAGCCACGGAAGGCACGGGACGTACGCAGGACACGGGAACCACCACCTGTGACGAGGGAGCTGCTTGCGCTCCCACGATGAGGGTTTTCGGCGAATCCCGCTGAGGCCTGTGTGTTACTCACCGGTTGTGGACAACTCGCTCACCCGAACGGGGAGTTCCGCCCCCGCACATCCCGTATCGGACCTGGTCACGGCAGTTCGAAGCCCGGATCCATCCCGCCCAGCGCCTTCGTGCACAGGCAGTCCCGGGTCGCGCTCGCAGGCAGTGCGGCCACCGCGTCGGACAGCACGCCCCGCATCCGGTCCACGTTCGCCGCGAACACCTGGAGCACCTCGTCGTGCGAGACGCCCTCGCCGGTCTCCGCGCCCGCGTCGAGGTCGGTGACCAGGGCCAACGACGTGTAGCAGAGCTCCAGTTCACGGGCGAGCCCCGCCTCCGGATGGCCCGTCATACCCACCACCGACCAGCCCTGGGCCCGGTACCAGAGGGATTCGGCGCGGGTGGAGAAGCGCGGCCCCTCGATCACGGTCAGCGTGCCGCCGTCCACCGGCTCCCAGCCGCGTCCGCGTGCCGCCGCCAGGGCGGCCTTGCGGCCGACGGGGCAGTAGGGGTCGGCGAGGGACACGTGCACCACGTTGGGGACGGCGCCGCCGGGCAGCGGAATGCCGTCGAAGAAGGTCCCCACCCGGGACTTCGTACGGTCGACCTGCTGGTCCGGTACGAGCAGGGTGCCCGGGCCGTACTCCGGCCGAAGACCGCCCACGGCGCACGGTGCGAGCACCTGGCGGACGCCGACCGAGCGCAACGCCCACAGGTTGGCGCGGTAGTTGATGCGGTGCGGCGGCAGATGGTGGCCGCGCCCGTGGCGGGGCAGGAAGGCGACCCGGCGGCCCGCGACCTCGCCGAGGAACAGGGAGTCGCTGGGGGATCCGTACGGCGTGTCCACCTGTATCTCGGTGACGTCGTCGAGGAAGGAGTAGAAGCCGGAGCCGCCGATCACGCCGATCTCGGCGCCCGCGGGATTCGCCTGATTCACCATGCCCGCACCCTAGGACCTGCCGTCGGGCGCGTGGAAACGCCGAAGACCCCGTCGTCGTACGACGACAGGGTCATCTGGAGCGGGAGGCGGTGCCTACGCGGCCGAGCTGGTGCTCGACGAGCTGCTGGAGCCCGAGGAGGAGCTGCTGGACGACGAGGACGAACCGGACGACGAGGAGCTCGACGAGCTCGACGACGAGTCCGAGGACGACGACGTCGAAGAAGAGGCCGTCGACGGCTTCGACGCGGGCGCGCTGCTCGACGAGGAGCCGCGGCTGTCGTTGCGGTAGAAGCCGGAGCCCTTGAAGACGATGCCGACCGCGGAGAACACCTTCTTCAGGCGGCCATTGCAGGCGGGGCACTCGGTCAGGGCGTCGTCGGTGAACTTCTGCACCGCTTCAAGGCCCTCGCCGCACTCGGTGCACTGGTACTGGTAGGTCGGCACTGTGTCTTCCTCCTGGCACTCTCACTCGATGAGTGCTAACGACGGTCCAGTGTGACGTATTCCCGGGGATCAGTCCACTGTCACCGGCACGCGGTGATGGACGCCACGTGTCACGGTCCGGCTCACGGGGTGGGTCGTCGCCCCTGATGCGAGCCGTGACCGCAGGGCCAGGAGGGTCGCGAGGGCGAGCAACGTGCCCCCCATGGGCACCAGGAACCCGGCGCCGTCCCAGAGGCTGTCCTCCAGCCGGCCGGCGACGGTGACGGCCGCCGCCTGGCCGAGGGCGACCGAACCGGTCAGCCAGGTGAACGTCTCGGTGCGGGCGCCGGCCGGGACGAGACCGTCGACGAGGGTGTAGCCGGTGATCAGCGCGGGCGCGACGCACATGCCGACGAGGAGGCCGAGTCCGGCCAGCGTCAGCACGGACTGAGCCGTCCACAGGCCGGAGGCGGTGACCGCGAGGGCCGTGTACCCGACGACCAGGCGCCGTTGCGGGGCCATGCGCCAGGCGACGGCTCCGCAGACCAGGCCGGAGAGCATGTTGCCGGCGGCGAAGACCCCGTACAGGACGCCGTTGAGGCCGGGGTTGCCGGTGTACTCGCTGAACGCGGCCAGGGAGACCTGCATACCGCCGAAGACGGCGCCGATGCCCAGGAAGGCGACGATCAGGACGCGTACGCCGGGCACGCGCAGGGCGGAGACGTGCTCCACGCGCGCGTGCGGTCCGCCGAGCGGGCCGGCGGTGGCGACGGGCGGCTGGGTGCTCTTCTGCGCGGCGAACAGGAGGCCGCCGAGGAGGGTCAGCGCGGCCTCGGTGACCAGGCCGGCCGCCGGGTCGACGGCGGTGCACAGGGCGGTGGCGAGGAGGGGGCCGAAGACGAAGGTCAGCTCGTCCGTGACGGACTCGAAGGCGGCCGCCGTCGGCATCAGGGGCGAGTCCTGGAGCTTCGTCGCCCAGCGGGCGCGCACCATGGGCCCGATCTGGGGCGTGGAGGCGCCGGTGAGCACCGCCGCGGCGAAGAGGGTCCACAGGGGGGCGCCGGTGAGCGCCAGCGCCGTCAGGGTGAGGCCGGCCAGGGCGTGCAGGGTGACGCCGGGGACGAGGACCGCGCGCTGGCCGTGGCGGTCGGCGAGACGGCCCCCGTAGGGCGCGCACAGGGCCATGGAGACGCCGGTGACGGCGGCCACGGCGCCTGCGGTCCCGTAGGAGCCGGTGGTGTGCTGGACGAGCAGCACGATGGAGATGGTGAGCATCGCGAACGGCTGTCGCGCGGCGAAGCCGGGGAGCAGGAAATGCCAGGCGCCCGGGGTGTGCAGGAGGTTCCTGTACCCCGGACGATCACCCTGTTGGTCGGGAGTGACCCTGGATGAGGCAGCCCTGGCCTTTCCGCTGCCTGTTGACGTCCTCGCCTGCCGGGCAGACGATTTCGGTCCGTGCCGCTGGGCGACACGACCATGGGTTCCTGCTTCATAGGCCCCTGCCCCTCCCCGAGGGGAACTGGTCTTACATGGGCCTCCACCGGCGTCACTTTCCGCCCGTCCGGCGGTAGGCCCGACGGTCTCGCTGTCGGACACGCTGAACTTACCGGTGATGACTGGCTCCTGCGGACGCTTCGTGCGGGAAGGGACGCCATCTCATCCCGAGGAGTGGCGAACCGGTCGAATGTACGATAAGAAACACCCTCGAAACGAATCGGCGTCCCTCAGCGGCCTGCTCCATTGCCGCCCGTGCCCAGCCACTGCGCCAGCTTGCCGCCCTGTCCGACGGCCCTCAGCCGTCGTTCCGTGGCGTCGCGGACCGGGTCGGTGGTCACCACGAGGAGTTCGTCGCCGCGGTGCAGGATGGTCGTCGGCAGCGGAACGAACGATTTTTCATCGCGGACGACGAGGGTGACGGCGGCGCCCGGCGGCAGCCGCAGCTCGCCCACCTCGACGCCGTGCATCTTGGAGCCCTCTGGGATCGCGACCGACAGCAGATGCCCGCGCAGCCGCTCCAGGGGCGCGGACTCGATGCCGAGGTCGGCGGCCTCCGCGCCCTTGCCGAGGCGCAGTTCGCGGGCCAGCCAGGGGAGCGTCGGGCCCTGGACGAGGGTGTAGACGACGACCAGAACGAAGACGATGTTGAAGACCCGACGGCTGTCCTCGACGCCGCTCACCATGGGGATCGTCGCCAGGATGATGGGCACCGCGCCGCGCAGCCCGGCCCAGGACAGCAGGGTCTGCTCCTGCCACGGGACCCGGAACGGCGTCAGGCTGACGATCACGCTGAGCGGGCGCGCGACCATGGTCAGGGCGAGGCCTATGACGAGCGCGGGCCAGATGTCGTCGCCCATCTCGTGCGGGGTGACCTGGAGGCCGAGCAGCACGAACATGCCGATCTGGGCGATCCAGCCGAGGCCGTCGGCGAAGCCACGGGTGGCCGGCCAGTGCGGCAGCTTGGCGTTGCCGAGGACCACGGCGGCCAGGTAGACCGCGAGGAAACCGCTGCCGTGGGCCAGGGCGCCGGCGGCGTAGGCGGTGACCGCGATCGCCATCACGGCGATGGGGTAGAGGCCGGAGGCGGGCAGGGCCACGTGCCGCAGGCCCCAGGCGCCGAGCCAGCCGACCGCGATGCCTATGGCCGCGCCTATGGCCAGTTCCAGGAGGATGACGCCCAGTAGCTTGTACCAGTGCTCGACCGGGCCCGCGGTGGACAGCGAGACGACCAGGATGACCACCGGTGCGTCGTTGAAGCCCGACTCGGCCTCCAGGGTGCCCGTCACGCGCGCGGGGAGGGGGATTTTCCGCAGGACGGAGAACACCGCCGCCGCGTCCGTCGAGGACACCACCGCGCCGATGATGAACGCCTGCCGCCACTCCAGCCCGACCAGGTAGTGCGCGGCCGTCGCGGTGACCCCCACGCTCACCGCGACCCCCACCAGCGCCAGCGTGGAGGCGGCGGGGAGGACGGGTTTGATCTCCTTCCACTTCGTGCCGAGTCCGCCCTCGGCCAGGATCACGACCAGGGCCGCGTACCCGATGACCTGGGTCAGTTCGGCGTTGTCGAAGTGGATGTCGCCGATGCCGTCCTGGCCCATGGCGATGCCGATCCCCAGGTAGACGAGCAGGCTGGGGAGCCCGCTGCGCGAGGAGATCCGAACCGCTGCCACAGCGACGAGGAGGACGAGCGAGCAGACGAGCAGGAGCTGGTTGAGGTGGTGGACAGTCAGCGGGCCGTTCCCTTCCTGGGCCCGGGCGCGGCACGCGCGCGGGTCACGTACATCGGACACGAAGTGAGGCCACCGCGTACCCAAGTACTTTGTTACCTTACCTAACTCTTGACGATTTCTTGACGCTTCCAGAGGCATGATCGAACGCCCGTCCGTTCGCGTACCCGACTCCGCGTCAAGTCGCGTCGGGCCCTGCGCCTATGGTTGCTCCAGCACTCCAGTACCGCCTGCCGCTCGCGTTAGGACAGCAAGGACAGCGATGCCCCCCACCACCACCAGCTCTTCCGGACACAAGCCGGGCAAGTCCGGCAGGAAGAAGGGGCGCAGAGCCCGACTGTTCGTAATCGTCCTGGTTCTGGCGATCATCGGCGGCTTCGCCTACGGCGCGTACTGGTCCGTCAGTACCGTCCGGGCCTCCTTCCCGCAGACCAAGGGCTCGATCTCCCTCCAGGGCCTGTCGGGGCCCGTCGACGTCAAGCGCGACAGCTACGGGATCCCGCAGATCTACGCGTCCTCCGACGAGGACCTGTTCATGGCGCAGGGCTACGTCCAGGCGCAGGACCGGTTCTACGAGATGGACGTACGCCGTCACATGACGTCGGGCCGGCTCTCCGAGATGTTCGGGAAGGGGCAGGTCGACAACGACGAGTTCCTGCGCACCCTGGGCTGGGACCGGGTGGCCAAGGAGGAGTACGACAAGACCCTGTCGCCCGCCACGAAGAAGTACCTGCAGGCCTACGCCAAGGGGGTCAACGCCTACCTCGACGGCAAGGACGGCGCGGACATCTCCCTGGAGTACGCGGCCCTCGGGTTCGAGAACGACTACAAGCCGCAGGCGTGGACCCCGGTCGACTCGATCGCGTGGCTGAAGGCGATGGCCTGGGACCTGCGCGGCAACATGCAGGACGAGATCGACCGCTCCCTGCTGACCAGCCGCCTCGGCCCGAAGCAGATCGCCGACCTGTACCCGGAGTACCCGTACAGCCGGAACAAGCCGATCGTCCAGGAAGGCGCCTACGACGCCGCGACGCAGACCTTCGTGCAGGGCGGCAGCGCCGCGAGCACGCAGTCGGCGTCCTCGGGTGCGTCCGGAACCTCGGCGGCCGACTCCGCGGCCTACCAGAGCCAGCTGGAGGGCCTCTACCGGGTCCTGGACGACGTCCCGACGGCCGTCGGGGTGAACGGCAACGGCATCGGCTCCAACTCCTGGGTGGTCGCGGGCGCCCACACCATCACCGGCAAGCCGCTGCTGGCCAACGACCCGCACCTGTCGCCGTCGCTGCCGTCGGTCTGGTACCAGATGGGCCTGCACTGCCGCAGCGTCTCCGCCAAGTGCCAGTACGACGTCTCCGGTTACACCTTCGCGGGCATGCCCGGTGTGATCATCGGCCACAACGGCAGCATCGCCTGGGGCATGACCAACTCGGGCGCCGACGTCACCGACCTCTACCTGGAGAAGCTCTCCGGCGACGGTTACCTGGTCGACGGCAAAACCAAGCCGTTCGTCACGCGCGAGGAGACCATCAAGGTCGCGGGCGGCGCGTCCAAGACGATCGTCGTCCGCGAGACCGACAACGGGCCCCTGCTGTCCGACCGTGACGACGAGCTCGTCAAGGTCGGCAAGAAGGCCACCGTCGACGCCGCGGCCCCCGACCGGGGCGACGGCTACGGCATCGCGCTGCGCTGGACCGCGCTCGTGCCCGGCACCTCCATGGACGCCGTCTTCCTGATCGACAAGGCGTCGAACTGGACCGAGTTCCGCAAGGGCGCGGCCTCCTTCGACGTGCCCTCGCAGAACCTCGTCTACGCGGACACCACGGGCAACATCGGCTACCAGCTGCCGGGACGCATCCCCACGCGCGTGGCGGGCGACGACGGCTCGGTCCCGATGCCCGGCTGGGACTCGAAGTACCGCTGGACCGGCTATCTCAAGCAGTCCGAACTGCCCTTTGAGTTCAATCCCAGGCGCGGCTACATCGTGACGGCCAACCAGGCCGTCGTCGACCAGGCCAAGTACCCCTACACGCTCACCAAGGACTGGGGCTACGGCACCCGCAGCCAGCGCATCGCCGACCTGATCACCTCGAAGATCAAGGGCGGCGGCAAGATCTCCACCGACGACATGCGCCAGATGCAGCTGGACAACAGCAGCGAGATCGCCAAGCTGCTGGTGCCCAAGCTGCTGGCGATCGACGTCGACGACAAGTACGTCCGTGAGGCGCAGAAACTCCTCGTGGGCTGGGACTACACCCAGGACCCCGACTCCGCCGCGGCGGCCTACTTCAACTCGGTCTGGCGCAACATCCTCAAGCTCGCCTTCGGCAACAAGCTGCCCAAGGAGGTGCGGGTCAAGGGCCAGTGCCTGTACGTCAAGCCGGTCAACACCACCGGCCCCGCCGACGCGGACCAGCCGGTGCTCGAGTGCGGTCAGCGGGACGCGGACCAGGCGCAGCCGGACGGCGGCGACCGCTGGTTCGAGGTGGTCCGAAAGATCATCAACGACGAGAACAACGACTGGTGGAGCACGCCGAAGACCCGCACCGAGAAGGCCGCGACCAACCGCGACCAGCTGTTCGCGCGTGCCATGACCGACGCCCGCTGGGAGCTGACCGCCAAGCTCGGCAAGGACATCGACACCTGGAGCTGGGGCAGGCTGCACCGCCTGTTCCTGAAGAACCAGACCCTGGGCACCGAGGGCCCCGGCTTCGTGCAGTACATCCTCAACCGCGGCCCCTGGAAGCTCGGCGGCGGCGAGGCCACCGTCAACGCGACCGGCTGGAACGCGGCAGGCGGCTACGGCGTCGTCTGGGTGCCGTCGATGCGGATGGTGGTCAACCTCGGCGACCTCGACAAGTCGAAGTGGATCAACCTGACGGGAGCCTCCGGGCACGCCTTCAGCGACCACTACACCGACCAGACGAGCGACTGGGTCAAGGGCGAACTGCTGGACTGGTCCTTCACGGACAAGGCGGTCGACGACAGCACGAGCGACACGCTGGTCCTGAAGCCGTCATGAGCCCGCGGTAGTCCCCGAGTCCCAGACCGGCCCTCCACGCACGCGTGGAGGGCCGGTTCCGCTTCAGGGGCGGGTACGGAACCTGCGTACCCCCGACGGGGTGACCACCGCGTGCACCGGCCGGTCGTGCGGCTCGGCGGGGACCCGGGGGACCACCTCGGAGTCGTACAGCAGCACCACCAGGGCCGGATCGGCGCCCGCGCGCTCCAGGCGGGCCAGCACCCGGTCGTAGGAGCCGCCGCCGCGCCCCATCCGCAGCCCGCGGTCGTCCACGGCGAGGCCGGGCAGCAGGACCGCGTCTGCGCTCGTCACGGCGTCCGCGCCGAGGCGTTCGCCGGCCGGCTCCAGCAGGGCCATCCGCCCGCCGTGCCGCACCTCCACGAGGGAGCCCTCCCCGGCGTACGTGCCCCAGTCGAGGTCGTTGTCCGGGAGGAGGACCGGCAGCAGCACCCGCACCCCGCGCGCGTGGAGGGCGTCCAGGAGTGTGCGGGTGCCGGGTTCGGTACCGACGGAGACGTACGCGGCCACCGTGCGCGCGTGCGCGAGTTCGGGCAGGTCGAGTGCGCGGGCGGCCAGTGCCGTCGCCGCCTCCTGGACGTCGGCGGCCGTCAATCCGCCTCGCACCGCGAGGAAGTCGCGCCGCAATGTCCGCTTGTCCGGCTCTGCCCCCATGGCTCTCCCACTATCGTTTCCGGTGCTCTCATGTGCTTCATATGCCGATATGAGTGCCAGTTGATCCAAGCCACAGAATCAGCCCAAAGGCACCGGTTAAGGTTGCCCGCATGACTGAGTCGCACCCCAGGATCAGCAAGGCTGTCATCCCCGCAGCAGGCCTCGGCACCCGGTTCCTGCCGGCCACCAAGGCCACTCCCAAGGAGATGCTGCCGGTCGTCGACAAGCCGGCGATCCAGTACGTGGTCGAGGAGGCCGTGTCCGCCGGCCTCGACGACGTCCTCATGATCACAGGACGCAACAAGCGTCCCCTCGAGGACCACTTCGACCGCAACTACGAGCTGGAGTCGGCTCTTCAGAAGAAGGGCGACGCCGCGCGACTCGCCAAGGTCCAGGAGTCCAGCGACCTCGCGACCATGCACTACGTCCGCCAGGGCGACCCCAAGGGCCTCGGGCACGCCGTCCTGTGCGCCGCCCCGCACGTCGGCCACGAACCCTTCGCCGTCCTCCTCGGCGACGACCTCATCGACCCCCGCGACCCCCTCCTCAAGCGCATGGTCGAGGTCCAGGAACAGCACGGCGGCAGTGTGATCGCCCTCATGGAGGTCGCCCCCGAGCAGATCCACATGTACGGCTGCGCGGCCGTCGAGACCACCGACGACGGCGACGTCGTCAAGGTGACCGGCCTGGTCGAGAAGCCGGAGGCCGCCGACGCCCCGTCCAACTACGCGATCATCGGCCGCTACGTCCTCGACCCGCACATCTTCGGCATACTCCGCCAGACCGAGCCCGGCCGCGGCGGCGAGATCCAGCTCACCGACGCCCTCCAGCAGCTCGCCCAGGACGAAAAGGTCGGCGGCCCCGTGCACGGCGTCGTCTTCAAGGGCCGCCGCTATGACACCGGGGACCGTGGCGACTACCTGCGTGCCATTGTCAGACTCGCATGCGAACGTGAAGACCTGGGCCCGGACTTCCGGACCTGGCTTCGCAGTTACGTAGCCGAGGAGATGTAGCAACGTTGACCAGCGCCGCGCCCCGCACCACCGGCCAGGACCACCTGTGGTCGGTGGACGAACACCTGGAGGACATCCTCGCGACCGTCCGCCCCCTCGAACCCATCGAGCTGCAACTCCTCGACGCCCAGGGCTGCGTCCTGGTCGAGGACGTCACGGTGCAGGTCTCCCTGCCGCCGTTCGACAACAGCTCCATGGACGGGTACGCGGTCCGGGTCGCGGACGTCGCGGGCGCGAGCGAGGAGTACCCGGCCGCCCTCACGGTCATCGGCGACGTCGCGGCCGGCCAGGACGGACTGCTCCACGTGGGCCCCGGCCAGGCCGCCCGCATCATGACCGGCGCCCCCCTGCCGCCCGGAGCCGAGACCGTCGTCCCCGTGGAATGGACCGACGGGGGCCTCGGTGAGGGACCCGTCACCGGGATGCGCGCCCGCAGCACCGACCCCGACGGCGCCCAGGGCCAGGTACGCGTGCACCGCCCCGCACCGGCACGCGCGCACGTGCGCGCCCAGGGCAGCGACGTCCGCTCCGGCGACCGCGCCCTCGCCGAGGGCACGATCCTCGGCCCGCCGCAGATCGCCCTGCTCGCCGCGATCGGCCGCGGCACCGTACGCGTGCGCCCGCGCCCGCGCGTGGTCGTCATGTCCACCGGCAGCGAGCTGATCCAGCCCGACGAGAAGCTCGGCAACGGCCAGATCTACGACTCCAACAGCTTCGCCCTCACCGCCGCCGCCCGCGACGCCGGAGCGATCGCCTACCGTGTGGGCGCGGTCGCCGACGACGCCGAGACCCTCCGCTCCACCATCGAGGACCAGCTCGTCCGCGCCGACCTCGTCGTCACCACCGGCGGCGTCAGCGTGGGCGCCTACGACGTCGTCAAAGAAGCCCTCTCGCACGTCTCCGACGAGGACGAACCCGGCGCCGGCGTCGACTTCCGCAAGCTCGCCATGCAGCCCGGCAAACCCCAGGGCTTCGGCACCGTCGGCCCCGACCACACCCCGCTGCTCGCCCTGCCGGGCAACCCGGTGTCGTCGTACGTCTCCTTCGAACTGTTCGTGCGCCCCGCGATCCGTGCCCTGATGGGTCTCACCGACATCCACCGGCCCACGACCAGAGCGGTCCTGGACACGGACAAGGCGCTGACCTCGCCTTCCGGGCGCCGCCAGTTCCTGCGCGCCAAGTACGCCGACGGCCGGGTGAGGCCCGTCGGCGGCGCCGGATCCCATCTGATCGCGGCTCTCGCCCACGCCGACGCGCTGATCGTCGTACCCGAGGCGCAGGAGTCCGTGGAGCCCGGGGCCGAGGTCGAGGTCGTCCTGCTGGGCTGAGCGGCGGGCGGGGGCGGCTGAAGGGCGTGCGTGGGGAGTACCGTGTCGCGCACAACAGGCCCGACCGGGAGCGCCGCAGCACATGAGCACGCAGGACGAACGACTGACGCACATCGACGAGACGGGCGCCGCCCGCATGGTCGACGTGTCCGGCAAGGACGTGACCGCCCGCACCGCCCGCGCCAGCGGCCGGGTCCTCGTCTCGCCCCGCGTGATCGAACTGCTGCGCGGTGAGGGCGTCCCCAAGGGAGACGCCCTGGCCACCGCGCGGATCGCGGGCATCATGGGCGCCAAGCGCACCCCGGACCTCATCCCACTCTGCCACCCGTTGTCGGTGTCGGGTGTGAAACTGGACCTGTCGGTCGCGGACGACGCCGTCGAGATCCTGGCCACCGTGAAGACGACGGACCGCACGGGCGTCGAGATGGAGGCCCTCACGGCGGTCTCGGTCGCCGCGCTCACCGTGATCGACATGGTCAAGGCGGTCGACAAGGGAGCGGTCATCACGGACGTACGGGTGGAGGAGAAGACCGGCGGCAAGTCGGGCACCTGGAGCAGATCATGACACCGACGCTGCCTGACGGGTTCGGGGGCCCGCTGCTCGCGCCCTACGCCGCCATGGTCGTGACCGCGTCCAACCGCGCGGCGGCGGGCGTCTACGAGGACAAGGGCGGCCCCCTGCTCGCGGCGGGCCTGGAGAAGTTCGGCTTCGCCGTCGACGGCCCGTGGGTCGTGCCCGACGGCGACCCGGTGGAAAGCGCCCTGCGGGCCGGTGTCGAGGCCGGGTACGACGTCATCCTCACCACCGGCGGCACGGGCATCTCGCCCACCGACCGCACCCCGGAGGCCACCCGCGCGGTGCTCGACCAGGAGGTCCCGGGCATCGCCGAGGCGATCAGGGCGTTCGGCCGGGACAAGGTGCCCACGTCGGCGCTGTCGCGCGGGCTCGCCGGAGTCGCGAAGGGCACGCTGATCGTCAATCTGCCGGGCTCCACCGGCGGGGTGAAGGACGGACTGGCCGTCCTGGAGCCCCTGTTGAAGCACGCAGTCGACCAGATCCGGGGCGGCGATCACTCCAGACCCGGCAAGACCAGCGGGGGTGCGAGCTGAACAGCCCGTCCTGGCCCGTGGAGCTGGTGGAAGGCGATGTCGTCCTCCGGCCCGTCAGGCTGCGCGACCAGCGCACCTGGCGCGAGATCAACCGGCGCAACCGGGACTGGCTGCGCCCCTGGGAGGCGACGATCCCGCCGCCGACGCCCAGCGGCCCGATCGCCCACCGGCCGACCTACCGCCAGATGGTCCGCCATCTGCGCGCTGAGGCGAACGCGGGCCGGATGCTGCCGTTCGCCATCGAGTACCAGGGGCAACTGGTCGGGCAGTTGACGGTCGCCGGCATCACCTGGGGCTCGATGTGCTCGGGCCATGTCGGCTACTGGGTGGACGAGGCCGTCGCCGGTCGCGGTGTGATGCCCACGGCGGTCGCACTGGCGGTCGACCACTGCTTCCGTACGGTCGGACTGCACCGCATCGAAGTCTGCATTCGCCCCGAGAACGGGCCGAGTCGCCGGGTCGTGGAGAAACTCGGATTCCGTGACGAGGGCCTCAGACCCCGCTATCTCCACATCGACGGGGCCTGGCGCGACCATCTCGTCTTCGCGCTCACCGCGGAAGAGGTGCCGGAGGGGTTGCTGAGCCGCTGGCAGCGGGCACGATCCCAGAGGACGCCGCGGAATCCAGCGTAAATTGAATAAGTGTTCGAAAGTAATCGAGAGGGGCGGTTGTCGATCGACTTGGGGGGCCAAATGGGCGCCCTCGATGACCCGCTGATCGCATCGATCACAAAAAAAGCTCGAAATATCAGCCAGATCGTGCGACACACCGGCTCAATTGGCAGATGGCCTCACGCAAACCCCTCTACCGTGTGAGGCGTGAGCAGCAGCGGCCTCATCTACGCAGTCATTGTCGGGGCCTGGGCCGCCTACTTGGTGCCGATGTGGCTCCGTAGGCAGGACGAGCTGAACGAGGCTCGTCCGACGGAACGCTTCAGCACCGCCATCCGGCTCCTGTCCGGACGGGCGGGCATGGAGCGCCGGTACGCCAAGGACCTGCGGGCGCGCTCCACCGACGAGGAGGAGCACAGCGCCGTGGACCCGGAGGGTGTCACCGACTCGGTGGACGTCCGGGCCTTCGCCATGCCCCCGACCCGTCCCCAGGCAAAGGCCCAGGTACAGGCACAGGCCCAGCAGGAGCAGTCGTCGGCGCCGGCGCAGGAACAGCCGAGGGCACCCAAGCGCGAGCAGCAGCAGGCGCAGGCCCACGCGTCGGCTCCGGCGAGGGAACGGCGGCGCGAGCGCGTACCGGCGGCTCGCCGTAGCGCGGGCACCTCGGCGGAAGCCGCCGCGCGCGCCCGGCGCTCGAAGGTGCTCGCGCGCCGACGGCGTACGACCGTCATGCTCTTCTTCGCCTTCACGCTCGGCGCGATCGTCGCGGCGGTCGGCGGCCTCGCCCTGCTCTGGGCCCCCGCCGTCCCGGCGATCATGCTGAGCGGATACATCGCCTATCTGCGTACGCAGGAACGGCGCCGTTTCGCCTACCAGATGGACCGGCGCCAGGCCGAGCTCGCCGCCCAGCGACTGCGTGAACGCCAGCCCCGGCGGCGGCCGTCCACCGACCCCGGCGCCGAGGAGCAGGACGAGCACCCGGAGCCGGAGACCGACCCCGGCCTGTCCGCGCTCGCCGCCGACCGGCGTGCGCTCGTCGAGCAGACCGATCACGCCGAGTGGGTCGACCAGCAGCGCGAACGCCAGCGCCGCCCCGGCCACGGCGACAGCTGGGACCCGGTCCCGGTGCCACTGCCGACGTACGTGACCGCACCGGTCGCCCCCCGGGCAACCTCCGAGGTGGACCTCGGCGCACCGGACGCCTGGAGTTCGGCGCGGTCCAGCACGGTGGGCCGCGAGTCGGAGTCGCCGGCGGACGAGTCGACGGTGACCGAGGACAAGACGGAAGCGGAGCCGGCCCTGTCCTCGGGACCGCAGTCCGACACCGACGCCGACACCGACGGGGAGGACTCGGACGGCCGCACCGACGCCCGCCGCGCGGCCTCCGCCCGCCGGGCCCGCGAACGGGGCCGCACCCCGCTGTTCGACCAGTACGAGGACGGCGAGCGGCCCCGGGCGGCCAACGAGTAGCGAGCGGCACACGGTTGCGCCGGGGGCTCCGGGGCTGTTCCCGGCCGCCGTCCGGCCAGGTGAGGGCGCGTGCGGCGACCTCGCCCGACCGACGCGGAACGGATTTCCGAGCACCCGGATCGGGATGCTAGAGTTTCACTCGTTGCAAGGGCCTGTGGCGCAGTCTGGTAGCGCACCTCGTTCGCATCGAGGGGGTCTGGGGTTCAAATCCCCACAGGTCCACCGCAAGGCCGTTCACGAGTTAGCTCGTAGACGGTTCACGAAATCCCGTCCGATCATTTTGATCGGGCGGGATTTCGTCGTTTCAGGGCTTGTTGGGAGGTCTGGGTGCGCACGTCGGGGCGGTCTGTCGGCCGTCGTACGGCTGCCTGTCTGCGTGTGGGCATGAGTGTGCACGCCGGACCGTGGGGCGATCGGCGTGCGTGGATGAGCCGGGATTGTCGTACGGGCCTGGTGTCAGCTGGGGCGTGGTGGCGGATGGCGCCCGGGGCCGTCGGCCGGCGCTGCGGTGGCCGGGGTGCTGAGTGGAGGCAGGGGGCCGGTGGCGTCGTAGTCGGCGTCGGTGAGTTCGTCGGGCCCGGCGTGTTCGGTGAGCCAGGTCTCCAGGATTCTCAGGTTGGCGACGGTGAGCATGACGGCGAGGAGGAATGCCTGGGCGACTTGCCCGTGAGCGGGCCGGTGCTTGGGGTTGCCGATGTCGAGCGTTCCGCTCTTGAGGCGGCCGTTGGCCCCTTCGTTGTGGCTGCGGATGGGCCTGTAGGCGTTCAGCCAGGACGTGTGGAGGTAGTGGACGTCCTGGCGGTACTTGGCCAGACGCCAGTCGGCGGCCTCGGAGTCAGCGGGCACGGTGAAGGAGCCACCCACGCACGCCGGAGGCAGGGCATCCGCTGGCGGCGGCGCGAGGCGTTCGGCGTCGGGGTTGTGGATCGTCGGCCGGGCTGCCGCGTGGGCGGTGCGCAGCTGGGGGGCGTCGAGGTTGATCACCCGGGCGGGCATCGTGGTGTGGGCCTGGGGGTGCAGGCGGTCGTGGCGGGCGCAGTTGACCGACGGGCAGGGGCCGCTGGCGGGGCACATGGCACGGATCGCCCCGTGGGCGTCGGGGCCCTGCTTGAGTTTGAAGTGGTACGGCTCGCGGGCCTTGATCTTCTCGCGGAGTTGTTCGCCGGGGGCGCGGACGGTGTTGTCGTCGGCGCCGGTGGTGGCGTGGATGTTCACTAAAGTGCTGTGTGGGCCGTGACTGGCGCTGAGGTGGAGCACCACCGGGGAGCGGTCTGACGAATCGGTCGATGCCGTGCGCCTGGGCGAGTGGTCAACGACGCCTGGAGGCGACCATGTCCCCGACACAGACGGCCCAGCTCATGAACGGCACTGGGCTCGCCCGGCGCATCATCGAGGAGACCACCGCCCGAGCGGCGCAGATCTCACGGCACACCGGCGTGGCGCCGTGCCTGGCGACCGTGCTGGTGGGCGAGGACCCAGCGTCCGTGACGTACGTCCGCATGAAGCAGGCGCGCTGCGCGAAGGCCGGCATCACCTCCCGGCATGTCCCTCTGCCCGCCACCACCACGACCGCCGAACTGGTCGGCACACTCACCGCCTTGTCCCAGGACCCCGGCGTGCACGGCATCCTGCTGCAGCACCCCGCCGGTGAGCACATCGACGAACGCGCGGCCTTCGAGGCCATCGCCCCGGAAAAGGACGTCGACGGCGTCACGATGCACTCCTTCGCCGCGATGAGCTTCGGGCTGCCCGGCTTCGTGTCGTGCACGCCCGGCGGGATCATGCGGCTGCTGGACGAGTACGACGTCGACCCCGCAGGCCGGCACGCCGTCGTGATCGGCCGCAGCGCCATCCTCGGCAAACCGGTCGGAATGCTCCTGCTCGCCAAGGACGCCACGGTGACCTACTGCCACTCCCGTACCGCCGACCTGTCCGCGATGGTCCGGGAAGCCGACATCGTGATCGCGGCCGTGGGGAAGCCCCGGCTGATCTGCGGAGAAGACATCAAACCCGGCGCGGTGGTGATCGACGCCGGATACAACCCGGGCAACATCGGCGACGTCGACTTCGACACCGCCCGCACCCGCGCCCGCCTGATCACCCCGGTTCCCGGCGGGGTCGGGCCAATGACCATCGCCATCCTGCTGGCACAGACCGCCGACGCCGCCGCGAGGCAACTCGGAGTCCCAGGGCGCTGACGGCAATCCGTGTTTTACC
Organism: Streptomyces sp. NPDC047042; assembly: GCF_040644035.1. NCBI lineage: Bacteria > Bacillati > Actinomycetota > Actinomycetes > Kitasatosporales > Streptomycetaceae > Streptomyces > Streptomyces sp. NPDC047042. The sequence continues at coordinate 16,560 of NZ_JBEYVP010000061.1, read as the reverse complement.
TGCGGCGCGGCCATGAGGCATCGGCGTCAGCGCTCGGATACCTCTGCCAGCTCCGCGTGGCGCTCCACAGGTGCGTGGAGTTCTCCAGAACGAGCAGGTCCACAGGTCCAGGGGCGATCCTGACGCCGTTCGTCGCCAAGTGGACGAAGCGGGACGCAAGATCGTGGCCCGTCCCAAGCCCTGGTAAAGTCCGCTCACTTGTGCGAGGGCTGGGGAGCCCTCCGGGGGAGGGAACTTCACGTGGGCAGACACGCCCTGAGACGGGGCGGGCCGACCGCGCTCGTCTCCGCGTTCACGGTCGCCGTCGCGGCCGGCACCATTACCCTGTTCGCCGCGACGCCCGACGGCGGCGGCGCGGCGCAGGCCGCAACGGTGGCCGGAACAGCCGCCACCACCAAGATCGTCCTGGACGATCCCAGCCTGAACTTCCCCCGCACCGAGCGCCTGCTCTCGGCGGGCGAGACCGGTTTCCTGCACCGGCAGAGCGAAGTCGAGGGGCTGTTGTGGACGAATTACGCGGACGGCACGACCGTCACCGTGCGGGGACCCGGCGGGGTCTTCGAGCCGAACGACCGCTCCGGTTGCGACGAGATCGACGAAGCGTGCCCTTCGGGCTTCTTCGCGCAAGGCGGGGACATCGTGGCGTTGCAGCCCCGCGAGCGCGACGAATACCCTGTGCTGTGGAGGCCTGACGGCAGCCCGCTCCAGACTGTCGACCTGTCGGGCGACTACATCGGCACCTACGGGTCGACAGTGGTCTCGGCCCACGAGAACAGCGTCCTGGATGACGGCTCCGTCGTGGAGGGCTCCTGGCTGGAGCTGATCGACTTCGTCGACGGCGAGCAGCGCGACCGTACGGTGACCGGCTTCCCGACGGAGGGGTACGGGGGCTACGCGCCCAAGACGACCGGTGACCGGACGGGCGCGCTGCTCGCCTACACCAGCCTTGGGGCTGACGGTGTCCGCACGCCCAGCATCGGTTATCTCGACTTCGCCACCGCCGCGTTCACCGTGGCCTTCACCGGCACGGACCGCTACCCGGAGGTCGTACTCACCGAGGACCGCGTCGGCTGGTACACGCCCGGCTCCGGCCTGCATCTGAAGCCGCGCGCCGACCTCACCGCCGAGGAGACCGTCCCGGTCGCCGGGAATCCCGGCAACGACGAGGACATCTACACCCCCGTGCCCGTTCTCGTCGGGAACTGGCTGGTGCTGACGGACCCCAACGGCGGCAGCACCGCCGTCTCCCTGGCCGACGGCTCCAGCCGCATTCTGCTGAACGACACCTACGGCAACCCACTGGCGGTCCCCGACGGCTCCGCCCTGGTCACCGGCGGTACGGGCGCCGCCGACTGGTGGGTCCGCCGGATCACCGAAGGCGCGGACGGCGCCCCGCGGTTGACGAAGCTGTACAAGGTCGCCCCGTACGAGAACTCCAAGAGCGGGATCGCCCTCAGCCGGGGCCACCTGCGCGTCGCGGAGAACACCTCGGGCGACGACGCGACATCCGTCCGCACCCTCACCACGAACAACGGCACCACGCTGACCGCGTCCGCCGCCAAGAGCGGGCAGAGGGTCAACCCCGTCTGCCCGTATGCGGGCACCGGCTGCTCCATCATGTGGGGCAACGACGGCGAGGAGCCCGAGGACGTCTACCTCCAGCGGGTCAGCGGCGGCAAGGAACGCCTGGTGTCCATCAACGAGGAATGGGGCAACAGCTCACTGGCGTTCGGCACCGGGGGCGGCGCCATCGTCGACGTCTCCGACAACTACGCCGTCTACAACTCCGGCGGCACCACGCCCGCCCAGTACGTCGGTGAGTTCGGCCGGGGCCAGAAGCTGAAGCGCACGATTCGCGCCGCCGCCCTGGCCGGCTCCACCCTCTGGAGCGCCACCGGCACCTCCGGCCAGCTCACCTCGTACAGCCTCACGGCGGACAAGACCCTCGCCACGGTCACCGTGCCGGGCCTCCGCTGCGTGCCGGGCGAGCTCCAGGCGGCGGGCCGCTGGGTGTACTGGGCCTGCGGTACGGCCTCGGCGGGCGTGTACGACACCAAGTCCCGCAAGTCGACCGCCGTCAGGCCCGGTGACGTGCTCCTCGGGGACGGGTTCACCGTCCGCCACGACCACACCACCGACGCGCTGGTCCTCACCGACACGTCCACCGGCACCACCCGGGTCCTCGCCTCCGGCATTCCGGACACCGGTCTGGCGGCCGACCGCCGTTACCGCTGGACGGTCGACGAGTACACGGGCCTGGTTGCCTGGTTCGACGCGTACGAGCAGACGCGCGTCACCACCACCGGCGTCGCCCCGTCCACCCCGACCGCGTTCGCCAACATGATCGACGACACCCTCGTGGATGTACCCACCGCGACGGCCCACCCCTGGCGGGGTTCCTGGCTGCTCTCCCGCCCGGTCACCTCCTGGTCCCTCACCTTCACCTCGGAACAGAGCACCGCGACCGGCCGGGTCACCCGTACGTTCACCGGCGGCGCGATCCGTGCCTGGCTGTCGGCGAGCTGGAACGGGCGTGCGGCGAACGGGAGTTACTTCCCCAACGGCGACTACACCTGGACACTGAGGGCGACGGGCCTCGGCACCGCCGCCCCGGTCACGGTGGCCACCGGTACGGGCTCCGCCGAGCGCGGTTCGGCGGTACGCCACGACTTCACCGACATCGAGGGTCCGGACGGCCTCGGTGACCTGCTCACCCTCAGCGGCTCGGGCGCCCTGGCCTTCCACGACGGCAACGGAAAGGGCGGGATCAGCCGCGACAACGGCGAGAACACCGGCACCGGCTGGCCCACCTCGATCAGGCCGGTCCCGTTCGGCGACCTGAGCGGCGACCGCTGCAACGACGTACTCGTGCGCATGGCCAACGGGGCGCTGCGCCTGTACAAGCCGCGCTGCGGCTACCCGGTCACGCCGAGTACCTCGTACACCACCCTCGCCACCACCGGCTGGACCCAGCACGACATCCTCACCTCCCCCGGCGACGTCTCCGGCGACGGCCGCCCCGACCTGATCGCCCGCAAGGCGTCCACCGGGTCCGTCTACCTCTACAAGGGCACCAGCGCCGGCAAGCTCTCCGCGCCGGTCAGGCTGTACGCCGACTGGCGGGGCTACAAGAAGGTCGTCGGCGCCGGTGACCTCGACGGCGACGGCATCGGCGACCTGCTCGCCCAGGACAAGGCCAACAACCTGTACCGGTTCAGCGGCACGGGCAGGGGCACCTTCAAAGCCCGTACGAAGCTGTTCGGTTCCTGGGGAGCCTCGTACAACGCCGTCGTCGGCGTCGGCGACCTCAACAGCGACGGCCGGTCCGACCTCGTCGCCCGCGACACCGCGGGCAACCTGTACCGCCAGAGCGGGGACGGGAAGGGGGCGTTCGGGGCGCCTACGAAGGTCGGGAGCGGCTGGGGGTCGTACAAATCCCTCTCCTGACCGGCCGGGGCCGTTCACGAGTTGGCTCGTAGGCGGTTCACGAAGTCCCGTCCGATCACTTCGATCGGACGGGACTTCGTCGTTTCTGGGCTTGAATGCCAGAGGGCGGACAGGGCGGTCGATTTCGCTGCCCTGTCCCGCGGCTCACGGGGCTGTCAGCGCCGGTCTGTTGCTCGTGGGTGCCCCGTACCTGCGAAGGTGATCCAACAGGTTGCCCGGGAAGCGTCGAGGAGATACCAGATGCGGCCGCCGCTGGTCACCTCGATCTGCCATTCGGGTAATGATCTTCGGTGGCATGGGGAGCGATCTTCGGGGCCTCGCGGCGCCGCACGTCAGCCCCACTCGTGAACACCCCACCGCAATACCGTTGGTGAGCTAGTCAACGGATCAAGATCGCGTCCAACTCTCGGAGTTGGGCGGGATTCTTGCATTTGCGGCTCGGTCACCCCGGAGCCGCCCATTCCGTATCGTGCGAGGCGTGAACCTCGGGAGTCCGCTGCTCCGCAGGGCGCTGATCGCCGTCGGCTGGATCGTCCTCGGCCTGCTGGTCGAAGACGGCTGGCGGCCGCTCCTGCGGAGTTTGCGCGGCCGTGTCGACCTGGGGGGGCAAGGCTTTGGAGCCAGCGCCCGTCCCTGCGGGCCAGGTACGCCTCGACGAGGTCGCCCTTGGCGGGCTCGGGCTGCGCGGACGAGAACACCTACGGCCCGTTGACTCCACCCGTCCTCACGCTCGGCGCCGAGCTCACCCAAGACTGGGTCCGCAACGTTCTGCCGCACAAGGCACCCGGCGCCGACCACTTCGCCACGTTCTTCGCCGAGCAGGCAGGGGCATTGGTGGCGGCGCCGGGTGAGGTGTCAATGGGTGTGCGGGTCCGGCAGGGTGATGGGCCGGCCCGGGGTGGGCCAACGCAGGGGGACGCCAGAGTCTTCGAAGACCTGCTGGACGTGGTCGCGGTCCTCGGTGTAGTGCGCCCAGCCCTCGGCGTGCACGGCCACCACCAGGGGGTCGCCGAGGCGGCGGCGGGCCTCGACGGCCTGGACCGCGGTCAGCGACAGTCGTATGTCGCCGAGTTCCTCGAAGCCGGCCGCGCCCAGGTGCAGCAGCGCCACGTCGACGCGGTACCGGCCGGCCAGGTCGCTCATCGAGTCCAGGTCGACGGTGTCACCGGAGACGTACACCGTCGGTGCCGACCCGTCGTCGGTGTGCAGGAGGAAGCCGGTGACCGGACCGGTGATGGCCTCGGTGCCGACGGGACCGTGGCGGGCGGGGACCGCGGTGATGTTCAGCGGCGTGCGGCCCGGCTTCGACAGGGTCCGGGTCTGCCAGGGCTCCAGGCCGACGGCCGCGCCCCCGAGATCGGTGGCGCCGGCGACGGTGGTGAACACCTCCGAGGCGCCGGAGGCCACCGTACGCCCGGCGGTGTCGAGGTTGTCCTGGTGCCCGGTGTGGCTGACCACGACGGCGTCGAGGGCGGGCAGTTGTGCGGGCTTCAGCGCCGGGTCGGCGGTCTTGCGCACCAGGACCGGGCCGTCCTGGTACTCCGTGCCGGCGGCGTCGAAGGTCGGGTCGGTCAGCAGTGTCCATCCGGCCAGGTGGATCAGGGCGGTGGGGCCGCCGAGCACCGTCACGGTGTTCGCGGCGGGGGTCACGGCATCGTCGGTCATCGCAGGCACTCCTTGACGATCAGGGTTGGCCCACTCACTGTCACTGAGTTACTTTCTATTGGGAAGTACATACCTTCAGGTGAGGTGAGCACGTGCAGGAAAGCGCGCGAGGTAACGTCCGCAATCCCTCCTGCCCCAGCAGGCAGCTGTTCGACCTGGTCACGGCCCGGTGGGCCACCCTGGTCCTGGTGGATCTCATGGACGGCCCGCAACGCTGGTCCGAGCTGCGCCGGAGTGCCGGCGGCGTCAGCGACAAGATGCTCGCGCAGACCCTCCGCGACCTCGAAGCCGGTGGACTGATCACCCGCACCGTGCACGCCAGCCGCCCACCGACGGTGGAGTACGCCCTGACCGACCTCGCCCGCGGCGCCACCACCGCACTGCGACACCTGCAGGGCTGGGCCGAACAGCACACCAGCGACTACGTCCACCACCGAGCCGCCCACACCCCCCTACCGTAGCTCCCAACCCGTCGCGCCAGGCGGTGATGAGGCCGCCGGTGACCTCGAGGACACCCATGACCCGGAACGTGACCGCACGTCTGCCGGAGCTGAACGTGTCAGTGCGTTCGTTCATGACATGGCCTCGTCCCCTCGTCCCCTCGTCGCCGCTGACGGCGTGAACCGGGCCGCGGTCGGCGGCCCGGCTACGACCTGCCCTACCGTGCGGCGAGTGCGGAAGAAGCCCAACAAGGGACCGGCGGCCGACCTGATCGACGGAACGGCCGTGTTCCAGATCTGGATTGCCTCACGGGCTTTCACTCAAGTGTCAGTGGAGGCTGGGGATTCAAGGGTCCGGTCCTCAACACACCTTCAGGCCGGTTCAGTTCGAGGCCGTGCCGCGTATCTGGGGGCGACTTGTTCAGACGCTGCAGCACGAACCGCAGAGCATCATCAGGCGGTCCAGGTCGGCCAGAAGCAAGGAGACATGGCGAGCGTGATCCTGGCTAACGCCGAAGGCCGCAGGCCCAGGCGAAACCGGCCGGATTCGAACCGGCGTCCTCGCGGTTTTGGAGACCGCGCGCGACGACCTCTGCGCTACGGCTTCGCCCTGCCCGTCATCCTACGAACTTCCCCCTACGAACTTCCCCCCCCCACGAACTTCCCCTTACGAACTTCCGCTGCCGCCTTGGATCTCGTGCGCCCGGTCCTGCTCGGCAGGTGGCCGCGATAGCAGCGGCGTTGTCGGCGACGCGGGCGGCCCGTACCGCGCGTGCGATCAGCGGGCCTCGTGTGTCAACGGCCTTGCCGCGCTGCGGCCTTGCTCCTCGTCGCCGCGCCCTGTCCGGCGGGCCCACGGGGCGCCGGGTCGCCGACGTGCAGGATGCGGCTGTCGAGTGATCCACTCTTCCTGCACGAGGGTGTCGTGCCAGCGGCGGAGTTGCCGCGGCCTGGGCCGTGCGGAGTGCGAGCGGAGTGCGCTCCCCGGCCCCCCGCCAACGTCCGTCAGCGCACCGCGCAAGTGCGTTCGTGTTCGACGTCCAGTAGCGCGAGGGCGTTGTGGATGCCCTGATCGAGGACTTGGTCGGCGAGTTGGGGGTCGGCCAGGGCTCGGGAGAGCTGGAGTGTGCCGGCCATCATGGCGTACGAGCTGAGTGCCACGGCGCGGACCGAGAGCGGGTCGTGTGGTGCCAGGCGGGCGGCGATGCCGTCGGCGACCACCAGTACGCCCTCGGTGTAGGCCTGCTTGGTCGGGTGTGTGCAGCGTCCGATCTCGTCGAGCAGGGCTGCGGAGGGGCAGCCGACGTCGCGGCTGTCGCGGTGCCAGGGGGAGAGGTACCAGCGCACGATCTGTTCGAGGCCTGCGCGGCCCGGTTCCGCGTGCGCGACGATGGTCGCGTTCTGGGCGTGCAGCTGGTCGGCGATCGTGGTGGCCACGAGGTCGTCCTTGGACGTGAAGTGGGTGTAGAAGGCGCCGTTGGTGAGCCCGGCGTCCTTCATGAGCGCCGTGATGCCCGAGCCGTCGATGCCGTCCTCCTTGAAGCGGCGGCCCGCCGTCTTGATGATCCGCTGTCTGGTCGCCTGCTTGTGCTCTTTCCTGTATCGCACCCCACACACCCCTCTGCCGCCGGGAGGGCCACTCGCCTCCGTCGTCTCCTCCAATGTATTGCATTGTGAATGTAATTCAATAACTTCGTCTCGATCGGCTCGCCCACTTGCGGCCCGATGAAAGTATGGTCATACTTCAATCGTCGGCCGGGACCTCCTCCGGCCGCCGGCCCCGGACCGCAGTCGCAGTCGGGAGACCTGGAAACCGCATTGAAGGGCACGACCGTGAACGCACGCGAAACACGAGGTGACGTGGTGACGTCGTACAAGAACGCGCAGACCCGCACCGTCACCGCCGACGGAGTGACCTTCGCCTACCGCGACCTCGGCCCCCGCACCGGCATGCCGATCATTTTCATCACCCACCTCGCCGCGGTCCTCGACAACTGGGACCCCCGGGTCGTCGACGGCATCGCCGCCAAGCACCGGGTGATCACCTTCGACCTCAGGGGCGTGGGCGCTACCACCGGCAAGACGCCCAAGACCATCGAGGAGATGGCCAGGGACTCCGTCACCTTCATCCGAGCGCTGGGCTTCGAGAAGGTGGACGTCCTCAGCTTCTCGATGGGCGGCATGATCGCCCAGGTCATCGCCCAGACCGACCCGCAGCTCATCCGCAGACTGATCCTCGCCGGCACCGGCCCGGCCGGAGGCGAAGGCATCAAGAACGTCACCCGGATCTCCCACTACGACACCCTCCGGGCACTGCTCACCTTCCAGGACGTCAAGCAGTTCCTCTTCTTCACCCGCACCCCCAACGGCATCCGCGCCGGCAAGCAGTTCCTGGCCCGCCTCAAGGAACGCACCCAGGACCGGGACAAGGCGATCGCTCTCAAGTCCTACTTCTCCCAGCTCAAGGCCATCCACCGCTGGGGCCTGGCACGGCCGCAGGACCTGTCCGTCATCAAGATCCCCGTGCTCGTCGCCAACGGCGACGACGACCGCATGGTCCCGACGTCCAACACCTACGACATGGACCGCCGCCTGCCCAACTCCGAACTGGTGATCTACCCCGACGGCGGCCACGGCGGCATCTTCCAGTACCACGAGCAGTTCGTGCCGACAGCCCTCGAGTTCTTCGGCCGGCCGTAGGGTCGCGGTGCGGTCGGCGTGCGGTCGGCGTGCGGTCGGCGTACGGGCCGAAGACCGAAGATGTTGACGCAGAGCCGTGGCGCCGGGTGGGGTGTGGGCGGCTCTGGTCACCTGTCTACGTGACTGACCTGCACCGGTGTCCTGGCGTCTGTCAGGTGGTCACTCGGTCGGTACCGACTGGCAGCGCGCGACGGCGAGGACGTTCTCGATTCCCCGCTCGAGGACCTCGTCGGAGAACTTCCGGTCGGAGAGCGCGCGGGACAGCTGCAGCGTTCCCACCGCCATGGTGTAGATGCCGATGGCCTGACCGTGGGCGGACTGCGGATCCCCGGGTGCCAGGCGGGCGGCGAGCTCGTCCAGGATGGCCCTCGCGCCGTCGGTGTAGGCGTCCTTGGTCGCGTCGCCGCAGCGGCCGATCTCGTCGAGGAGGGCGGCGCTCGGGCAGCCGTCGCCGGGGTTGTCCCGGTGCTGGGGTGACAGATACCCGCGGATGAGATCCTCGAGTCCGTCGCGGCCGGGCCGCAGGGTGTCGTAGTGCTCCACCTGTGTGCGCAGTTGCTGGGCGACGACGTTGGCGACGAGGTCGTCCTTGGACTCGAAGTGGGCGTAGAACGCTCCGTTGGTGAGCCCGGCGTCCGACATCAGCGTGGAGATACCGGAACCGTCGATGCCGTCCTGCTTGAACCGGCGGCCGGCCCGCTCGATGATCCGTTGCCGCGTCACCTGTTTGTGTTCCTTGGTGTAGCGCGCCACTGAGTTCCTCCCTCGACTCCGCCGGGCCATTGCCAGGTGTCCCCATCGTAATTTGTGGTCTGGTGTAATTAATATTACGATCGACAGGTAATGTCATGGTTCGGGCGGTCGAGTCCCGCAGTGTCGGGGTAGGGCCAGCCATACCCCGAGGACGCCCACTGGGCCCATCGCCCGGTTCGCCGGTGCCTCCTACCGTGATCCGTATGCATCCGAAGAACGTGTGGCAGGCCATGGCCCGGCCGGGTTTTGCGTTGTCGTGGTGGCCCTGGCGGGCTGTCGCCTATCTGGTCAGCGGGGCGGTGACCGGATCTTTCGTCCTGGTGCTGGTCCTGGCCCTCGCGGTGACCGGCGCAACCCTCACCCTCGTGCTGGTGGGCCTGCCGCTGCTCGCCGCCCTCGCCCTGGCCGGGATACCCGTGGCCCGTGTCGAGCGGCTCAGGCTGCGGATCGTCGAGCCAGGGCCGGTGCCCGATCCGCATCGGGCGCCGGTCGCGCCGGGGCTGCGGGCCTGGCTGGCGGTGCGACTGGGGGAGCGGGCGACCTGGCGGGAGCTCGGATACACGCTGCTGTTCGCGGGGCTGTTGTGGCCCGTGGACGCCCTGGTCGTCGGCGTCGGGCTGTTGTTCCCCGTGTCCGTGATCGCGACTCCGGTGCTGATGGCCACCGTCGGCGACGGGCAGGAGGCCAAGGTGCTCAAGCAGTGGACGGTCACCGACTGGCCGACCGCCTTCGGCTGCTCGATCGGCGGACTGGTGCTGCTGGCCCTGGGCGTCTATGTCCTCGGGGTCGTCGCCGGGGCGCGGGCCGGGCTGACGCGGCTGCTGATCGCAGGGCGCGATGTCGAGCTGGGGGAGCGGGTCGTCGAACTCGCCCGCTCCCGCGTCCGGTTGGTCGACGCCTTCGAGGCGGAGCGCCGGCGTATCGAGCGTGATCTGCACGACGGGGCCCAGCAGCGCCTGGTCGCCCTGTCGGTGACGCTCGGGCTGGCCCGGCTGGACGCGCCGCCGGGGCCGCTCGCCGATCAGCTCGCCAAGGCGCAGGAGCAGGCGGGGAGCGCGCTGGAGGAGCTGCGTGAGCTGATCCACGGGATCCATCCCCAGGTCCTCGCGGACTACGGGCTCCAGGCCGCGGTGTCCGACGCGGCCGACCGGTCCGTGGTCTCCGTGGATGTCACGGGGTTCGACGTGCCCGGCCGGCTTCCCCGGGCCGTGGAGTCCGCCGCGTACTTCGTGGTCTGCGAGGCGCTCGCCAACGTGGACAGGCACAGCGGGGCGAGCCGGGCCGAGGTCGCCGGCGGCCACCGCGACGGCCGGCTCGTCGTCACCGTGCGGGACGACGGACGGGGCGGTGCGGACGCCTCCGGCGGCAGCGGGCTCACCGGGCTCGCCGACCGGGTGTCAGTGCTCGATGGCAGACTTTCCCTGTCCAGCCCGCCGGGTGGACCGACGTCGCTGCGGGTGGAGATTCCTTGCGAGTGGAGCCAGTTGACGGATCGAACCGAGGGCTCCGCATAGTCCTCGCCGAGGACAGCGTGCTGCTGAGGGAGGGGCTGATCGGGCTGCTCACCCGCGTCGGCCACGAGGTCGTGGCGGCCGTCGGGGACGCGCAGGCGCTGCTCGCGGCGGTCGCCGAGCAGGAACCCGACATCGTGGTGACGGACGTACGCATGCCGCCCGGCTTTCAGGACGAGGGGCTGCACGCGGCGGTGAAGCTGCGGGAGGCCCGGCCCGCGCTGCCCGTGCTGGTCCTCAGCCAGTACGTCCAGCGGGCCTACGCCGCCGAACTGCTCGACTCCGGCGACGGCACCGGGGTCGGCTATCTGCTCAAGGACCGGGTCGGCCAGGTCCAGGAGTTCGTCGACGCGCTGGGCCGGGTCGCGGCCGGCGGTACGGTCGTCGACCCCGAAGTCGTACGACAGTTGCTGCGCCGGCGGCGGGATCCGCTGGAGCGGCTGACCCCGCGTGAGCGCGAGGTGCTGGCGTTGATGGCCGAGGGCCGGTCCAACGGCTCCATAGCCCGCGAGCTGGTGGTCTCCGAGGCTGCCGTCGGCAAGCACATCGGCGGCATTCTCACCAAGCTGGATCTGCCTCCGGCGGACGAGACGCATCGCCGGGTGCTGGCGGTGCTCACCTATCTGCGGGCCTGACCGGCCTGACCGGAAGGGCTGCCGGGCGGGCCGCTAAAGGCTCTTGGCGAAGCAGAGGCTTGCCTCGTGGTGGCGGTAGTAGCCGAACTTCGCGGAGGGTTCGTAGCCGCTGGAGGTGTAGAGGGCGATGGCCTCCGGCTGTCGGTCACCCGTCTCCAGGACCATACGGGTGCGGCCGGCGGCGCGGGCGTCCTCCTCCAGGGCGGCGAGTATGCGGCGGGCCAGGCCGAGTCCGCGGGCCTCCTCGACGACGTACATCCGCTTCAGCTCGGCGTCGCCGGGCAGATAGCCTTCCTCGGACTCCTCGTCGTGGCCGCGCCAGCCGCCCGTGGCCACCGGGCGGTCCTGCTCGTCGTACGCGATCAGATACAGGCCGGACGGCGGATCGAACATCGCCGGGTCGAGATGGGTGGCGTCGCCCTCGTCCTCGTAGCGGGCGGCGTACTCGGCCTGGACCTGGTCGTTGAGCTTGACGGCGTCGGGGTGGTCGAAGGAGACCCGGCGGATATTCATACCGCTCAAGGTACATCTATGCATGTTGCCGCCGCCAGGCGTTTTCGGTCTGCGGGTATCGTGCCCGGGTGCTGACTGTCACCAGTGTGAATGTGAACGGACTCCGCGCCGCCGCGAAGAAGGGCTTCGTGGAGTGGCTCGCCGAGACCTCCGCCGATGTGCTGTGCCTCCAGGAGGTGCGCGCCGAACCGCAGCAGCTGACGGAGGAGGTCCGCGCGCCCGAGGGCTGGTACGTCACGCACGCCCCCGCCGCTGCCAAGGGCCGCGCCGGCGTCTCCCTCTACACCCGCCGCGAGCCCGACCGCGTCCAGGTCGGCTTCGGGTCGGAGGAGTTCGACGACAGCGGCCGGTACGTCGAGGCCGATCTGCCCGGGGTCACCGTCGCGAGTCTGTATCTGCCCTCGGGTGAGGTCGGCACCGAGCGGCAGGACGAGAAGGTCCGCTTCATGGGCGAGTTCCTCGCCTACCTCAAGGGTCTGCGGGAGCGGGCCGCCGCCGACGGCCGCGAGGTCGTCGTGTGCGGCGACTGGAACATCGCCCACCAGCCCGCGGACCTCAAGAACTGGCGCGCCAACCAGAAGAACTCCGGGTTCCTGCCGGAGGAGCGCGAATGGCTCGGGCGCGTACTCGACGAGGGGGACGGCGGCTTCGTGGATGTGGTGCGGGCCCTGCACCCGGAGGTCGAGGGGCCGTACTCGTGGTGGTCCTACCGGGGGCGGGCCTTCGACAACGACTCGGGATGGCGCATCGACTACCAGATCTCGACGCCGGGGCTCGCCGCCAAGGCGGTCAAGGGGTACGTCGAGCGGGCGGCGACCCACGCCGAGCGCTGGTCGGACCACGCGCCCGTCACAGTCGTGTACGACCTCTGAGCCGAGAGCGCGGTGGAACAACGGAACGCGGAACGCGGAACGCAGGGCGTCCCGGGCGGCGGTGTGTTCTCCGCCACCCGGGACGGGTGTTCCAGGGGTGGTTACGGGCCTGGGAGCGCTCTGTCAGGTGGTTCCGGCGGGGCGCGCTCTGTCAGGTGGTCGCGTCCGGGTCAGATGGTCTTGGTCCGGCTCCAGGACCAGTCGCCGGCACCCGAGTCCCAGACCTTGACCGGGTTGTTGAGGTCGGTGCCGGTGGAGGTGAAGGTCCACAGGGCGGAGTGGCCGCGTGAGTCGGCGGTGTTCGCGTACCGGTAGAAGGCGCCGACGTCGGACTTGCCGTCACCGTTGAAGTCGCCTGCGATGAGGGCGGAGTTGTCCCAGGTCCAGGAGCCGTCGCCGGAGTCCCACAGTTTGGCGGGGGCGTTGAAGCCGGTGCCGGTGGAGGTGAAGGTCCACAGGGCGCTGTGGCCGCGTCCGTCGGCGGTGTTGGCGTAGCGGTAGAGGACGGCTACGTCAGACTTGCCGTCGCCGTTGAAGTCGCCGGTCACGGGCTTGCTGTTGTCCCAGGTCCAGGAACCCGCGCCGGAGTCCCAGACCTTGGCGGGGTTGTTGAAGTCGCTGCCGGTGGAGGTGAAGGTCCACAGGGCGCTGTGGCCGCGTCCGTCGGCGGTGTTGGCGTAGCGGTAGAGGACGGCCACGTCGGACTTGTCGTCGCCGTTGAAGTCGCCCGCCATGAGGGCGGAGTTGTCCCAGGTCCAGGAGCCGTCGCCGGAGTCCCACAGTTTGGCGGGGGCGTTGAAGCCGGTGCCGGTGGAGGTGAAGGTCCACAGGGCGGAGTGGCCGCGTCCGTCGGCGGTGTTGGCGTACTTGTACAGGACGGCCACGTCGGACTTGCCGTCGCCGTTGAAGTCACCGGCCACGAGCTTGCTGCTGTCCCAGGCCCAGGAACCGCCGCCCGAGTCCCAGACCTTGGCGGGGTTGTTGAAGCCGGTGCCGGTTGAGGTGAAGGTCCACAGGGCGGAGTGGCCGCGTCCGTCGGCGGTGTTGGCGTACTTGTAGAGGACGGCCACGTCGGACTTGCCGTCGCCGTTGAAATCACCGGAGACGGGCTTGCTGAGGGTTCCGTCCCAGGAGCCGCCGCCCGAGTCCCACTTCTTGACCGGGCTGGCGAAGCCGCTGCCGGTCGAGGCCTGCAGCCACAGGGCGGAGTGGTTGGTGCCGTCGGCGTTGGGCTCGTAGCCGTACAGGTAGGCGGCGTCGGACTTGCCGTCGCCGTTGAAGTCGCCGGTCCTGTCGGGCGTGTAACCGAGTGCCTTGGTGAGGTCGATGCGGGGGGTGGTGGCCCCTGTGTAGGTGATGGGTTTGCCGGTGTTCTTCAGGAGCGACTCGAGGCTCGTGATGCTCTTGTCGGGGAAGGCCTGGTGGAGGACGGCGAGGGCGCCTGCCACGTGGGGTGCGGCCATGGAGGTGCCGCTCTTGGTGGCGTAGCCGCCGCCGGGCACGGAGGAGAGGATGCTGGTGCCGGGGGCGAACAGGTCCAGCAGCGGGCCGCGGTTGGTGAAGGCGGAGAGCTGGTCGTCGGCGGTGGTGGAGCCGATGGTGATGGCGGAGGAGACGCAGCCGGGGCTGGTGACGGCGTTGTCGTAGGCGTTGTTGCCGGCCGCGACGACGGTGGCGACTCCGGCGGTGAGGAGGTCGTCGATGACCTTCTTGCGGGCGTCGTTGTCGCAGGCGGTGGTGTAGCGGCCGGAGCCGAGGCTGAGGTTCGCCGCGACGATGGGCGTGCCGGCCTGCTTGAGTTGCAGGACCTTTTCGAGGCCTGCGAGTTGGGCGCTGGCGAAGCTGGCGACGCAGGGGGTGTCTTCGGGGGTGCCGCAGAAGTCCTCGGAGTTGAACTGGCTGAAGATCTGGATGGCGACGATGTTCGCGCCGGGGGCGGTGCCGGCGGCGGGTGCGCCGGTGAGGTTTGCGCCGTTGCCGGCGGCGATCCCCGCGACGTGGGTGCCGTGGTCGCAGCCGTGGACGGTCAGGCAGGGCCCGGTGCCGGTGTTCGCGCTGCCCGTGCCCTCCTGCTGGGCGGTTCCGTTGGGGCAGAGGCTGGTGGCGGAGGAGTCGGGGACGATCGGCGAGAAGCATGCCTCGGCGACGATCCGGCCCTTGAGGTAGGGGTGGCTGGTGTCGACGCCGGTGTCCAGGACGGCGATCGTGCCGCCCTGACCGGTCGCGCCCGCTGCCGTGGCCGCGTCGGCGGTGTCCTCCGCGCTGCTGAGAGAGACGCTGTCGTCGTCGGCGGTGGGCCGCGAGGCAACGTCCTCGGTGACGCTGACCACGCCGGGCTGGGCGGCGAGGTCCTGCAGCCCCTTCTGGTCGACTTCGAGGGTGACGACGGGCAGGGTCTCGAACGACTGCCGCGTGGTGCCGGCAGCCGCAGCGTCGGCCAGGTCGGCGCGGTCCTTGGTGACGACGTTGACGCGCACGGTGGCGCCGTCGGCGGTCTCGTCGTACAGCGGCGGGTCGATCGGATCACCCTCGGCCACCGCTGTCACTGCCGCTTCCGCGGCTGCCGTAGTGGCGCTGGTGAGTGCGACGGCTGCGTGGGCCGGAACCGCGCCGATGGCCGCGGTCATCATCACGGTGACCACCGCTGCCCATATCGGTCTCTTCAATGCTGCTCCAACGGGAAACGGGCGTGGCTCGGCCCGGAAGGGTGTGTGAGAGGTGTGCGAGAAAGGCAGGTGCGAGGAGGAGGGGGGCCGGGTGGCGTGGGGCTCTGCCACCCGGCCCGGTCACGCTTGGTGGGTCAGGTGGCGTTGGCGCCGTTGACGGGCCTGCCCTTGAGGCCGACGGCCTTGTAGTAGGCGTAGGCGAAGGTCCGGCAGGCGGGCCGCTTGGTGATGAAGTAGGCCTTGCAGCTGTAGGTCTTCATCGTGGTGTGGAACGCGTTGTCGACAGCGGCCTTC
Organism: Streptomyces sp. NPDC047042; assembly: GCF_040644035.1. Classification (NCBI taxonomy): domain Bacteria; kingdom Bacillati; phylum Actinomycetota; class Actinomycetes; order Kitasatosporales; family Streptomycetaceae; genus Streptomyces; species Streptomyces sp. NPDC047042. The sequence goes on along the minus strand of NZ_JBEYVP010000061.1, from coordinate 1,064 downwards.
TTGTTGCGGTCGAGGTAGTAGCGGTAGCCCTTGTACGTGTTGCCGATCAGGCCGTAGCCGTAGTCGTGCATGTCGCACGCGGTACGGAAGTTGAAGCCGCCCGGCTTGCTGACGTTCGGACCGGGGGTGCTGCAGCCGTCGTTGTTGATGCCCACGACCCAGTGCTTGGTCGGGGTCTGCTTCCACAGCGGCTTGTGCCAGCCGTAGTGCGCCGCCCACGCCGCGCAGCCGCTCTCCAGGTACCACAGCCAGTCCGTGGCACGGTTGCAGTGACGGGGGTAGGCCTGCGGGTCGGAGATCTCACCCGTGGTGAAATCCGTGGCCGGCGGCGTCGTCACAGTGGTGTCGGTGATGCCGGAGGCACCCGAGAACACCGACTGCGAGGTCGGACGGGCAGGACCCACCGCCTCGACGTTCGGGGCGACCGCGTCGCCGGGGAAGGACAGGTCCCAGGTGCCGTTGGAGGGGGAGGCGACGTCGGAGACGCGGCCGGTGGTGTCGTAGTCGTAGGAGGAGACGGTGTCGGTGCCCTCGACGGGGTTGGCGACCGACCGCAGCAGCCCGGTGGTGTCGTAGGCGTAGCGGGCCAGGGTCTGGGTGGTGGCACCGGTCGTGACGGTGATCTCCTTGACCCGTCCCGCGAACTCACCCGCGGCGGCGGCGGTGGCCGTCGTCGCGGCCGAGTACTTCACCGTCACCGACTGCTCGGGGGTTTCCCCTGCGGCGGCTTCCTTGATCGAAGCGATGCGGCCCTTGGTGTCGTAGCCGGCGGACGACAGGACGCCGTCGGCGACGTTGCCGACCCCCGTCACCCGCCAGGAATCGGTGCCGGTGACGGCCTGCTTCCACGTGTAGGTGGGGGTGAGGGTGTCCACGCCCAGAGGGGCGGCGGCGTCCGCGTCACCGCCCGCCTCCACGTCCGGGTCGGCGGTGAGCGTGCCGGGGGAGAGGGTCTCCACGATCGTGGAGACGAGCTTTCCGCTCGCCTCGTCGAAGCGGGTGGTGTCGGTGAGCTTGCTGCCCTCCGCACTCGTGTACTTCCTGACACCGCCGCCGCTGGGGAA